>PLBW01000099.1:0-57953 GCA_003135475.1 Acidobacteriaceae bacterium
GGTTTGGTGACGTAATCGTAGGCCCCCAGCTTCATCGCCTGCACCGCCGATTCAACCGTGGCAAAGCCAGTCATGACAATCACCAGGTTATCGGGACGGCGCTGCTTGATCTCGCGCAAAACCTCCAGACCGCTGTTGCCCGGCAGACGAAGATCGAGCAGCACGACATCCGTACTGCTGGTTTCGAGGACCTGATAAACGTGTTCCGGGGTGTCCGCCACCCGGCTGTTAAACCCCAGCGAGCGGGCGACTTCCCGGCAAGACTCCCGCATGGAGCGCTCATCGTCGACGATCAACAGGTTCAGTCCATTGGTCTTGCAAATCGGTTCGCTAACTGCCACTGTCTCAACGGCATGCACGTGCGACATCCCTTCTCCGGCGAGCTCGCCCCCAAGTGGCGGCGCGGAATTGATTTGGGCTTTCGTACTCATTACCATCATCCCTTTTTGGGAAACGTACTAGTACAACCGTCACATGGTGATGTGAGTTCAACTTCCGGTATGGAGAAAAGACCAGGAGCCAGGCGGGAATTCGTCCGGGGCGGCAGATTCTCCGCACTCCCGGAGTCAACCCGTGGCTCCTGGGCCGTCACCGTATCGAGCAACCTCAACCCGCGGTCCTGCACGCATCGCCTCGGTTCGTTCGCCGGGTCCGTTCCATCTGTCCCCAGCCGGCGTAACAGGCACTTCATCAATTCACTGCCACGCTGCGCGTTGCGCTCGATTTCCCGCAGCGGACGTTTCAATCGGCTGTAGGGAGGCAATTTCCATCCCAGGACCTGTGCATTCATGAGCACGGCGGTGGTCGTGTTCGCCAGCTCATGCACCAGAGCGGCGCAGCTGTCGTTGAAGGCCCGCGAGGAGCACGAATTCTCCTGATCGCGCTCCTCGCGTCCTTGCCCGGCGGAGGAAATCTGGCTGCTTTCGTCATCGCAGGGGACCGAAAGGCGGTCGAGTTGGTTCGCCAAGAATTCCGTTTGCCTTGCCCTGCCGCTCGGGTTGTGGCTGGCCCTGTTCATGATCCAGATTCTCTGCATTCCCTTGCAAACGTATTTGTATAAAGCACGGCTGCTGCCAAAATTCCAATCGCGCTTAAGTGTTGATTCTTTTGGGAATTTTCCGATCCCTGCACAGCCGGAACCCCCGTCGCCATTGCTCTAGTTCCAGAATGAAACTCGGTCCCGGCTGGATACGCGTCCAAGTACTTCTCAGATCAGGGTTTCGATGGATTCCTGTTCGGGGAAGGAAGATGCGCCGGAAGGTCAAATTGGGAAGAGCAATTAGCCGTTAGCACTTGGCACCTAGCTTTGGCCGCAGTCGGTCCGACTCGCAAGCGCGAAATACGGCGTTGCCTGATGCGATACCCGGCCCACTCTAAGTGCCAGATGTTGGCTGCTCGTTGCTAATTGCTAAATGCTAAATGCTAATTGCTGGTTGTAAAATCGCGCACAGCATGGCCCCGGTACAGCGCACCATCTTTCACGTCGACATGGACGCCTTCTTCGTCTCGGTCGAAGAGTTGTTCGACCCCTCGCTGAAGGGCAGGGCGGTGGTGGTTGGCGGTCAGCGCCACGAGCGCGGCGTGGTGTCGGCCGCCTCCTACGAGGCGCGCAAGTTCGGCGTCCATTCGGCCATGCCGCTGCGCACCGCCGCGAAACTGTGTCCTCATGCCATCTTCGTGGACGGACATCCCGAGCGCTATCGCGATTATTCCGCCAAGGTTTGCCAGGTGCTGGGCCGCTTCTCTCCCAAGCTGGAGATGGTTTCCATCGACGAGGCCTACGTGGACATGACCGGTACCGGGCGTCTGCACGGTTCGCCGATGCGCGCCGCCCATGCGCTGCACGGCGCGATGAAAGCGGAGACGCAACTGAATTGCTCCATCGGAATTGGCAGCTCGCGGCTGCTGGCCAAGATCTGCTCCGACCAGGCCAAGCCCAATGGCGTGCTGTGGATTGTGCCGGGCGGGGAAGCGCAATTCCTGGCGCCGTTGGATGTGCGCAAGATTCCGGGCGTTGGCAAGGTCATGGAGAAGCGGCTGCTCCAACAGGGCATCCAGAAGATTGGCGATCTCGCCCGGCATGAGGAACGCTGGCTGGAGGCGAACTTTGGCGCGCTGGGCGTGGCGCTGGCCGGCAAGGCCCGCGGCTTGGATGCCGGCGCCTGGTTCGACAGCGATATTGGCGAGGACGACGGGCCCCGCTCCATCAGCCACGAGCACACCTACTCCGTCGATACCAACGACGCGCAAGCCTTGGAAGCGACCCTGGCGCGGCTGTCGGAGATGGTGTGCCGCCGTTTGCGCGAACAGAAGCTGCACGCCCGCACTCTGCAATTGAAGCTGCGCTATTCCGATTTCCGCACGCTCACGCGGGCCCACACTCTGGAGCAGCCGAGCTCGGTGGATTCGGAGGTGCTGGCCACCGTCCGTGAACTTTTCCGGACAAACTGGAATGGCGGCGGGGTCCGGCTGCTCGGAGTCTGCGCGTCGCATTTTGCAGCCGAGAGTGAGCAGCTCAGCCTGCAAGGCAGGAGCACTCATGAAAAGTGGAACCAGGCGCTCTCCGCCGCCGACCGGCTGCGCGAGAAGTTCGGAGAGCATGCCGTCTCCATGGCGACCGGCATGAAGGCGCGCTTCCGCGAACGCACGCACGAGAACCCGGCCGGGTTACCGGGGAAAAAGAAGTGAATGCCATGGTATTTCGGTGCATCACGGCGGATGGTGAGGCGTCTCACATCCTTCCTCGCGAGAAAGGATTATGCCTGTTAATGCGAAAAGGCCAGGCCAGCGCGCCACTGCCTGGAGAGGACGAAGTGCCCGGAACCCTGATTATCGGCTATGGAAATCCTATGCGCGGAGATGACGCCATCGGCTGTCATGCCGCGCGCGCCTTGGAACAGCATTTCTGGAACGATCCGGACGTGGAAGTGATCGCCGCCCAGCAGCTCACCCCGGAGATGGTGGACGACATATTGCAGCGGGACTTCGTGCTGTTTCTGGACGCCTCCTTCGGGGAGTCGCCCGGAACCATCCTGCGGACCACCGTTTCGCCAGAACCTGGCCCCGGCAGCTTGACTCACCACCTCAATCCGTCCTCGCTGCTCACCGCTGCCGAACAGCTTTACGGCGACGCTCCTTTTGCCATGAGAATCACCATGGCGGGATGGTCGTTCGATCTCGGCCAGAAGATGTCGCAAATTGCCACCCGTCGCCTGCCCGACTTCATTCGCCTGGCGCAAGAGGCGGTCGAAGCCCATCGCCACAGGCCGCAAGCTCGATCTTCGGTGGGACTGAAATAGCAATTGGCGGATTTTGCGGCGGACGCCTCGCTCAGCACCTTCGAAAATCATTCACCACGGAGGACACGGAGTTTTGGTTTCTATCGCGTTTTCTCCGTGATCTTCGTGGTTGATTGGATTCTTATAGGCGGGCCGTAGGCCTTTGTGACCCTTGTGATGGTAACCCCGGAGCGGGCATCTCATCGTCTCTGCCACCGCTTACTACTGCAGGTACGTCCGCGCCATCGGCCGCCACCACGGCCAGTCGTGATAGCTTTGCTCGCCCCACACGTATAACTCATGCCGGATGCCGCGCGCCCGCAGGATGGCCGCGAACTCTTCATTCTTGTTCCAGCACATGTCCCATTCGCCGGTGGCGAGCACTGTCTGCATATGGTTATAGCGCCAGCCGTCGCTGCAGTTCGCCAGATAATCGGGCGGATTATTGAAGTACACGTCCTCGCTATACCAGCCGTCGAGGAAGCTTTTGATGTCGAACGAGCCGCCCATGGTGACGCAGCCGGTGACCTTGTCGGGATGACGGAAGGCGAAGTTCGCGGCATGGTAGGCGCCGAAGCTACAGCCGGTCACAATGGTGCGCGAGGTCCAATTCTTGTTCCACATCAGCGGAAGCACGTCATTCAGAATGTAGCACTCGTATTGCAGATGCCGTTGCAGGCGCCAGTAGGGATGCGCTTGCTTGTTGTACCAGCTTTCGCTGTCCACGCTGTCGACGCAGTAGATCTGCAGTTGCCCGGCTTCCAGGCGGTCGGCCACCGCGGCAACCATCTGGTTGTCTTCGTATTCAAAGTAACGTCCCTGCGAAGTGGGGAAGACCAGGACCTTGGCGCCAGCGTGGCCAAAAACCAGCAACTCCATGTCGCGTTGCAGGTCGCGGGACCACCAACGATGATATTCGCGATTCACAATGTTTGAGCCTCTTCCGTCTGAGATAGGGTTGGATCAGAACTGCATTTGGTAATCTAGGAAGCCACAATTCTACAGAATGAGCACGGATCCGATCATAACTGACCAGCCGATTCCGCCAGCGCAGGTGCCCAGCAGCCTGAAGTCGCGCCTGCGCCTGCATCAGCAGTTCCCCTCCGAACGGATGGACGAGAAGCGCGACTTCATGGTTTACCTTCCGCCCCGGTATGAGGCTGAGCCCGACCGTCGCTATCCTACGCTGTATCTGCAGGACGGCCAGAACCTATTCGATCCCGACACTTCCTTCATCCCCGGCAAGTATTGGCGTGTAGGCGAAACCGCGGACGAGTTGATCCTGGATGGCGCGATCGAGCCGCTGGTCATCGTCGGCATCTACAACACGGGAGTGCGTCGCATCGACGAATACACCCACATCGAAGACAAGCGGCTCGGCGGCGGACAGGCGGACGCCTACGGTCAGATGCTGGTGAAAGAACTGAAGCCGTTCGTCGATCACCGCTGCCGGACGCTTCCCGGCATCGAGAATTGCGGCCTGGGTGGATCATCGCTGGGGGGATTGGTTTCGATGTACCTCGCGCTGCGCTATAGCTGGGTGTTCGGCAAGCTCGCCGTGATGTCTCCGTCGGTCTGGTGGCGTAATCGGGCCATCCTGAAAACTGTCGCCCAGATCAAAAGAAAGCCGGAACTGCGGATCTGGCTCGATATCGGTACCCAGGAAGGCCAGCGAGCGCTGCTCGATGCCCGCGCTTTGAAGACAGCCTTGGTCAATAAGAGATGGAAACTCGGCGAAGACCTTTGCTACACCGAAGTCGAAGGTGGCCAACACGACGAGGTGGCCTGGTCACAGCGCGTCGCGCCCATGCTGCAGTTCCTGTTCCCGCCGCGACACTGAGGCGGTCAAAGCAATCCTGGAATTGATGGTGGTGATCATCCTGGTCATCGAACTGATTTACCTCTTCCGGGGAAGGTTACTAGGCCTACGGCGAAAGACAGTCGATGATGAACTTATGAATTGTCATTACGAGCGCCGATTGCGGCGCTAGGAATCTGCTTTTTCCGTGACCAAAGGCAGAGCAGACCCCTCGCTCCTCCACCCCATCGAGGGCAAAAGCGGCCCTCGCTGGGGACCCCGGCTGCGCCCGTGATGACAAGCCTGACGGAAATATCACCGGATCTGCGAAGCTGAATTGGGAGGAACTATGACGCTCGACCGCTTTACGAAAGCAATTTTAGTTGTTATTGCAGTTTTTCTTGGGATGATTGCATTTCGCCCAGTCGTCCACCCGGCGCCGGTGCAGGCACAAACCAGCGAGGCTTATCCCTTCTACATCGAACCGGGTTATACGATGCTGCGCAAGCCCGACGGGACCTCGCAGGTGTATGGCAAAGTCGCCGTTGACATGCGCACGGGAGATATCTGGGGATTCCCCACCACGGTGCAGGGCCCGTACCCGATTGACAACGCCAAGACCGTCCCGCCCAAGTCCTATCCCATGTACCTGGGGAAATTCATGTTCAGCGAAGCGACGAAATAGGCGGCATCCCACGTGGTCTTCGCCGGTTTGCCCCAGAACCTTCTTCTGCCCAGGTTAGCGTCCAAAAGACGAACGCAAACCTGGTGCACCAGTCCTAAAAGCTGATAGCCGATGGCTGATGGCTCGTCGTTACCACGTGTTATACGCGGTGCCTTCGCTGGAGGTTTGATCGCTGCCGCTATGAACGTCGATAATCCCGGGCTCGGTCTGATCGGGAGACATAATGCTCTCGTCGGTGACCGGCACCCAACTATCGCGTGAGTTGGTGAAGGGGTCCTTGGGGAGCTGCTTAAGATATTTGGCATCCACCAGGTCCTCCAAGGATTGCGGGGCCTTTTGCTTGTCAAGCGTGTACTGGTCGATCAGCGACCTCATGGTGTAGAGATCGTCGCGCAACGCAGTCTCTTTGGCGTGCAGAATGGAAGACGAATAATTCGGGATGGCGAGCGAAAGCAGGATGACGATGATGCTGATCACCACCATCAACTCAATCAAAGTAAAGCCGCGTTGTCGCCAGCGCCGGGTCATGGTTGCGCCCTAGGAAATTACCACGTCTTGTACTTGGTGCCGTCCAAGGCAGTGCCTTCGGATTTGGTGTAAACGTCAAAAACGCTCTGCCCGCCCCAGGAATCCGAATCGGGATCGTCCTGCATCGAGCGCAAGCCCCATTCATCCTTGCCGGTCATGGGATCCACCGGGATGTGCCGCAGGAAACGGATCTTCTTGCCATTGGAGTCCACGCCCTTCACCAGGGTGTCGAGATCGGGAGGATATCCCTGGCTGTCCAGCTTGGTCTGGAATGCGCCCCGATCGGCGGCGTCCTTGTAGCGATCAATGGCATCGCGCATCTCCCACAGATCGCGGCGCAAATTGCGCTCTTTGTTGCGTTGAATGGCGACCCGCAGCACGGGAGTGGCGACCGCGGTCAGGACCATCAGGATGGTCATCGCCACGATCAACTCGACCAGGGTGAAACCGTCCCTGCGGACCGCCCGAGAGGCTGAGGACTGCGAATGAACTGGTGCAAATCCAGGCACACTGCTTCTCTCAGCAGCCAAACCGCAACTGGAAAGATTAAGGGGCACCGCTCTTAGTTTAGTCCTTCCCGGGACTGACTTCGCAATCAACCGGCTATATCGTCGCTGGCGTACGCAGGCTCGCGGCGATGACCGCGCCCGGGGCTGCTACCGGTTAGACGCTGCCGCTAATGAACGGTCACGATGGCCTGAGAGCCGCTGGCGGGGACGTTTTGCATGCTTGCGTTCTTCACTCCCGCCCGGTTGACGCTCAAGGTTGCCTGTCCTGGAGCTTTCGCCTGGAAGGTGATCGTAAACACCGCTCCGTCGCCGCTAACGCCGGCGCTCCCCGGGGGACGTGAGGCGGTGAGTTGCAGAATGCCGGCCATGCTGTCATCGCGGTTGACCAGCGCGACGGTCTGCCCGTCCTGCGCCAGCAGCGTTCCATTGGAGACGTTCAGCACCTGCAAAACCCGTGGGTTGTAGAGAATCTGCACCGGGACCGAATACACATTCTGCGCGCCGGTCAGGTTCACGTTCACGGTGAAGGTGGAACCCACCGCCTGGTCCAGCATGGGCGGGTCAAAGCTCACGATCGCACTGCCCGGAGGGGCCGCTGCGATGGAAGGCTGGGTGCCAGTGGCTGGGGTCGAGCCGGCCTGCGGCTGCGGTGGATTGGCTTGTGCTCCCTGCGGATTGCCAGCCGGGCCCGAGGGTTGCGTGCTGCGCGGTTGCTGGTCGGGCGCCTGGTTCATGCCGTGATGCAGGGATATGGTGTTGGCGGTGCCAACGTCAATTGCCTTGACGTTGCTATCGTTCAAATCCTGGGCACGCACAATATGCGGAATCAGGATGAAAACGATTTCGTTGTCGTTATTCTGTTTGGTCTCCTCGGCGAACAGATATTTGAAGAGCGGAATGGACGCCAAGCCTGGAATTCCCGATAGCGACTTGGTCTGCGTGGATTCAAGGATGCCGCCCATGATGTTCACTTCGCCTTCCCGCAGGCGAATTTCCTGCTCGATCTTGCGCTGCCCGATCACCGGCTGCTGAATGCCGCCGATGTTCTGGTAGGAGTCAACCGCCGAGATATCCATGGTGAGTTTCAGGGTTACCTCGTCGAGCCCGTGCACGTGCGGTGTGATGTCGATATTTACGCCGACATCAATGTAGTTAAATTGAGTGTTGACCAACGGGTTGATGCCGACGCCGCCGATACCGGGCTGGAACGAACCGGTGGCCACGGGTACCCGCTCGCCGATCTTCAACGAAGCCTTCTGGCCATCCGCGGCGCGGATTTGTGGCTGTTGGATAAGCTTGCTACTGCTATCGCTCATCAGGAAATTCGCCGTAGCCGATGGGATCGTCACCTCGAAATTGGTGGCGTTAAGGTGGGCCAAACTATTCAGGTTGATGCCGCCCGTATTGCCGGTGGTGGTAGTGCCCGTGCCGCCATTGCCGGCATTGCCGTTCACGGTAGTGGTACTGGTGGTTGTGTTGTTGTCCTGCAACTGTACGGTGACACTACCGGGCGGTTGGATGCCGAGATTGCGCATCTTGTTGCGGGTGACTTGCATGATCGCAACTTCCACCACTACCTCGGGCCGACCTTTGTCGAGATCATTGATCAGCTTCTCGGCCATCGCAATCTGATCGGGCGTCCCCCGCACCACGATTGCCTGCTGCGAAGGAAACTGTTGCAGGCGCTGGGTATCGAGCAAAGTTCGCAGAATATTAACCAGGTCCTGCAATTCGTTGGGCTGCGAGAGATTCGTCAGGTAAAAAGTGCGGATGACGCTCTGCTCCAGTTCCTTACGCTTGGCGGGCGTGTCCGCGGCAACGAAAATGGTATTCGGAGTGACCGGCCGCCAGAAAGTCTTTGATTCCAGCGCCGTAATTTCCAGCGCTTCTTCCAGGGTGACCCCGTTCAGGTCCACGCGAATGCGTTTCGAAGTGTAATCAGGATCGAACAACACGTTGACGCCCGCCAATTTGCCGATGGTTTCGTAAACCGTCTTCCCGTCTTCGGTCAGCTTTAAGGTGATGGGCGTCTGGGAAATGGGACTCAGCTCAACCGGTCCGGCGGCTTCCTCCATGCGCTTGGTCAGTCCCGATTCGGTCGTAGGCGCCGGAGGAGCAGGGTTCAGGCTCTTTTGGAGAAGCAAGCGTGTCTTGGTGGCTCCCTGTTGTGCTATGAAACTGGACGGATCGATGGCAAGCGCCTGCTCGAAATCGGTCAACCCCTCCTGAAGTTTCCCGGCCTTGAGCAGAATCTCGCCTTGATGAACATAGGACGCCGATGCCAGGAAGCGGACATACTCGAAGGCGGCACGATAGGTCAGGTCGGCGGGCTTGAGCTGGTAGGCCTGATGGTAAAACTCGTAGGCCGCAATGTAATCCTGCCGAACTTCGGCGTCTTTGCCCTTTTGAAACAAGACCTTAGCTGCCTTGTCGTTGGAGGCGAGTGCGGGCAGAACGGCGCCGATCAGGAGCACCGCCAGAACGCGGGTAAACCGTTTCATCAAGTTCCTTAAGGTCCCAGGGAATTGCGCCGGAACTCAGCCCTCATGTGATTAAGGATTGCCAGGTTCCGGAGGTTAAGACTGCGGCCCACGCTAAACGTGAGCATGGTTCGCGTACAAATGCATCACTGCCGCGTGGCGAATCGAGTTAGCGTAATCGGCGCGATTATAGCATCTCACACACATCTCTCACATAGGATGCAAGTCGCTGTTTTAATCCTGTGTTAGCATCAAAGATTCGCGCGGCGTGCAAGATGGTTACGGTCAATCCCGCCCAGCGCAAGGTCACCCCGTTCTCCGATTTACTGTGATGTACGGTTCGGGACAAGCGTAGCCCGGCGCTGGCGTGGCGCGTGGATATTTATGGCCCGTCAGTCCTCCCCCACAGGTCGTCCCGAAAAGGAAAAGCAGCCGCGGCGCGATCCCACCGCCAGCGGGGAGCGGGATGCCTCGGTCAACCGCGCCGCGTCGCACAACTACTTTCTGCTGGAGAAGTTCGAAGCCGGCGTTGCCTTGCGCGGAACGGAAGTGAAATCGGTGCGCGCTGGACGAGCCAACCTCAAGGACGCCTACGGGCTGGTGAAGGATGGCGAACTCTGGCTGATCAACGCGCACATCGGACCTTATGAACACGGCAACATCTTCAATCATGAACCCCTGCGCACCCGAAAGTTGCTGGTGCACAAGAATGAGTTGCATAAACTCATCGGCAAGACGCAGCAGAAGGGACTAACGCTGATCCCGACGCGGCTGTACTTCCGCAATGGCAGGGTGAAAGTGGAGTTGGCCCTAGCGAAAGGCAAACAGCACTGGGACAAGCGCGAGACCGAACGGCGCAAGACAGCCGACAAAGAAGCGCGCGAGGCCGTCGCCAGAAGCCGAAAGAATTAGAACGGACTACTTACTATGAAAACGACTCTTCATACCGCACCACCTTCGCATGTTGAAACCGAGTGCCTCGTCGTCCCGGTGCTCGATGCCGCCGAAAACACCAACAGCGACAAATCCGACAAACACAAGCCGCAGATCCAGAGCGATGACAAGGCTGTGCTTGACGCGGCAGCCGACCTTATTGCGTCAGGCGAAGTCACTGGCAAGATGCTGGAGATTGCTCTGCTGCACAAGCCCTCTGGCCTGAAGGCGAAGCGCCTGATGCTGATTGGCGGTGGCAAGGCCAAGAACTTTTCCTCGTACGAGCTGCGCAAACTGGCTGGCGCCGCGGTACGGAGCCTGAAGGCCAAGGACCTTAAGAGCTTTGCCTTCGTTGCGCCAAATTCGTGGACAGGGCAGGCCGACCCTGCGTCGCAGAGCACGCTGGCCTTCCAGCGGGGTGGCATGGAGGATGCCGTGAAGTCGATCGTCGAAGGCGCATTCGTCGGGAACTTCGACCCTGACTATTACAAGAGTGACCGCAAAGAGCAGAAGATCGAGGAGCTGATCATCGTCGCTCCGGCAGCAGCAGACCTGAAGGCGTTGCAGACTGCGATGGAGCAGGGGCGCATTATTGGCGAAGCGCAGAACTTTACGCGCGATCTGGTCAATGAGCCGAGTAATCGCATGACGCCCACCATCCTCGCTGAGCGCGCCAAGAAGATGTGCGACGAGACTGGGCTGAAGTGCGAGATCTACGGTGGCGACAAAATCAAAGAACTGAAGATGGGCGCGTTTTGGAGCGTCGCGCAGGGTTCCGACGAGGAGCCGCGACTGATTGTCATGCGCCATGAACCCGCGGGCGCCCCAGAGAAGTCGGTCCTCGGCCTGATTGGGAAGGGAATTACCTTTGACAGCGGCGGCATTTCCATCAAGCCGGCGGACGGCATGGAGAAGATGAAATACGACATGGCCGGCGGCGCGGCCATGATCGGAGCGATGCGTGCCATTGCGCACCTCAAGCCGAACCTGCGCGTGATTGGAATCGTCTGCGCCAGCGAGAACATGCCTTCGGGCAAGGCGCAGAAGCCAGGCGACGTGCAGATCGCCATGTCGGGAAAATCAATCGAGATCATCAACACCGACGCCGAAGGGCGGCTGGTCTTGGCCGACGGTTTGCACTACGCGCGCCAGTTGGGCTGCACCCACCTCATCGATGCTGCGACGCTCACCGGCGCATGCGTGGTGGCGCTGGGCATGGTCAATACCGGCATTTTCGCCAACGACGAAGACTTCTTCGAGCGCTTCAGCAAATCGCTGCAGAAATCGGGCGAGAAGATGTGGCGGCTGCCGGTGGACGAAGAGTACCGCGACATGATCAAGTCCAACATCGCCGACATCGTCAACAGCGGCGGTCGTTGGGGTGGCGCAGTCACCGCCGCAATGTTCCTGAAGGAATTCGTCGGCGACACGCCCTGGCTGCATCTCGACATCGCCGGTGTCGCATGGATGGAAGACAACAAGCCCTGGATCGCGAAAGGGCCGTCCGGAATTCCGGTGCGCTCGATTGTGGAATTTGTGCGCGATCTCGCAGCGGCCCCTCTATCGAAAAATTAGAGCGGTTTCAGCTAGTTGCTAATTGCTAGTTGCTAACTGCTGCTCCCCAGCACTTCACCCAGCCAACTCTCAACGGTCATCCGCATTTCGGGGAGATGGCCTTCGAAGAAGTGGTCTCCAGGGACGAATACCAACTCTTTTGGGTCGGCAGCTTGCGCAACCAGTTTCTCCAGCGCATCGTGCGGACCGTACTGATCGTGGTCGCCGCTGACAAAGAGCTTCGGTTTTGTGCACTCCCGCAAGAACGTGAACGAATAGAGGCGTTCATCGGCCTCGACCGGCGTGCCAAGCGAAATCACAGCGCTAACGTTAGGGTCGGGACAAGCAGCCCGCAGCCCCGTGGCCGCACCAAAGGAGAATCCGGCGAAGATGATGGGCAGCGAAAACTTATCCTTCAGCCAAGCCAGCGCGGCTTGCACGTCGGCAACTTCACCGCGTCCCTCGTCATGCCGGCCTGCGCTCAGGCCAGTGCCGCGAAAGTTGAAACGCAACACGGGGAAGCCGAACGAGTGCAAAGCTTTCATGGCGTGAAACACCACCTTGTTGTGCATCGTTCCGCCACCCAGCGGATGCGGATGGCACACCAATCCGGCGTGGGTTGCCGTGGGCGAGCCTACGTTCAGCAGGGCCTCCAGCCGCCCTGCGGGTCCCTCGAGAAAGAATGACTTGATTGCGGAGTGCGAAGAGGGCAAGCGTTTCCTGCCTGGTCACCAGTCGTGGATGCCGCCGGTTAGCTGCGGAACAGCACAATGCACTCCCGGGGAGGCTCGCTATCCCCCGCGGGAGCTTGTACGCCTGTGGAAAGCATTGCCACAGAGTTATCAATTTACCGCATAGCCAGAATAGCGTCGAATTACATTTCCGTCATTGTCTCGAGGGTTGCGCACGATGCAATATCTAATCCTTGCGCTTAGACTTGTGGACATTCCAATTAGAAGGCCGTCGTGGCGCGTAGTTTATCCGCGTAAGAAATTTTACAAATCACTACGCGATGC
Organism: Acidobacteriaceae bacterium; assembly: GCA_003135475.1. GTDB lineage: Bacteria > Acidobacteriota > Terriglobia > Terriglobales > Acidobacteriaceae > Bog-257. The sequence goes on from PLBW01000099.1 coordinate 12,782, forward strand.
AAAAGGACAAGCGAATGGTTCGATTTGGCATTGTCGGGTTTGGTCTGCACGCGGTGAAACGCCTAATGCCGGGATTCGCCAAGGCGAAACGCTGCCGGGTCACGGCGTTGTCGCGTCGCGATCTGCAGCAGGCAAAGGAATCTGCGCGGCAACATGGAATCGAACATGCCTTTACTTCCACAGCCGAACTCTGTGCCTGTCCGCAGGTCGATGCAGTTTTCGTCTCCAGTCCAGATGGACTGCATCACGACGACGTGCTAGAGGCGGTCCGGCATGACAAGCCGGTGCTGTGCGAGAAACCGATGGCCATAAATCCGCAGCAGGCGCGAGAGATGGTAGAGGCGGCGCGTTCCGCAAAAGTGATGCTCGGCGTGGCGCATGTGATGCGCTTTGAGGAGAGCGTGAAATTGTTCCGGGATCATGTAGCCGCCGGTTCAATCGGACGGCCGGTGGCGGCGCGTGCCGACTTCTTTGCTCCCATGCTGAGCAGCGCGCGCAGTTGGATCAACGATGCTCGTCTGGCCACCGGCGGGCCACTGGCCGACTTAGGGGTGCATTGCATCGATGCGCTGCGCTTCATCCTTGGCCAGGAGGTGCGTTCAGTTTCAGCGCTGGCCCACTACGACTCGCATTGGGTTGTGGAAGCCTCGGCGACTGCGGTGCTGCAATTCGAAACCGGGATGCTCGGGACGGTTTCGGTGTCGGCTCGCACGCCGTACCAGACCTATCTGGAAGTGGCGGGAGAAGCTGGGGTGCTTTCGTCGGTAAACGCCCTGAACGTGGAGCATCCCCCGACAGTGGAGTTGCGCAGAGGATTCGACGTGATCGAGAGAAGGGAAGTCTCGAACGCGCAAGCGTACGCCGCGCAGGTGGACGCGTTTGCTGCGGCCATGGAAGAGGGGCGCGCTTTCGAGATTCCCGGCGACGAGGGGTTGCGCAACCAGTTGGTCCTGGACGCGGCGTTGCGCAGCGTGAGGAGCGGCAGAGTGGAGAGAGTCTAGCCAAGAAACGGTGTGTAATTAAACCTTCAATCCATTGGCGAGGTTGGCTCGGCGTGATGCGGCAGCGCTTGCGGCATCTCGGAGACATTCCACGCCCACGCTGCCAGAAGCGCGGCGCCCTCGTTGATTTGGTCGGGAACCACTTTGTCGAAGGTGTCGGTCTGGCTGTGGTGGGCTTCGCGGTATTGCGCCGGTAGTTGCACGCAGAAGTAGGCGGGCACGCCTTTGTTCAGGAAGGGCACGTGGTCCGACGAGCCGAAGTAGCGCGTCGAGAGAGGCTGAAGAGCGAACACCTCCTGTAGCGGCTGATAAATTTCGTGCATCAGCCCCGCAGTTTCCCACAGATTGTCCAGCGAGATGCTGAACACCTTGCCCGTACCCGTGTCGTGAATGAGCACGGCATCGATCGCAGGAATCTCTGCGGCGTGGTTCTTCAGGAAAGTGTCAGCACCGATCCCACCTTCTTCCTCGCCGGTAAACAGGATGAAAGTGATGGTGCGCTTCGGCTTCCAGCCCAGTGCCTGCAAGGCTCGCGCCGCCTCAAGCGTGGCCATCGCGCCGGTGCCGTTATCGAGCGCGCCCTGGCCGAGGTCCCAGGAATCCAGATGTCCGCCGACGATGACACGTTCCTCCGGATGCTCGCTGCCCTTGATCTCCGCAACAGTGATGGAAGCGGGCACCGGCTTCTCGCTGAAAGTCTCCTGCAGGTTCGCCTTCATGGTTACCGCTCCGGCCTGAAGCAAGCGATAGATGAGGTCGTAATCCTCGTGGGTGAGGAAAGCCATCGGCACGTCGCTGGCAGAGTATCCGGTAAATCCGCCGGCCATGCTGAACAGGCTGTCGGGCTTGCCGCTGTCCATCAGCACCAGCGCAGGTTGTTCGGCGGCGACCTGCTTTATCAGTTGCAGGCGGCCGCGCCAGTCCATCTGGTTAGGCTGAGGTATGCCGCGCGAGGGGGGAATGACTGCGTCGTAGGCGTTTTCGGGGTTCGGATCCTCCTGTGAGAGGTCGTATGGCTTACGCAGCATCACAATGGCACCCTTCAGCTTGCCTTTGTAAGCCTCAAGGTCTGAGAGTTTTGCGATGTTCAGCGCCATCACGCTGCCAGTGATTTCGCCGTCGGTTGCCTTGCTCCAACCCAGGGCATGGATGCCGATGCGGCGCTGAACGGGACTGGTGATCGCGGCGGTTTCCACTCCGCGCGTCCAACCATGCGCAATCTCTGCCGTCTCCAGATGCGCTTCAACGTGGTAATCCTGGAAGCGCTTGAGGGTCCATTGACTCGCCGCCTGCATCTGCGGCGATCCAGTGAGGCGGGGACCAATTTCCGTAGTCAGATACTCCAGGTTCTTTATCAGCTCGGAGTGAGCTTTTACCTCCGCAGCAATTTTCTGGTCGGCATCTTCCATGGCTTTACGATAGGCGTCACATTGCTCCTGGTTGCGTTCTGCCGAAGTCTGCGGAGCGGTTTGTGTGGGTTTTTGTGGAAGTGCTTCGGGGGATTGCGCGAGCAGCGAGCTGCAGAACAGAAGTATTGCGGCGTAGGCCAGCAACTGGCGGTGAATTCGAATCATTGCACCTTCCTCATGAAGAACCAGCAGAGGTTCGATCATAGCGGTTGCGGTTTGATCGTGCTACTCAGGACCCAAATGTCCTGTATGCTTAAAGTTTCTGCATGCACGAGAACCGGTTACCGCGCGCTAAATTATCCCGACTCCTGACGTCGCCTTTCTCCGCAATCTTTCTTGTGCTGCTGCTGTTCGGCTTGTCGTGGGCCCAGGCCACGCCCAGCCCGCCGCAGTCGACCCCGCCAGCGCAATCGCCAAACCAGGCTGCGACGCCTTCGCAGCCCGCAGCTCCGCAAACTTCCTCGCAGCCGCCGAATCCATCCGGCGCAACCCAAGTTCCCGGAGCCGGCGTTGCCGCGCAGAACCAGCGGCAGGGAAGCGCGCCGTCACCATCATCCGGGCAGCCGGAGCCACAGACTCGCATTACCAAGGCACAGGCCAAGGAACTCTTCCGCTCGGTGGATGAAATCCTGGACTTCGCCAGCCACGACACTGGGCTGCCCATCCAACACAAAGTTAAGCGTAACCTCATCACCCGGGAGTCGGTGGAGCGCTACGTTGACAAGCGCATGAAGGACGATAAGGATGCGCAGCGGCTGGAGCAATCGCGGCTGGTGCTGGAGAAATTCGGGCTGCTTCCGCCGGGCTACGACCTGCACTCGGAATTTCTTCGCCTGCTGGGCGAGCAAGTGGCTGCTTACTACGATTCCAAGTCGAAGAGCGTCAATCTGCTCGACTGGGTGCAGCCGGACATTCAGAAGCCGGTGCTGGCGCACGAGCTCACCCACGCTCTGCAAGACCAGAAGATCAATCTCGAGAAATGGGAATTAGCCGGCGCTAAAGACAGCGGGCCACAGCCCGATCCGCAGGAACAAGTTGTGGAAGAAGCCCAAGCCGCGCGCCAGTGTGTCACCGAGGGCCAGGCGATGGTCGTGCTAGTCGACTACACACTGGCCCCCATAGGCAAGGACATTTTGACCGCCCCGGAGATCGTTGACGTCATGCGCGCCAGCATGGCCGACAACAAGGACTCGCCGGTGTTCGCTGCGGCTCCCATGTTTCTGCGGGAATCGTTGCTAATGCCCTACACGTTTGGATTGGAGTTTGTGCGCGCCGTTCTCGCCGCCAAAGGGAAGGATACGGCCTACACTGGCATGCTGGAGAATCCCCCAATTGACACTCGCCAGATCATGCAGCCCGAGACCTACCTACGGAAGCAGAATGTGCCGCCGCTTGCGATTCCCGACCTCGACAAGCTGGTCTCGCCAGACTATGAGCGCTTTGATTTTGGCGGGATGGGCGAGTTCGACATCTATCTGCTGGCTAAGCAGTACGGTGGGGCTCCCCCGAACTACTATCCGCATTGGCGTGGCGGCTACTACTTTGCAGCCCACCCCAAGTCAGCGCCCAAGGACCAGATCGCGATGCTGTATTTCTCGCGATGGGACTCGCCCGAAGCGGCGCGGGATTTCGCCAAACTGTATGCCGACTACGTTCCCAAACGCTACAAGAAGGCGGTCTTGGAGCAGCCGGCATCGGCGAACGGAGCGAATGCAACTGGCGCGCTGCCTGCAATCACATTCGACACCAATGAGGGCAAAGTGACCCTGGAGATCCAGGGCAGCGATCTTCTAATCCTCGAGGGCTACGATGACAAGGTTGCGGAGAATGCGCGGCAGGTACTATTGCGCGGCATGTCATTGCCGCAGCGGGCAGGGAAGACCGGCAAGTAGAACGCTGCGCGGGCTCGGAAAATCCGGAAGCCTGCTCTGAGTGTCCTGACGTATTGAGAGTGCCAAATCTCGCGGAGTGCCCAAGAAATTACAGGGTCCTGCCTTTAGTCCCACGTCACAACCCGATGTGACAAAAGTATTACAAACAGAACTCTCTTAGGTTGTTAGTCTGGAGTTGGGCTTCTGCACTAACCCATCTCGGAATCGACAAGCAGCAATTTAGGGGAAACATGACCGGAGAGAAAGAAAAGAAACATATCAATTGGCTGACCACGGGCTTCATGCTCGCGTTTCACATCGGCGCAATAGCGGCTTTATTCATGTTCAGTTGGAAGGCGCTAATTGTCGCTGTGATTGTGTATTGGGTTGCGGGAAGCCTCGGTATCGGCATGGGCTATCACCGGCTGCTGACGCATCGCGGCTACAAGTGTCCGAAGTGGCTGGAATATGTAATGACCGTTTGCGCCACGTTAACGCTGGAGGGCGGGCCGATCTTCTGGGTGGCCACGCATCGCGTACATCATCAACTCACCGACAAGCCGGGCGATCCGCACTCCCCGCGCGATGGCGGCTTTTGGGCGCACATGGGTTGGATTCTCACCGGCCAGACTTTTCATAACAACAACTGCGATCTTCTGGCGTATGTTCCCGACCTTCGCAAAGATAAGTTTCATCTCTGGATCAGCAAGTACCACTGGCTCCCTCTGACCACGCTGGGCGTACTTCTGCTGGTCTTTGGCGGCTGGGGAGTGATGTTCTGGGCGATCTTCCTGCGCACTGTGGTGCTGCTACACTCCACCTGGTTTGTGAACTCGGCGACGCACATGTGGGGTTCCAAGCGCTTCGCCACCGATGACGATTCGCGCAACCTGTGGTGGGTGGCCTATCTCAGCTTCGGCGAAGGCTGGCACAACAATCACCACGCGCATCCGCAGTCGGCGCGCCATGGCCTGGCGTGGTACGAGGTGGATGTGAACTGGTACGGCATCAAGACGCTGGAAGCACTGGGACTCATCTGGGACGTGAAGCTGCCCAAGCTGGGGTCATCCCGCATCAAGCCGGTGGCGGAACGGGAACCAGCAGCGCAACGGCAAGAAGAACTAGTCAGCGTTTAGCTTCGAAGTCAGCAGCAATCGCGAAGGACGGCGTGAACAGCGCCGTCCTTTCTGTCTGCGCGTAACTTCACCTAAGCACTGCCGACGAAGCGGTAAAATTACTGCGGAGGTAGTGAGCCGATGAATGCTGTACTTCGCGCTTTCCGCAAGAGCATCGCCCGACGCAGGCTGCTTTCGGCTTCGCTGTGTGTTGTGGCAGTCCAGATGTTTGTAATGAGTCCGGTTTACGTTTGGGCGCAGAAGCAAGAGGTCGTCTGGAGTGCGCAGGAGAAGCCAATCGCTGAGCAGATCCACGGTCTGCGTCAGTTGTCCGACGACGTCAGGGCAGGCGTTACCAAGCAACTCGCGCTGCAAATCAGGCATTTGCCGGCAACGCCAAACAAGCTTCGGCTGGCCACTGGCCTGGCTAATCTCTCGACCGAAGGCGATTTCGGACACGACACGTTGCAGGAAGTAGCCACAACCCTGGCCGACACGCTGCGTCAGCAGCCTTTGCCCGACGATCACGGCCAGCCCGCCGCGCCTTATCTGGAGCTTGCGCAGTTGGTGCGTTATGAGCATGTGCAGGCGTCGTTAGACGTGCCGCAGTTCAAGGCTGCCATGGCGAAGCTGGAAGCCGATGATCAGCGCCGCCAGGAGGCCGATTTCACGCTTACCGACCTTCAAGGGAAAACCTGGACTTTGAAGGAGCTGAAGGGAAAAGTGGTGCTGGTGAACTTCTGGGCCACATGGTGCCCGCCATGCCGCAAGGAGATGCCCGATCTCAACACGCTCTACCAGCGATTCAAAGATCAAGGTTTCGTGATCCTGGCGATTTCCGATGAAGAGGCCGACAAGGTAAAGCCCTTTATCGCGGAGCGGAACATCAGCTATCCGGTCATGCTCGATCCCGGACGAAAAATTAACGAGCTGTTTCAAGTGGAGGGCATTCCAAAAAGCTTCGTTTACGACCGCGAGGGAAAGCTGGTTGCACAGTCCATCGACATGCGCACGCAGAAGCAATTTCTGGAGATGCTGGGGCTGGCGGGATTGCGATAGAAAAAGCGGGAGCCACCGAAGTCATGATGCGCTACAGGCGCTGAAGCGGCGCTCCACCCGTACTCGTCCTTCCACCAATCCTGAAGCCGCCCTATGGGACAGTCACCGTAACTTGTGCGGTGGAGCGGCCATATTTGTTCGTGGCGTAGAGCGTGTAGGTCGTCGTCAAGCGCGGAGTCACGATGACACGAGTGCCGCGAGTGGCGCCCACCGCGGGAGAAACAATGTAGTACTCGCCGTTGCTCACGTTCCAACTCAGCGTGACGGGCTGGCCCGGACCGCCGGAAGAAGTGGCTGTGAAGCTGTTGATAGTAGGGTTTGGGCCTGTGGGCACATTTCCCGGCGTGTAAAGCGGCGAGATAAGCAGCACCTCAAAGTCCGAGGCCGTCAACTGCCTTAGCAGGCCCAGGTCATCATTGCTCCAGCGATTGTCAGTTGCGCCGCCGAGGAACAGCGAGCTTCCGTTGTCCGCCATAATCATGCCGTACTGCTTGAGCGCGGTCAGGATGACCTGGTCATCGGGCGGATAGCCGGAAATGTCAACGCTGGACTTCAGGCGCAAACGCATGCCCATGGGCGCCGCCAATGGATTGCTGGAGTTTGGCGCCCAATGCGATGCCGGCGGGGTAAACGCCTGTTTGCTGTAATGCAGCGTAAAGCGCAGAGCGTGGTGAATGGCTCCGGCGGCAACTTCATCATAGCGAACCAACCCCGGGAAGATAGGCAGACCCGCAGCATCGGCCGATGTCCAGGTATAAGGCCGCTGCTCGTTTGCAATCAAGTCCCATACCGCTGCCGAGTCGGCTTTCCAACTGCCGTTGGGCTGCGGGTATGCGTGATAGAGCTCATAAAGCCAGCAGTTGCCTTTGTCGATCACCAGCACGTGACGGTCACCATCGTCGGGATTAGGGTAACCCTCGATCGGAGCGTTAAAAGGGATCGGCATCGGGCCGGGATCGCTCTCATCACCGTAGGCCGTAAAGGTGATACTGGCCAGCGGCTGGGTAACCGGTACCACGATGTAAGGGATGCCTATCGATTGCCCCTGGTATAGACCGGAGCCGAAATCAGGGTGCAGCGGGGTAGTGGACCCAATGAAGTTGATGATCGCGTTCGAGTTCGGGTCGAGCGGCGCATTGGCGATGTTGGTGTTCCAAAGGCTGCTGGTTGGAAAGGGTATGAATCCATTCAAACTGGCTCCCTGTCCCAGGCTGATTCGGTTGCAAGGATTGATTTGCGCTGACACCAGACCGGTGGCCAGTGACAGCGTCGCCGCGAACAGCAGGCACTTCAGAAACTTCTGACTCATCGCGGTTCTCCTTCCAGTTGCAAGTGCCGGGCCTGAAAGCTGAATACCGCCGGCCTTACTTGCCCATCACCAGCTTGGCGATGGTCAGGAGCTGCATGTTCGACGTGCCTTCGTAGATCTTGCCGATCTTCGAATCGCGGAAGAACTTCTCCACCGGGTAGTCCTTGGTGAAGCCGTAGCCGCCGTAGATCTCGACGCACAGCGACGCCACGCGCTCGGCAACCTGCGAGGTATAGAGCTTGGTCATGGCCGCTTCCTTCACGAAGTTCATACCGGCGTCCTTCATCCGGGCGCAGTTGTAAAGCAGCATGCGAGCCGCCTCGATCTCGGTGGCCATCTGCGCGATCTGGAACTGGATACCCTGGAACTCGGCGATGGCACGGCCGAACTGCTTGCGTTCCTGCGCGTACTTGACGGCGAATTCCCAAGCGCCACGAGCCAGGCCGAGCATCTGCGCTCCGATGCCGATGCGGCCTTCATTCAGCGTCTCGATGGCGATCTTGTAGCCCTTGCCGACTTCGCCCAGCACGTTGTTCTTGGGCACGCGGCAATCCTCCATGATCAACTCACACGTGCTGGAAGCACGGATACCGAGTTTGTCCTCCTTCTTGCCGACAGTGAATCCCGGGAAGTCTTTCTCGACGATGAAGGCGGTGATGCCCTTGTATCCGGCGGAAGGGTCAATCGTCGCGAGCAGGATGAAAACGCCCGCTTCCTTGCCATTGGTGATCCATAACTTCTGGCCGTTGAGGACATACTCGTCGCCCTTCAACTCCGCCTTGGTTTGCAGCGCGAAGGCATCCGAACCGGAACCGGCCTCGCTCAACGCGTAGGCGCCCACGGTGTCGCTGCACAGGCGAGGCAAATAGCGCTTCTTCTGCTCTTCCGTGGCCCAGCGCAGGAGAGCGTTGTTGACCAGAGTATTCTGCACGTCCACCACAACTCCGGCGGACGGATCGACACGGGAAAGTTCTTCCACCGCGAGGATAGCCTCGAAGAAGGTGCCTCCCCCGCCGCCGTATTGCTCGGGAACCTCAATGCCCATCAAACCCAACTGAAAGAATTGCTCGATAATCTTGTGCTCGAAGACACCCTTCTCGTCCATCTCCTTGACGTAGGGCCGGACGCTCTCGTCCGCGAACTGACGAACCGTGTCGCGGAAGAGTACTTCGTCTTCGGTAAGCGAAACCAGAGGGGCGGGTGCGGAGGCGGCGAGGTTTGCAACGGCCTGTGACATGAGAGCAATCCTTCCAGATGGAGTAGGGAACCTTTGATTTTAGCATTCGCGAAGAGCGTGGTTGCGAGTGGGGCAGAAAAGCTCACTCAAAACCGCGCGCAAAGGATGAAGACCGGCTCGTGAACTGGTGATAGAGTATTGCTATTCTCTAGGATCCATCCAACCCTCGGGGGCGGGAGCAGGAGTGATCTCAGCGCAGTCGCGAGCGAAGCAGGGGAATCGAAAGGGACCTCAATCTCCTCCTGAACCCGGCTTACTTGTTTCGTCCAAGTCGCGATCCTGGATTTTTGCTCTGGTCTTTGTTTTCGCGACGATCGCTGTCTACTATCCTGTCAGCCATCATCCGTTCGTCAACTACGACGACGACGCTTATGTAACCGGCAATGCTCATGTCCAGTCTGGATTGAACTGGGACACAGTCAAGTGGGCGTTTACTACCTACGAATTTGTCAATTGGCATCCGCTAGCTTGGATTTCTCACGCCCTGGATTACCAGATGTTTCAACTGGATCCCGGTGGCCATCATGAGACCAGTGTCGCACTCCATGTCCTGAATACGCTGCTGCTGTTCTGGGTATTGCTGCGGGCAACCGGCTCCCCCGGCCCTAGCTTGGTGGTGGCCGCGCTGTTTGCGTTGCATCCCATCAACGTCGAATCCGTGGCTTGGATCTCGGAACGCAAGAACCTGCTGAGCACCCTGTTTTTCCTGCTCGCGTTGGGCGCTTACCGCTGGTATGCGCGCGAGCCTCGCGTGACACGCTACGCCGCGGTCGCGGCATTATTCGCGCTCGGCTTAATGGCTAAACCGCAGATAATCACATTTCCCTTTGTGTTGTTGCTTTGGGATTACTGGCCATTGCAGAGGATGTTTGCTGACCGTGCGGAGGCGTCGTCCGAGAATCTGGCGACGATCCCTGCAAAGAGTTTCTCCTGGCTGATCCTGGAAAAGCTGCCGCTTTTTGCAATCTGTTTGGCTAGCGCGGTCATTACGTTGCGAGCAGAGCGCACGGGTGGCACGCTCAGTGGAATCTACTTCCACCCATTTTCCCTCCGGTTGCAGAATGCCATTCTTTCCTACGTACGATATGTGGGGAAGGTGTTCTGGCCTTCGGGCTTGGCGCTGTACTACCCGTATCCCAGCGGCGATTCGCTGGCACTCTGGAGGGTGATCGCGGCATTTGTCTTCCTGGTGGCCGTCACCGCTCTGGTCATCGCGGACCGCCGGCGGCGTTATCTTTTGGTAGGGTGGCTTTGGTTTCTGGGGACCCTGGGGCCGATGATGGGGCTTAAGCAAATAGGTATCCAGGCGATGGCCGATCGCTATGCGTACCTGTCATTCGTTGGCCTGTTTATTATGGTCTGCTGGGGCATAGCGGAGTGGGCGAAGCAGCGGCACATTTCCAGCGCAATCTTGGCTGCCGTGAGTGTTGTCGCTCTGCTGGCCTTGGCGATGCTGACTCACCGCCAGATCTCCTATTGGGACGATAACGTGAAGTTGTGGTCGCATGCAGTCGCGGTGACGAGGAACAACTACGTGGCGGAGGACCATCTGGGTGGAGCGCTGCTGGCTGACGGACAGCTCGAAGCGGCGATGCCGCATTTCTACCGGGCGGTGGCCATCAATCCAGACGATCCTGACAGTAACCTGAATATCGGTGGTTACGAGCAGCAACAACGGAATTTCGCGCAAGCCATCGCGCAGTACAAGAAAGTGATTAGCGCCACCCAGGACTCCGCAGTATTGAACGCCGGGGTGCGAGCAAAGGCGTTCGACAATATGGGCTACGTTTATCGCGAGCTGGGCGATTTACCTCACGCCCGGGAGAGCTTTGAAGCCGCGGTGGCCTCGGATCCCCAACTCGCGAAAGCATGGATCGGATTGGGGCTGGTCGACCAAAAATCCGGAAATGTTGGCTCGGCGATTCAGGCGTATTCCCAGGCCATGAAGCTGCAACCTTCGGATTGGGGATATCTGCTGCTCGCCCGGGCCTTGGAACAAAGCGGCGACAACAACGCAGCCCTGTCGGCCATTCGGCAAGCCCAGAGCATGACCCACAACCTGGAAAACGCCCAGCGAGGCGCTGACCAGCTGCTGGCTCAATAGCTGACCCCTGGTGGCTGCCCATGGCGGGCGCCTCCTGATTTCAGCGGTGCTATTCTCTTTTCGTCACCCCATGCGCATCACCAGCCGCAAAACCACCATCGCGTTCTTCATTACGCTCGGCGTTTGTCTGGCGGCGGCGACAGCGGTGCTCAGCACCAGTTGGATCATTCTCAACTGGCGCCAGATCGTGCCTCTCATTCTGGGCGTGATTTTCTTTGGCTTTATTATTGCCGGGGTCATCCTCAACACCATTTTCCTGGTCCGCGAGATCCGCCGTAATGAACAGCAGGACAGCTTTCTGAATGCGGTGACTCATGAGTTGAAGACGCCGATCACCTCCATCCGCCTGTACTTGGAGACTTTGCAGAAGCGCAATATCGACGAAGAGCAGCGCCGCGAGTTCTATCAGGTTATGCTCGACGATACCTACCGCCTGATAGGCACGGTCGAGCAGGTGCTGCGCGCGGCCCGGGTGGTGCAGAAGAACGCGCTGCTTTCGCGCAACGAAGTTGAAATTGGTCCGCTCGTGCAGGACGCGTTAGATCTGGCGCGCTCGCGCCATCATTTGTCTCCCCAGGCGATGGACTGGGCCGCCGACGGCCGGCCTGCCGAGCGGCTTTCGGTGATGGGCGATCGCGAAGAACTAGCCACGGCCCTGTCCAACGTGCTCGACAATGCGATTAAATATTCGCAGAAGGACCCGGGTATTCGGGTTGAAGTGCTCACGCCCGATCTGCGGCATGTGCAGATTCGAGTGAAGGATAATGGCATTGGGATATCTCGAGGCGAACTGAAACGCGTCTTCAAGCGCTTCTATCGCGTGCTTACGCCAGTCACGCCGCAGGTAAAGGGGAGCGGCTTAGGTCTGTTCATCGTGCGCGCCATCGCGCACCGCCACGGCGGCAAGGCCTTCGCGGAAAGCGAAGGAACAGGCCGGGGCACAACCGTCACCATCCAATTGCCGAGGAACTTGCAGTGAGCGAAATACTGCTGGTCGAAGACGAAGAGCATCTGGCGCGAGGCTTGAAGTTCAACCTGGAAGCCGAAGGCTATCCCACCAGGGTCGTGGGCGATGGCGAAACCGCCTTGGATCTGCTGCTGAAGAAGCACACCGAGTTCGATCTGCTGGTGCTGGACGTCATGCTTCCGGGCAAAGACGGCTTCGCCGTTGCCACCGAACTGCGCAAGGCCAACCAGTACATCCCTCTATTGATGCTGACCGCACGCGGTCGCCCGGAGGACGTGTTGAGGGGCTTTGCCTCCGGGGCCGACGACTACCTGCCCAAGCCCTTCGATCTCGCGATTCTGCTGGCGCGCATTCGCAGCTTGTTGCGCCGCCGCGACTGGAGCCGTACCTTACTCACCGACCCTCCGGCGGGAGTGCGAGTGGCCGAGCCTGGAGGGGCCGATTCCTTGCGCGAGTTCGACGTTTTCACCTTCGCAGGCAAAGAGGTCGATTTTGGGACGCTTGAACTGCGGGCCCATGGCAAGGTGTTTCGCCTGACCCTCATGGAAGCCGAACTGTTACGGCATCTGATTCGCAATGGCGGCAAGATTGTTTCGCGCAAGTCCATTCTCGAAGAAGTTTGGGGATTGCACGAAGATACCGACACGCGCGCCATCGACAATTTTGTTGTGCGCTTGCGTAAATACATCGAGAAAGACCCGTCGCATCCCCAACACCTGCTCACCGTACGCAGCGTGGGCTACCGCTTCCTGCCCACGCCAGCCGAGGTGTAAGGCCACTCTAGGCTGTCTCATAGTTCTTCTGAACGTACAGCGAAGAACGGAAAACGCGATCTCCGGGGCGTGATTAGCGGCCGAATTCCAGGACCGTAATGTCCTTGAATTGCCATATCGCCGGCGATCCAAACACTAACTGCAACTTGGCGGCAACCGCGGGAGAATCGTCCTGCAGATTGTCCCGAGCCGGACCTTCACGCCTCACCATGACCCATACGCGACGGAATCCACGAGAGTCGGAACTGAGCGCTTGCAGCAGGGTTTGATCGTTGTCCCCCTGTCCGTAATACGGTTGCGTGAACAGATGCAAAGCCGGGGCGCGCGGGTTGAGATGGCGGTAGTAATCGAAGCCCGGGATCGCATAGAACGGATAGATGACTACAGCGTCCCCGGGCTGCGCGGAGGAGAGAATTACATTCGTAGCGCCGCGCCAGTCTTCCGTGACCCGGGTGTAAGAAATGACGGTACTGAAGAAGGACAGAACACAGATACCCCCAACGGCAAGAGTTCGCCATAGACGATGACGAATCTGTCGCGCACCGACCGCTGTCATCAGCACCCAAGCTGGCAGGCAGATGATGAGGAAGCGGTGATAGAAGACCGGCCTCACAATCGACACCAGCAGAGTCAGGACGATGGGAGAAAAAAAGGAACTGGCGACCAAGGCGTGACGCGAGCGTTGCAGATCGTTGTCGCGCCCGCGCCACTCCGTTCTTAGTTTGCCGAGGTAAAGTCCCACGATTACGAGATTGAGCGCGAGCAAGACCGCACCGACAGCTTTGCCGCCGTTGGCCGCAAGAAACACACCGAGGTGATAAAACTCCAGCAGCGAAGGCGGCTGCACCCAGGAGATGTGCCTGACGTTCTGAGCGTGAATCAGCCAAAAGATGGGAATGGCCAGGAGTACAAAAATTACACCTGCAACCGAATACTGCTTCCACGGCCACTTGCCCCGCGGCATCGCCAGCAACGAGACGGCATGCGCCGCCGCAACCAAGACTCCGAAATAATGGAAGTAGCAGGTGAACCCGGCGGCAAGGCCATAGACAATAGCAAGCCTGTAAGACGGGCCTTCAATGAGGCGAATGAAGCAATAGGTGGAGATAATCACCATGAGCACAAGAAAGCTGTAGGCGCGAGCTTCCTGCGAGCTAGCAATGGCGCATGGATTAAGCGCGAATAGCGCCGCGGCGAGTATTCCTGTGCGGGGGCCGAACAGGCGCTTGCCCAGCAGATACATAAGAGGAATGGAAAGGACGCCCGGGAGCACGGAGAGCAGCCGGACCATAGCTTCGCTGTTCCCGAAGTGCAACCACGGCCGCAGCAACACGTAGTACATCGCCATGTTGCCTTCCTCGTGCCAAAGAAAGTGCCAGAAGGCGGCGCTAGGCCGCTGAACGATAGCGACGCTGGTGATCTCGTCGAGCCAGAAACTCTTGTGGCCCAGAGCAACCAGCCGCAAGACCGCGCCCAGGGCGACGACCGACCACAACCGGAGCGAGTTGCGAGGTTCGAAAGGACCGTCGTCGCTCGTCTCACTGGTAGTCGTTACCCCCGCCCCTGATGCGGGACGGGGAGTCTTGCCGCGACCCGAGACAAAGGTTGTGGCATGAAAGGTGCCGAGGTGGAACAGACGGAGCCACGCCCCGGCGAGGGTCACAAGAGTAAGTAACAAGACTCGGCCACGAGAAGTAGATTCTGGAACCGACACGCGGTATTGCTTCGGTGCAGGATGGACGAGCGGACGCTCGCTGGCTGCGGGCATAAGCAGTAATCTTACCGCGCCAGATGAGGCTTTAGCTCTTGGAACCGCTCTAGCGTGCCCGGGCGAGTACCAGGGTCACATCATCCGGTTGTTCACCGCCGGCGATCCAGTCAGTCACTGCGCCGGTCACTATCTCGCTGATGCGCGCCAGCGGCTGATCGCGATGGTGTTGGATCAGCTCAATCAGGCGCTCTTCGCCGAACTCGCCAAACTCGTTCTCCGGCTCGGTGACGCCGTCGCTATAAGCGACGAACATATCTCCCGGCTCCATGCCAATCGTGCTTTCGTCATAACTCATCCCGTCGAATAGACCTACGACGGTGCCGGAGGTCGCCAGACGCCTGACCTGCCCACTGTTACTTAGGACCAGGGGAGGCAGGTGTCCTGCGTTGGAATAGGTAAGCGAGCGCGACGCCGCATCGTAGCAGCCTAGGAACATGGTGGCGTACTTTTCCGGCGGCGTGCTGCGATAGAGCTGATAATTCAGCGTCGCCATCAACAATCCCGGGGCGAGTTCGGAATCGCCGCTGCCATTGCCGCGGTAGTACATGGGAAGAGCGCTGTCGCTGGGAAGGCCGGCGTCCAGCGCCACGGACGCCAGGGTTCGCTCCGGTTCCAGCGAATAGGCGCGCACGAATGCATGCACCGTCGCCATCAGCAGGGCCGCCGAAATACCTTTGCCGCTGATATCGCCAACCGCCAGCACCAGCCTGTCTTCGCGCATCGGAATGAAATCGTAATAGTCGCCGCTTACCGTCCTCGCCGGACGGCATACTCCGTGTACCTCCAGCGTGGTCAGGCCGGACAAATCGGCGGGGAAGAGCAAGGTCTGCACCTCGTGTGCAATCGCCAGTTCACCCTCCAGTCGCTGCTTCTCCTTTTGCTCGCTCATCAGGTTCGACAGCGACTGGGTCATGGAGTTGAACGATTGCTCCAGCGCAGCCATCTGATCGTTGGTGCGCACCTTGATGCGATAGGCGAGGTCACCGCTGTTCACGTGCTGGGTTGCAACGTAGAGATCGGCAACGGACTTGGTGATGCTGCGGGAGAGCCTCATGCCGATGAACAGCGCTATCAGCTCGATAAGACCGAAAAAGATTGCGATGCCCACCAGGCCATCAAGGAATATCTCGGCTTTGTCTCCAAGGGCATTGAACAAGGTGGCGTTCAGCATCGAAGGCCGGGTATCCACCAGGATCAAGCCAGTCATGGATTTGCCGGTGTGCCAGTCGATGGCGCTGAAGCGAGTGGCAAATGGAATGTGGACGTCGAAGCGGTTGGTAGGAGGCGGCACGTGTCCAGCCTCTACCCTTGAGCTGGCGTTTTCGCCCGACAGGCTTACCGTCTCAAGTGACTTTCCCGTGCCGAAGACCAGTTTACTGTTGTCTTTAGCGGGTGCCAAAGAGGATTTAGGAGTGCGGGTGGAGGTACTCGATGCCGTATCCGGTTCCGCCTTCGTGTCCTCGTCCGGGGGAAGTACAGTTACCGATCCTAGCTGCGACGTGGCCATCCGCAGGAGATGCGGCGTGACAGGCACATTGGAGATCACCGTCAGGTGATGGGCACCGGCCTCCACGTGTTTGACCACGCGCAGGTGCAGCCGCTTGCCGTCCAGCACAAAACCCGCGAAATCCCCCTCGATTGCCGCCGATATGTGGATCGGTTCGATTTCGGGAGATGGCCGGCCAGCCGAAAGCACGAACGGCTTATCTCCGTCCCAGACGCTCACCACCCGATTGCGGAAGTTCTCATCCGAAGCGCTGGAGATCTCGGCGGCCAGCTGCTCATTCAGTTTCTCGGAGCGTGCCAAACTGCGGAATTGCATGGCCAGGGAGCGGTTGGCTGATTCCAGATGCCGTAACTCCGATTGCAGGTCCGACATGGCGACGTAGGTCGCAAATTGTCCCGCAAACAGGTAGCCGGCCAGGAGTCCCATCAGCAGCAACAGCACGATGGGAATGACGCCAATGAAGACGTAGGTGACGATTAAGCGGTTACGCAAGCGCCACATGAGCTGCCGGCGCACCCAGCGCAGGCCCATTAGCATGGCGCAAACAGCGAAGATAAAGACGAGGAACGTGGCCCAGCCGCTCAGCATTGTCCCGTTGGGCGAACGGAATATCAGGCGCAGCAGTTCGAGGATCAGGGCCAATCCGCCAAACCACAAGGTGGTTCGTCCCAACTTGCTCTTGGGGCGCAGGACCCTTCGCAGTCGGGCCTTGATTTCGCGGGACTCTGGAAGCTTGAACGCCATAGGGTCTCGTGTTGCTAGTCGGTGGCCTTCGTCGCCAGTCTCAAAAGTGTGACGGCAGGCGCCGGGAAAAGTTTCAACATTTACGAGGCCGCACCGCTCACGACAACACTCTCAGATCTCGGGATAGAGATCGAAAAACGCCTCCACGCTCGTGCGTAACTGCCGCTCGATTTCCTCTTTCGAGCCCTCGATAATATGCAGCGTCACGTGCGCCTCGTGCCCATTCTTCAGCTTTACCGCACCCTCGCCGACTTCGGCGACTTCTTCTGAGGGTAGAAGACGCAGTCCATACACCAGGGTCAACTTTGCCATGCCCTGATTCTAAACGTTCCCCAAACCGCAGGCACTTGTTAGAATCCGATGGTGCGTTCTGTTCATTCAAGCTTTTGAGTAGCAAGCTGTTATTTCTCCGTGTGCACGCCACGACGGGTGCGGTTGCATCTTCCGGCGTGGCGTGGAATCTAAGTTCAGTCCTATGCCTGACAAGGTGCGTAACGTCATCATCATCGGTTCCGGATGTTCGGGGCTGACCGCCGCAATTTATGCTGCCCGCGCTAATCTCAGCCCGCTGGTCATCGATGGGCATGAGCCCGGTGGGCAGCTTGCCATCACTACGCTGGTAGAGAATTTTCCGGGGTTTCCAGATGGCGTCCAGGGCCCGGAACTCATCGAGAACATGCGCAAGCAGGCCATGCGTTTTGGCGCTGAGTTCCTCGCCGGACATGTGGCTACGGTGGACCTGAGCCAAAAGAGTTCTGACGGCAGCAAGAAGCCGATCGAGGTGAACTTAGGCCGCGAGACGTTGTTGACCCGGACCCTTATCATTGCCAGCGGCGCTTCGGCTCGCTGGCTGGGCCTGGCGAACGAGCAGGCACTCGTCGGCCACGGCGTTTCCCCTTGCGCTACCTGCGATGGTTTCTTCTTCTCGGGCAAGGAAATTGCCGTCATTGGAGGCGGCGACTCGGCGATGGAAGAGGCATTGTTCCTGACCCGGTTTGCGACCAAGGTCACCATCATTCATCGCCGCGGCGAGTTCCGGGCCTCGAAAATTATGCTGCAGCGTGCGCGTCAGCATCAGCAGATCGAGTTTCTCACCGACACGGTTGTGGATGACGTGTTCGATGTCGGCAAAAAGGAAGTCACCGGACTGCGGCTGCGTAACCTGAAGACCGGCGAACAGTGGGACCTTCCGGTGAGTGCTATGTTTCTGGGCATCGGGCATACACCGAACGCACAATTCGTGGGTGAGCAACTCGACCGCGATGGCGACGGGTATCTTATTCCCGATGGGTATGTCTGTTCTCGGGCGCCGGGTGTATTCATCAGCGGCGACGTGGCCGACCGCCATTATCGACAGGCGGTCACCGCTGCGGGAACGGGATGCATGGCGGCTCTTGAAGCCGAGAAGTATCTGGAAGAGATCGGGAAATAGACCAATTTGCGGCGGCAGACAGCGAGTAGTCGGATCTGACTCGCGACCTGGTATTGGTTGCCAGGGTGAAAGTAAGCACACAACAACCAGCCCCGAATGGGGCGAAAGAGCTTAGCCCAGCGCTTACCGGGGTCCCCAAGCCACGCCGTTTTTGCGTGGATTGGGGTGGTTGAGCGCTGGGTAAAGTGTGAAACGAGAGGAGTCCCGTAAGGACGGCAGAGGTGCTCACCCGGACTCTTTAGTGCAGTCGTCCAGAGCGCAGGTTGCTTCGCGGCGACGGACCAACATAGGCGACGAATCCCTGAATTTGCAGGAACGCTGGACAACATGGCAAACGCACCGTCCGACGACTTCCTCCACGCTGAACAGGCGGCACAGTTCATTCTTGAGCGCGTCAGTGTGCGTCCGCGTGTCGGCCTGGTGCTGGGATCGGGACTCGGCGCCGTTGCCACTGGGTTAACAGACGCGGTCCGCATCCCCTACGAAGAAATTCCATATTTTCCGAAGAGCACGGCCGAGGGTCATGCAGGCGTGCTGGTCCTTGGGACGCTCGACAGTATTCCCCTCGCCGTGATGCAAGGTCGCGCGCATCTCTACGAAGGCTATTCGCCCAGCCAGATTGTCCTTCCCGTGCGCGCCTTAGGCCGCATGGGCGTGCGTACCCTTGTGCTCACGAATGCAGCAGGTGGAATCAGCCCCGAGTACAGCCGCGGCGCGCTTGTGGTGTTGCGCGACCACATCAATCTCCAGGGAGCGAACCCGCTCATTGGTTTGAACGACGAGCGTCTTGGGTTGCGTCATCCCGACATGACGGATGCCTACAATGCGCAATTCCGGCAGTTCGTGCGCGAGGAATCGGAACGATTGGGCGGGGGCATCTTCGAAGGTGTGTACGCAGCGGTGACCGGACCCAACTTTGAAACCCCGGCGGAGATTCACTTTCTGCGCGCCATCGGCGCCGACCTGGTTGGCATGTCGACCGTCTCCGAAGTGATTGCCGCGCGGCACATGGGCACGGAAGTGCTGGCGGTCTCGTGCGTGACCAACATGGCCGCCGGCATCACGGGCGAAAAGATCACAGAGGAGGAAGTTCTGGAAACTGGTGAGCGTCTGGCCAGCAAGTTTCTTGCGCTGTTGCGGGCGGTGCTGCCCAAGATCGAAGGCTATCTGAAGAGCCGCGCTACTTCCGATTAACGTCTCGTCACAAGGCTTGCAGGTCTCTGCGCTACACCAATTTGCACATGCCGGCGGACATATATCTTATTGGGATTGCCGGTCCTTCGGGCGCCGGAAAAACTTACCTCGCGACGCATCTTGCCGCTGCACTGAATGCCAGCGTGCTGGCGCTGGACAGCTACTATCGGGACCTCTCGCATCTGCCTATGGAGGAACGAGCGCGGATAAATTTCGACGCGCCCGAAGCGCTCGATCACGAACTCATCGTCGAGCAAGTTGCCAGCTTGCGCAACAATGAAACTGTGCATCTGCCGGTGTACGACTTCGCCAGCCATACTCGAACCCGGAGGACTGAGGTGCTGCGTCCATCGCACGTCGTCATTGTCGAGGGACTGTTTACTTTGCACTGGCCCAGTCTGCGCCAGTTAATAGGGACCAAGGTTTTCGTCGATATGAATGACGAAGTCTGCCTGACGCGTCGCCAGACCCGCGATGTGCGCGAGCGAGGCCGCACTCCCGAGTCCGTCATGGAGCAATATGCCGGGACCGTCGCTCCCATGACCCAGCGCTATGTTCGTCCCAGCATCGTCTTTGCGGATGTCGTGGTCTCCCGGACTGAGTCGATTGACGATGGAGTCTCCCGCGTTCTGGCGCACTACGAGCGGCAAATTAGCAACACCCGAACAAACGACTCGACCGATCTCGCGCAGCGAGAAGCTTTGCCCGTAATCACGAGGAACGAATGAAGGTCCGCAGCAGCGGCGGCGTTCTGTTATTGCTGTGCCTGGTTAACCTGTTTTCTACAGCTCAATCATCTGGGCGGAAAAGGAAGTAGGGGCAGGCAATAGCAGCAGCTTGCTGGAGAGTAGACTCACTTCGCCTGACACGTTTTTCGACAGAGCAAAGCCGAAGCGTGGTGAATGATTTTCGACTGAGCGACGCGCCCCATTGATCAACCGCTGACTTCTCCCGCCAGCCACGCCAAGTACTCCTCGCTGCCGCCCTGCACGGCTAGTTCGACGCATTCGGGTAGCTCATAAGGGTGCAGTTCCTTGAAGGCTGAGCGCAGTTGCGCAGCGTGTTCAGCGCTGGTCTTGATCACCAGCAGGTACTCTGGTTCGTTCGAGATTTTTTGCTTCCATCGGTACACCGACCGGATCGGCCCGACGATGTTGACACAAGCCGCCAATCTGCGCTCGACCAACTGCAAGGCGAGCGTCTCGGCGTCTTGCTTCTGCCCGATCGTAGTCAGCACAATGCGCGCAGTCGTCATCCCTCCACCCCACCGTGAATATTTTTTGGTTCAGACTGTACCACGGCGGGGAGCGCAAACACCCTCCCGCGGCGTCTGCGGGTCCACAGTTACGGCAACCATTTGCCAAAGTTGGTTCCTCTTGTCCTTTCGCCAGAACTTTCGCTTGACGTGCGAGGTCATGCGGAAGTCCACTAAAAGGTTGGAGTGGTGTCAACCGAGACTTGCCGGGAGGCGACGAGCCTCTTGGAGCAGCGACCATGGTGCTGACCGTTCGTATTGCCGGAGGTTGGTTCTACCGCACGCGCCGCGTGCTGGCGACGCTGTGCATTGGCGTGCTCGCCATTTTCATTGGTTACAAGGTGATCTTTGGCGCCAATGGCATGAAGGTTTATGAAGGCAAGCGAGCTGAAGCTGTCCGGTTGCAAAAGCAGATTGACGACGAGAAGCGGAAGAACGAACAACTGCAGCAGCGGGTCGATAGCCTGCAACGGGAAGATCCCATCGCCATCGAGAAAGAAGCGCGCGAACAACTGGGATACGTTAAACCCGGTGAGGTCGTACTGGTCGAGCCGCAGGCCAGACCTGACCCAAAGCGCGCCCCACTAGCCGAAAATACCCATCAGAAATAGCGTTCCCCTACTCCGCGCGGCGGACCGCTGGGCAACCCCGCACGGCGGTATGACTTCTGTCATGTGCAGCGAGTTTTTTCGCGCAAACCCGGTTTGTGGAATAAACTGGTTGCATCGAAGTCTGTGGGGATTCCTGCCTCGTACCTCGGTTAAGGGTGGAGGTACCAGCGGGAGTGCACTGGGGTTGCTGTTCATGAAAAGCTACTCTGCAGCCGGCTCGGCATGGGCTGGCCTTTCCCCGATTTATAAACATGGTCAGCCGCCTGGCGGCAATTTCAAGAGGAGATTTGACGATGACGAAAAAAGTGTTGTTGGTAATTGGGCTCTATTTGTGCAGCATGACCGTGCTGGCGGCAGCGAAGGACATGAGCTGGAGCGGCTGGGTCAGCGATTCCAAGTGCGGCGCGAAAGGCGCGAATGCTGAACATGCGGCATGCGCCAAGAAGTGCATCGGAGAAGGCGAGAAGCCGGTGCTGGTGACCGACAAGGACCAAAAGGTCGTCGGCATCGACAACCCCGACGCGCTTGCCGGCCATGAAGGCCATCATGTGGAAGTGACCGGCAAAATGACCGACAGTGGTACGCTTCATGTTGACAAGGTGAAGATGCTGGCGCAAAAAGGCGGCAGCGGCGGCGCCATGAACGACATGCAACACTGAGTTCCATGAACCTCACAGCAAAGCGGCCGGAAGACGGAGCCGCATTGAAATGCTAACGAACCCCGCCATTTGTGGGCGGGGTTCGTACTATTGCAGCCGGTTTGAGGCACCGGCAAAGCCGCAAGATCGAAGCTGGATTTGCCAATGTCAGAGAAAAACGCCACGGGTTGTCCAACCTCTGGAAAAGGGTAAACCACATTTCCAGAGGCCCAACGACACGAAAGAAATCCATGGAGAGACGCGCGAGCATGACTATGACAAATCACTACAGTGGACGAGTTTCAGGGACGCATATTACGGTGATTCGGCTCGCCATCGGCGCAATCGTCATGATCGCCGTCTCGCTGATTGGACAGGTACCTGCAAGCGCACAAACCTCGGACGCGAATTCGCCTCCATCCTCCTCGAACAGCCAGTCGCAGACGTCGGCTCCGACAACTGGGAAGAAGGAGCAGGTAGGGAGACCTAAAGTGATTACCGAGCGCTCTCTGTTTTTCCCTGACCTGGCTCACAGCCGCCTACCGTTGACCGCGGGCGAAAAGTTTCATCTGGCTATCGCGAACTGCGTTTCTCCTGCGGCGTTTCTCGGGTCAGGGTTCAGCGCGGCCATGGGGCAAGCAGCCGACAGCCCTGCGGGCTATGGTCAAGGAGCCGACGGCTACGGCAAACGTTACGGAGCGTCGATGGCGAACCGCGCCAGCTCAAATCTCATTGGCACCTACTTCTTGTCCTCCATAATGCACGATGATCCACGTTATTTCGTGATGGGAGATGGAAGCCTGAAGCAAAGCGTTAAGTATGCCCTTCGCCGGGTCGTGATCGTGCGCAAAGATGACGGAGGAGAAGCGTTCAACTGGCCTGGAATCATGGCGCCCTTAGCGGCAGCAGGGTTGGCAAACTCATATATGCCGGACGCTCAACGAACCGCGGCCTACACCTTTAGGAACTATGGCCTGGCTATTGCTGCTTCCGCGGGGGTGAACCTGCTGAAGGAGTACTGGCCGACGATTACGAGGAAGATTCTGGTGCCGATCGGAATCGGCCATGATCTACACAAGCCTTGAAGGCCTCGACTGCTTTTCGGCCGTCACCCCACCCCTTGACCCTTTTCATCCGTCCCGTGCTAAGGGAGGTCTCCTCGACGTTCCATTTGACGTCATAGACCCTTCAAGGGCCGAGCGATTAGAATCTAAGTTCAGGCAATCGATACCAAAGGGAGAAACTTCTTGCGTTTGGTTCTGTGGTTTGTACTGATCTTGTCGACCGCTTGCGCATTTGCGCAGCAGGGCGATTCTCCGTCGACGTCTCAGCAGGCCCCGACCGTCCAGGGAGGAGAAACTGGCAGACCTGGCGCCCGGGGAACAGGAGCACCCGGTGGCGAGCCGCAGTCAGTCCGGCAACCTCAGGGAAGCATCAGTGGAACCGTTGTCGATCGGACTGGAGCCGTCGCCGTTGGCGCGAACGTGCGACTCACCCTTAAGGATCAAGCCCAGAAACAGGATGTGTTGTCGGGCGACAATGGGCAATTTTCCTTTTACAATCTTGCTCCTGGCCCTTTCCAGCTCACGGTTAGCGCCCCGGGGTTTGAAACCAAATTGGTTTCCGGAATTGTGAACTCGGGCCAGGCTTTTATTGTTCCTGCGATCGTGCTTACTGTTGCCGCCACCACAACGGATGTGAAGGTCGAACTCTCGGAAGCTGAAATTGCTCAGGAAGAGGTTAAAGAGCAGGAGAAGCAACGCGTACTGGGCATCTTCCCGAACTTTTACACCACCTATGTACCCGATCCCGCGCCTTTGCCCCCGAAGCAGAAGTTCTCGCTGGCCTGGAAATCCGTTACCGACCCCATCAGCGTTGTCGGCGTCGGATTTCTGGCCGGTATTTATCAAGCGAGTGATGAGTTAGGCGGATACGGGCAGGGTGCGGCAGGCTACGGCAGGCGTTTCGGCGCGCTTTACGGCGACGTCTTTTTTGGCACGTTTATCGACAGCGCGATTCTGCCATCGTTGCTGAAACAGGATCCACGCTACTTCTACAAGGGCACGGGCACGACCAAGGAGCGATTTTTCTACGCGCTCCGCAATGCGGTGGTCTGCAAGGGAGACAACAAGCAGTGGCAGCCGAATTACTCGACAATTATCGGCAGCTTTGCCACGGCCGGGCTCTCCTATACGTACTATCCAGCCAGCGATCGCGGTGCGAGTTTGCTGGTGGGGACTGCGCTGATCAGAATTGCCGAAGGCAGCCTTGCCGGTATTTTCCAGGAATTTGTCATTCCGCATCTAACGCCGCGTCTGAAGAGCCACCCAGCGCCGCAGCCGTAAGAGCACGACTCGGCGCTAGAGCGCCTCCGATATCCAGAAAGCCCTCCGCGAGAAGGCGCGGGTCCCTCGCCCGCTCAGGTTCGGCGCTCACATGTCCGAATGTTTAATCACGGGAATTCTGGCCGGACATCGCCACGCACGTTCTGCATCGCCACCCGTAAAGCGGGAATGATCGGGGCCATCTTCACAGGTGCGAACAAACGCAATCTGTGCGATGTCGGCCGTGATGTTTAGGGTGCGTGTAAGCACTCACTTTGACCAGATTTGCCTTGATACGTCACGCAAACGATTACGACGTAACTTGATGCAGCAAAGACGGTTGCCATGCTCGCAACCGACGAACAATGGTCGCGCTTTTTTTTTGCTTGACCCGGCAGAACCGTTGTCCTAACCTAACGACCAACCAATCGCAGCAGAATGCAAGTAGCCGCTCACTGTCTCACTCCTCGAGGGAGTACTGCCTCTCGTTGGAACCATTGTGGAACTGCATTTTCGGCGTGCGACGGGTTGGCGGGCTTTTTCGGTTTTATGCCTGGAGTTGGATCCGCAGGGCCAGGTCGCGCAGTCAGGACAACGAAGCTATGTATGCGGTCAATGAGCACATGCCAGGAGATCTGGATGCAGGTATGATGTCTCCGTCGGGGGCATTGGTCTCCTCGGTTATGGAGCCGCCAAAGTGGTTTGCCGTGTATACGACTCCCCGTCATGAAAAGGCGGTAGCCAGGCACTTCGAATTCCGAGCGATCGAGTCGTTCCTGCCTTTGTACACGGAAATGCACCGGTGGAAGAACGGTTGCAGGGTGAATGTAGAGCAGCCCCTCTTTCCCAGCTATGTTTTCGCGCGAGTCGGACGAGGCGCCACGACCCAGGTGCTCTCCGTACCTGGCGTCCTCTTGATCGTTGGTTCCGGACGTGAGCCACTGGCTTTGCCGGACTTCGAGATCGAGGCGTTGCGTTCGGGACTTCGCCTCCGCAGATTTGAGCCTCACCCTTACCTGGTTGTGGGCGAGAGGGCCCGCATTAAGTCAGGATCACTCGCCGGTATGGTGGGTGTTTTGACCCGCAAGAAGAACAACTTACGGGTTGTGCTCACCCTGGAACTGATCATGCGGAGTGTGGCCGTGGAAGTGGATGCCGACGAACTGGAGCGGGTCAACGCGTAGTGGCAGTTCCCTGAAGGACCGGAAGCTGAGGGGTAAGCTGCGTTCAGAATTTCCCAGCAGCGATTTTTTTCGGATATAGTCCGAATTGACACTCAATCGTCGGGAATCGGAAAGTATCTCCAACGCTGGCTTGATTTCCAGTTGGAAACCGTCGCTTTAGTGGTAGAATCGCGGCGCACGATCCCCGGAACAAATCAAGGTTTAGCCGATTGCGCCACACACAGCTACGCCCAGCCGGGGTCGATTAGGGGACGTATTCTGTATCGCATGAGGAGAATACTTCAGTGCAGGGAGACTGGTCATGAAACGAATCTTCTTAATGATACTGGTTGCGACATTTCTTGTGACGGGAGCCATCGCGCAGACCGCCGATGCCCCCCAGGCGCCGCACGCGCGTAAAAAGCGGATTGCTATATTCGATTTCGACTATGCGACGGTCCAGAGCGCTTCGGCCGCGGTCTTCGGCACCAATGTAGACGTCGGAAAAGGTATCGCTGATCTGCTAGTGCGAAACTTGGTCAAGGACGGCACCTACTCGGTGATCGAACGCAAGGCCATGGACAAGATCCTGGGCGAGCAGAACTTCTCCAACAGCGATCGAGCCAATTCGAACTCGGCTGCGAAGATCGGCAAAATCCTGGGCGTGGATGCCATTGTCGTCGGCAGTATTACCCAATTCGGAAACGACACTAAGAATACGAATGTCGGCGGCGGTGGGGGCGGCTGGGGTGGATATGGCATCGGCGGCTTCTCTCACAAAAAGAGCAAGGCCGTGGTCGTTGTGGACGCGCGTCTGGTGAACATCGACACTGCGGAAATCATGGGCGTGGCCACTGGCAAAGGTGAGTCCTCCCGCGAAAGCACTTCTCTGCTCGGTGGTGGTGGCGGTTGGCATGGTTGGGGCGGTGGCGCCGTGGACTTCGGCAGCAGCGATTTCCAGCAGACTATTATCGGCGAGGCCGTGAACGCTGCGGTCACCCAAATGACCACTGAGCTGGTAGCTGACAACTCCAAGCTGGAGGCCCGCACGATTTCTGTTGAAGGCGTGGTTGCCGCTGTGGATGGAGGCCAGGTCATCCTCAATATCGGGTCAAAGTCGGGGCTGAAAGTTGGCGATCAGCTCACCGTGCAGAGGGTGACGAAGGAGATCAAGGACCCTTCCACCGGTGCGGTAATTCGTCGCATGACTTCTCCCGTGGGCGTGATTCGCCTGACCGACGTGGATGAGATCTCGGCGGTGGGCACACCAGTGTCTGGTTCCGGCTTTAAGGTGGGCGATGCCGTGAAGACGATAACGCAGTAGGGCAAACAGCCGACGGCCTCTATTTCTTGCTCAGCTCTGAGGTCTTGAGTACATGCGGATAGTTGTGCAGCGCCGCCAGCAAAACAGAAATTCCTCTGAATTATGAATGCGCAAAACCCAGTCCCACCCTCCACGGAGGGTGGCACTCCCGTTCCTGATCCCGACCCGATCTCCGATCAGATAAAACAGGTGCGCTTGGCGGCAACTTCTCTGCTGGAAAGGGCGGAGAAGGGTTCGAGCGTACCGGATCTGGCGGCTGCCGTTGAAAAAGCTGCGGGAGCGCTGAAACTGGCAGCGGAGATGGAAAAAGCGCGAAACCAACGTGCCGAACGGGTGCGGGACTACGTTGCGCTTTTGACGCCCATGATCACAATCATCATTCTGGCGGCGACGTTGGTCACACAAAACTGGCAATTCCTGCGGTCCGAGCGTGACAAACGCGAGGAGGCCATGGACGCACAGTGGCAGGATGCGGTGAAGACGATTTCAGCATCAGGCGCACTTTCGCCGGGCGTGGTGGCGCTTCAGCCCTTTCTGCGCTCCGCGAAATATCGCGAGCAGGCCCACGACGCCGCGGCTCATGTGCTCGCCAACAGCTCTGATCCCACCTTTTTCACAACCCTCTTTGGCACTGCGCTCACGCCAGTAACGTGGGACAACGTGTATAGGTTAATCCAGCTCGATCGCGGATTTCGCGCTAGGTTGGATCCGATCTTCGCCAAAACCTTCGATGCCGCAAAACAGGCTAACGATTGGAACCGACTCAGCCTGGACGAACGTGCCACCCGTAATTACGCGCTGAACGCGGTCCCAGTCATTGCTTCCGAGATTGGCGGCCTTCTTAGAACACCACACCCGCCCGGAGTGCATATTGATCTTTCTGGCACTTACTTCAATCACGGCGACTGGCGGGGAGCGGATCTCAGCGGAGCGAACCTCGACAACATCCAGTGGAATTATTGCAGTTTGCAGAATGCGGAACTGGGAGGCGTAACACAGTTCTCGGGTGCAATTCTGCTCGGAACGCCGTGGTGGGAAGCCAAGTCCATTAACCGTCCCTTTCTCGACTACCTGACTACCAATTTCAAGCTCAACCCGGGACTTCCGTACGGTCCTAGCAACGCCAAAGTAACGCAGGATGAATATGACGCGGCTGTCCAGCGCCTCCAGTCGCAACTGAAGTGACCGTCCGAAAAAGAGGCCTGGACATCCGTGCGCACCCACCCCCCAGATGGCAGAGGGTGGGTTATAGACGTAAGTGCATTACTGTTTCATTGCCGTAAATTCGCTCTTGGTTCCATGCAGTTTGTCGTCCACCATAATCTTCATCGTTTTGCCGTCGGGAGCGACTACTATTTTCGCAACGCTAATGGCCTTGCCGTCGCGATAGTCGGTCTCCTCCAGCGTGCTCTTGCCCATCATCTTTACGGAGACACTGGTGGTGCCCGGATCGCCTTTCATTGGCGCCTGCTCGCCGTTCAGTTTCGCCGTGTAGGACTGACCCGTCTGCGTGGTCATGGTCAACTCGTCGCCGCTGATCTTGTAGGTCCACATCAGACCATTGTCAGACATGTTCTCCAACTTGGTGGTCCGCCAAGATCCCGATATGGCATGGGACCCAGCAGGGCCCTTGGCGACCCGGGTCGCCTCGCCCTTGCCGGTGACTGGGTCCGCGTTGGTATTGCTGCTGTCGCTAAAGCTGAACATTACGGTGTTGCCGTCCGACGACACCGTCATTTTTGAAGTCGCGACGGTCTTTCCGCTCTTCTTGTCGGTTTCTTCGATCTCATAATCATTCACGACTTTGATCGCCATGCTGTCGAAATACGGATGTCCGGTGACTTTCTGGTCCTGGCCGTCGGCCTTAATGTCGATCGGTGGCACACAGGTTTTGCATTGATACATGCCATTCTGCAGCAGGTAAACGTCAGGCTTCTTGGGGAATTCGGCTTTTTTCAGATCGATCTTCCAGGTTCCATCGAAGGCGTTCTGCGCTGAGGCCACTACCGGCATCAGCAACAAAATCGCCAGGCCCACGAAAAGTAGTTTCTTCATTCGCTTATCCTCCGTTAGCTAACTGCGGTCTGCGATTATAGCGGAGTCCGACACGACCGGCTGAATTTTCTGGGGAACAGCCCTGTCACCCGCTTCTGTATAATCCTTCCTCTCATGCGCAACTTCTTTGCCCGGCGCACTTCGTGGAACCTGATCACCAATCGCTACACGGAAGCGCTGGTGGCGCATCGGCAGGCGGGCAGGGAAGTGCTGGATTTGACGGCTTCCAATCCCACCACCATTGGCCTGTGTTACCGCGAAGACAAACTGCTGAAGGCGCTGGTGCATGGTGAGGCACTGACCTACAACCCCGAACCGAAGGGGCTGCTGGCTGCCCGCGAGGCCGTATCAACCTATTACGCAGCGCACGGGAGCCAGGTCTCGCCCGACAATCTCATCCTGACTACCAGCACCAGCGAGGCGTATTCGTTCCTTTTCCGCCTGCTGTGCGATCCGGGGGACACCGTGCTGGTCCCAGCCCCGAGCTACCCGCTTTTCGATTTCCTCGCCGATCTCCATGATGTGAAGCTCGAACCCTATGAGCTAGTGTATGACCACGGATGGCAGATCGATTTTCATTCGGCGCAGGCCGCGATAGAACGCGTGAGCAGTACAGCTTCACGTTGCCGGGCCGTGCTGGCCGTGCATCCCAACAACCCCACGGGTTCGTTTGTTACGCCTCTCGAGGCTGGAGAATTGAATCGCATTTGCGCGGCCAACGAAATGGCCATTGTCGCCGATGAAGTGTTTCTCGATTACTCGATCGGGAAGGATCCGCCGCTGACCTTTTCGTCAAACAGCACAGTACTGACGTTCACTCTGAGTGGATTGTCAAAAATTTCCGGCCTGCCGCAGATGAAAATCGCATGGATTGCGGCGAACGGACCACAGCCGCTGCTGTCGGATGCGATGAGCCGCCTCGAAGTCATCGCCGATACCTACCTGTCTATGAATGCACCAGTGGAGTGGGCTGTTCCTGTCATGCTGGAGGAGCGGCACGACATACAGCGCCAACTGCAGCAACGGATGACTGGAAATCTCGCTGTGCTTGATGCTGAGCTGGCCTCGCAAGAACTCTGTCGCCGGCTGGAAGTCGAGGGCGGATGGTATGCCGTATTGCGGATCCCAGTGGTGGGCCCCGACGAGGACCTTGCCATCGCCTTGCTGCGAGAGACTGGGGTGCTGGTGCAGCCGGGCCATTTTTACGACTTCGCTTCGGATGGCTATCTGGTGATTAGCCTTATTACTCCCGGCGATGAGTTCGCAGAAGGGATCCGGCGCTTGGTGGCATTTGTTGCTGGCTTTCACTCGTAAGAACGCTCTGCTTCAGGAAGGATCAGGGTCTGCCTGAGGCAAGAAGCGCCGGGTTAGCGCAACGCTGCTAGTTCAGGTCAATGACTTGCAACCGGCATCCGGCGGAGTCACCGGAAGAACGATTCCCGCGAAACATGAGTCCCATTTGGGAAGGGGGACGGTTATAATTACAGGACCGTGACTAAGTACTCGATTGTCGTCCCATTTCATAACGAAGAAGAGAACGTGACCGAGCTCTATGATCGGTTGAAGGTGGTGATGGAAGCCACCGGCGAGCCGTTCGAGCTGGTATTTGTGGACGATGGCAGCCGCGATCACACGTTCTGGATGTTGCAGCAGATCGCAGCGGTGGATCGTCGCGTGGTCGTTGTGAAACTGCGCCGCAACTTCGGGCAGACCTCGGCGCTGGCTGCGGGCTTCGATCACTCCGAAGGCGAGTACGTGATTGCCATGGACGGCGATCTGCAGCACGATCCGCATGACATTCCGCTGTTTCTGCAAAAGCTGCGCGAGGGCTACGACATCGTCAGCGGATGGCGCAAACAGCGCATTGACAATTTCGTGATGCGGCGCATCCCCTCCAAGATCGCCAACTGGCTGATGGCCAAGTTGAGCGGCGTCGAGTTGCACGATTTCGGCACCACCTTCAAGGCGTATCGTCGCGGAGTGGTGCAGGAAATTCCGCTCTACGGGGAACTGCATCGGTTCATTCCGGCGCTGGCGTCGGCTTATGGCGCGACCATTTGCGAGATCCCTATCCGCAATGTCAACCGGGAACGGGGTGAGTCGCATTACGGTATTTCGCGGACCTTCCGCGTGTTCTTCGATCTCATCACCATCCGTTTTCTGCTGAAGTACATGGCTCGGCCGCTGCACTTTTTCGGCACCGTCGGGGCGCTGGGTTCGCTGGCTGGCTTCCTGATCGCAATATGGATGTTGTTCGAGAAGTTCGTTCGTGGAGTCAACGTCATGGATGAACACGGCCCGCTGCTGGTGTTCGCCGCCGTGTTGATCGTGGCAGGCGTGCAATTGGTCGCGCTGGGACTGCTGGGTGAGTTGCAAGTGCGGCATTTCCACGAGCCGGCCAAGCGCGCTCCTTACACCGTGGACCGCGTGTTGCGCTCATCGCACAGTCAATCGGCGCTGGCCGACTGAACAAGGGGATAGGGACTAGGGGCTAGAGGCTAGTGGTGAGTAAACCCTGATGTTCGCTAGCCCCTAATCCCTGACCCCTAGCCCCTAGCCCCTGACTACTTTGACCAGCTTCCCATCAAGCAAGCTCCACGCCGCCCGCGGCTACCTCTTCATCGCTGCGGCTACGTTTTTCTGGGGGTTTTCGGCCACCGTGGGCCGCGCAGTGTTTACCGGCAGGCTGTTCGCCAACGGGCAAGCCCTACGCCCAATCGACCCTCTCATCCTGGCCCAGAGTAGAACCACAATTGCTCTACTGATACTGCTGCCGATCCTGGTGCTGAAGGGGAGATCGTCCCTGCGGGTGCGTAGTAGCAGCCATCTGCTGCAGTTTTTTTTGTTGGGGATTCTCGGACTTGCAGCCTCCAACTACTTCTACTATTTCGCCATCCAGAAGACGAGCGTTGCGACCGCGATTGTCCTGCAATATGTCGCACCGGTATGGGTGCTGCTTTACATGCTGGCGCGCCGGCTCCAGCGGCCGACGTTGCGGCGCGTCAGCGCTGTGATCCTGGCTGTGCTGGGCTGCGGCCTGGCGGTGGGAGAACTGGCGGCACAGCGCGGATTTCCCTGGCTCGTGATCTCCGGGATTCGCTTCAATACGCCGGGCGTCGTGGCGGCGGAACTGGCGGCGATCTCGTTCGCCTTCTACAACGTTTACGGTCAACACTTGCTGCAGATTTACCAGCGCTGGACGGTGTTGGTGTATTCGCTGCTGGGTGCGGCTGTTTTCTGGCAACTGGTAAATCCGCCTTGGAAAATCATCTCTCAGCATTACAGCGGCGGACAGTGGTTGTTCATGGCCATCTTCGCGGTCACTTCCATGCTGGTTCCGTTCTCGCTCTACTTCACCGGATTGCAGCATCTCGATCCCACGCGCGCTATCGTGACCGCCTGCCTCGAACCAGTGTGGGCGATCTTGCTGACCGCGGTCATCCTCGGCGAATTAGTGTCAGCAATGCAGGTGGGGGGAATCGTTGTTGTGCTCACTGCGACCATCCTGGTGCAAAGGCCGGAGCGCAAGGACCGCAGCGAGCCGCTGATTGCAGTTGAGCCGATTGAGTGAGGTCGGCCCTGGTTTCAACGAAGGCCGAGCAGAACAGCGAGGTACTGACGTACCTTGCCGACCAGCGCAGGTCCGGCCTTGGAGTGGAATGCCGCTCTGCGGCCAGCCCAGTCCATGCTCTTTAACTGATCCACCAGGACCGCTCCTTCCACCTGATCAACCGTGACCGGAAGTGCGAACGGATAGGGTTTGCACTTGCTTGTCAGCGGACAAACGATTGCCAATCCGCTCGCCCGGTTGTACCGCTGGTCGGTGAGCACCAAGGCAGGCCTTCGCTTGGACTGTTCGCGACCCACTTGCGGATCGAAATCCATCATCACGATATCTCCAGCTTCGGGAACGTACGGGATCACCATTCCACGGCTTCTTTCCCGACCTCCTCGCCGGTCGAGATCTCTTGGTAGCGGTTCTCCGGAGTAATTTGAGAGACCAACTGCGCTAGGGTGGGCATCTTGCTGGCGCGGCGCAGCTCCAACCGTCCTTCGGCAGCGGCTTCGATCTCCAGCGAATCGCCTTCCTTCAGCTTGGCCTGCTCGACCACGGGCTTGGGGATGCGAACTGCGAAGCTGTTGCCCCACTTGACCATCTGTGCCTTCATGAAATGGTGTCCTTTCCAATAATACGGAGTATATCCCACTGTATCTACATTGTCGATACGTCGGCGGGGCACCGCCTGGGCACATTCAGTTTGGTTGAGCCGATGGAAGGAAGTTCGCCACCTAAGTCAACTTCTGTATTACCGACAAGTCAGAGGTTGGGGGTCACTCACCGCCTTGCCGGAGTCGAGGCCTTTGCATGCGACTGCGCATCCGCGTATAGCGCATCAATCTCTTTCTTGTAGAGCCCCTCCAGATGGCGGCGACGGAGCTTCATGCTCGGGGTGAGCGTTCCGTCTTCAATGCTGAGCTCGGTGTGAATTACCAGCACGCGCTTTAGTTTTTCGAACTGCGCGAGGTTCTGATTCAATTCTTCGACGATACCTTCATAAAGAGATTGGACCTGTACCGCTTTCACGAGTTGCCTGTGGGTGGAGAACTTCACTCCATGACTGTGCGCCCATTCTTCCAGGATGGGGAAGTTGGGAACAATCAGTACGGCGGGGAAGCGCCGCCTGTCGCCGAGCAAGGCCGCCTCACCCACGAACAGGTTCGCTTTGAGCGAACTCTCGATCGGCTGAGGTGCGATGAGTTTTCCGCCCGAGGTCTTGATCAGGTCTTTCTTGCGGTCGGTAATGGAGAGGTATCCATCCGCATCCAGGACTGCCACGTCGCCAGTCTTAAACCACCCATCTTCAAATACTGCAGCGCTTTCCTCGGGCATCTTCCAGTAACCCTTGAATACCGACGGGCCTCGCGCCAGCAGTTCGCCATCGGCTGCGATTTTGACTTCCACGTTCGGCAGGCATTGGCCAACCGTGCCCAGCCGATGATTGATCGGATTGTTCAGTGCAATGACCGGTGAGGTTTCGGTCAGGCCATAGCCTTCGTGGATGCGAATTCCGATATCGGCGAACCAGGTGGCAATCTCGCGGCCGAGTGGCGCTCCTCCGGAAACAAAGATGCGTGCACGGCCGCCCATTGCGTGGCGCACCTTGGAGAATACCAGTTTATTAGCCATCTTCCACGAGAGGGAAGTCGGAGTTTCTCCGCGAAGGATCGCCTCGCGGTTGGCGCTTCCGGCGGACATGGCCCAGTTAAGGAGCTTGCGTTTCAAACCTTGCGTCTTGTGCTCGACCTGGTTATAGATCTTTTCGTACACTCGGGGCACGGCCACGAAGATCGTGGGATGCACCTCGCCCAGTGTGCGCAGGAGGTCGTCAATACTGGGGCAGTAGGCGAGGGGAACACCCCAGGACATCATGGCGTAATCCAGATGCCGCGCCGTGACGTGCGACAGCGGCAGAAACGAAACACAGAGGTCATCTTTGCCCACGTCAAACATATCGAGCGAGACGCTCAGATTTGCGGCGAGGTTGCCGTGCGTCAGCATGACGCCCTTGGGCGTGCCCGTGGTCCCCGACGTGTAAATCAGCGTCGCCAGGTCGTCGGGCTCAACCGCTCGCCCTAAGTCTTCGAGTTCTGCGTCCGGTCCGGGGACAGCGTTCCGCAGAAAGCTCTGCATGGGGATGGCGTCGGTGAGATCGGGAGCGTCATCCATGATGACGATGCGCGCGATATTGGTCTGGCGCTGGATGGAAGCGATCTTCTCGTACTGCTTGGGAGTGGAGACGAAGACGATGCTGGCCTCCGAATGTTGCAGCAGGTACACGCACTGCTCGGCGAGCTGTGTCGCGTAGATCGGCACGTCAACTGCGCCCAGCAGCAATGTGGCGAAGTCAGCGATCGCCCACTCCGGGCGGTTCTCGCTGAGGATGGCGACGCGATCGCCCTTGCCAATCCCCCAAGCCTGCAATTGGCGCGCGGTAGCGAAAACCTGTGCTTGCAGTTGGGCGGAGGAAATCGGCTTCCACGCGCCTGACTCGCGCGTCAGCATTACGCGGTCACTGTGGCGCTCCACGACCGCGAAGAAGACTTCGTTGAGGGTCTTAATATTCATCGCTTCCGAGTCAATACGAACGACTGGGTTTTGAGGCAGTAGGCTCTCAAAACCAGAATGTTAGCTTTTCACGGCCCAAGAGGCTGTGATCTATGACATCCATGGCTGTGCTAAAACGAAGGGAACTTGACGCGGATCTCTCGGGGTCTATTGAACCCCTGTGTAAGCCACTTTCTGATTCCCGCCGCTTTGCATTCCGTTAAGAAAAATATCTACCACTGAATCCGACACGTTGGACAGCCGGTACTCGTGTGCACTCAATACCCAGGAGGTCACCATCTCGTCGAGTGCTCCGAAGAAGCAGTTGGCCGCGATTTTCTCTGGCAGGTCGCGGCGAAAGACCCCCGTCGCCTGGCCTTCGTTGATGGCCGCGCGCACCAAGCTGAGGTATTCGACCATGTGATGGTGTGAGAATTCGGACAGGAAGCGCGTGCTCTGCCGCAATTCCATTTGGAATACCACCGCCAGATTACGGTTTGACCCCAGTGCATCCAGATGAAGAAAGGCCAGCCGCCGCAACCGCTCGGCGGGGGTGGCGAGCTTCTCGACTTCCGTACGGGCGTGCCTCATAAATGCATCGAAGGCCGTGTTGATGGCTGTCATCAGGATCTCTTCTTTGTTCTTGAAGTAGAGATAGACGGTGCCATCAGCGACGTTGGCGCGATCGGCAATGTCGGAGATTCGCGAGTTAAAAAAACCCTTGTCGGCAAATACAGCGACCGCGGCATCGAGGATGCGCTGATATTTTTCAGCGTTGCGGTTTGTGCCGCCGCCGGCGTTGCCCGTAGCAGGCAAAAGAGGTTGAGATTCCTGCTTCATCAAAGGCCCACAAACAGAAGCGGCTGTACTTGGTCTGCGACTCCCGCACTCCCG
This sequence comes from Acidobacteriaceae bacterium, assembly GCA_003135475.1. Lineage (GTDB taxonomy): Bacteria > Acidobacteriota > Terriglobia > Terriglobales > Acidobacteriaceae > Bog-257. The sequence goes on from PLBW01000099.1 coordinate 48,645, forward strand.
CAACCGATCCGCGCGGCGAGACGGTGCAACGCTGCCGAATGAATGTTCATTCAGTTGTAATTTATAGCCATGGCGGGATTTACGCAATCGAAAGCGCGATTCCCAAAATGGTTCGCCGGGCAACCTGTGGCGCATCGTGGCGCTTTAGTGTCACAATGCCTCGACTGCCAAATTCTTCAGAGATTGGTGTCGGATCGGGAGGAGAATCTTCATGAACAAATTACTACTGACGCTGTTGCTGGCAGTGTCATTTCTGCCCGTGAGCCGAGCAGCCGACAAGCCGAGCGAGACCCCGCCGCCCAAGATCAAGGTGGGCGACCTGGCGCCGGATTTCACCCTGCAAGACCAGAACGGAAACAAGGTTTCGCTGCACGACTTCAAGGGTAAGAAGAACGTCGCGCTGGCGTTCTACATCTTCGCCTTCACCGGTGGTTGAACCAAGCAGATGCAGGCTTTCCAGCAGAACTTGAGCAAGCTGGAAGCTGCCGATACCCAGGTGCTGGGTGTGAGCATGGATTCTCCCTTCTCGAACAAGGCGTGGGCGGAAAAGATTGGCGTTACCTTCCCGTTGCTCAGTGACTGGGGCGGCGACGTGACCAAGGAGTACGGTCTCTATAACCCGAAGTACAAGGCCGCGCGGCGGGTGAATTACCTCATCGACAAGGACGGCAAGGTGATCGAGATGCAACTGGACTCGGACGCCATCGATCCGACGAAGGTCGTGGTGGCATGCCAGGCGAGGAAGTTGGGGCGGTAAGGCTTGCCTCAACCCGTCTCGTCGAAGGCACGCAAGCGGGGGCGGCACTGGCTATGAGTGTTTCATTGTGATTAATCGTGTGGCCGAGGCATTCGTTGATGACACGCCAGGTGAAGCGCCCGTGCGCGGATTTTTGCATCGCGCGAAAGATTCGGGCGCTGACTTCATCGTGCTCACCCACGGAGCGGGTGGCAATTGCAATGCACCGCTGCTGGTTGCGCTGGCGGACAAGTTCGCGGCGTCTGGGATCAGCACGCTTCGCGGGGACCTGCCGTTTCGCCAGCGGCGTCCGCATGGGCCGCCGTCTCCCTCCGACGCCAAGCATGATCAAACCGGACTGCGGCGAGCTGTCGAGCTCATGAAGAAGCAGTTTGCGGGATCGGCATTTCTCGGTGGCGTCTCCTACGGTGGACGTCAGGCGAGTATGTTGGTGGCCGCGGAGCCGACGCTGGTGGAAGGGCTGCTCCTGCTCTCGTATCCGCTACATCCTCCGGGACGGCCGGCGCAGTTGCGGACTGCGCATTTCCCCAGCCTGCGCGCTCCCATCCTGTTCGTCAGTGGTACGCGTGATCCTTTCGGCTCGATTGAAGAATTGGCGAGCGCGATTAAGCTGATTCCTGCCCCCACGAAACTGGTTCCGATCGAAAGTGCAGGACACGCTTTGTTGCAGAAGTCGAATCGCGAGGAACTGCCGGAGAATGTGGCTCGGGAATTCGACAGGTTCTCCTCCCACGCTAAATAAAAGCAGGTCCCTCCACTCGGTTGCCGTAGCGGCCTCGGTCGGGATGACAGGAATGCGTGGCGATGACAGATATTAGTGTTGATGACATATTTACTATTGGATGACATATTTGGGTTGGGCTGACACCTTGCGCCGGGATGGACACATTACTCCTGAGTGGGAATTGACCACTGAGTGCTACGGGGGCCCTGCCGCCTACCCGTAGGAATGACGATCAATCACAGAGAAAACTCCCTATAGAACTCCGTGTCCTCAGTGTCTCCGTGGTAAATGATTTTCGCCGGGTCGGACTCGGGTGTACGATGTTGCCTTTCCGTACCGGAGGTGCTCCTTGCTCGACCGTCGCCGCTTCCTTACCAGCACTGCTGGATTGGCTGCCGCTCTTGCCTTTCGCAATGATCTGTACGCCCAACTGCAGAATGTTCCGTCGTCGTTGCCGGACCCGAAGGCATTTGGCGGCGATGACGAGGAATATTGGGCTGAACTGCGCAAGCAGTTTCTGATCCCCGCGGACGAAATTTACTTGAACAACGGTACCGTGGGCTCCAGTCCTGCTCCGGTGCTGCGTGCGGTCTTCGATGGCTACACCTCGACGGAGAAGATGGACGCGGCCGATCCCGAGGACTATCCCATCTGGGGCTACGCCGCATGGAATGAGTTTCGCGATCCGCTGGCTTCGTTCGTGGGCTGCACGCGCGACGAGATTGCCTTGCTGCGCAATGCCACCGAGGCCAACAGCTACATCGCCAACGGCATTGACATGAAACCGGGCGACGAAGTGCTGATGACCGACCAGGAACATCCGGGCGGCGAACAGCCGTGGCAGTTGAAGGCAAAGCGCTATGGCACTGTGGTGAAGAAAGTCACGCTGCCCAAGCCGGTGAAGGACGCACCGCAGGTCCTCAATCTGTTCAATGACGCAATCACTGCGCGCACGCGGATCATCTTCTTCAGCCACATTACTACGGCGACGGGGGTGGTGTTGCCGGCAAAGGAACTGTGCGCACTGGCGCGGTCGAAGGGCATTCTCTCCGCGGTTGACGGCGCTCATGTCACCGGCATGATGCGGCTCAACATTCGCGACCTCGGTTGCGACATGTACACCTCAAGCCCGCACAAGTGGCTACAGTCGCCCAAGGGATCAGGCTATCTCTACGTGCGAGATGAAGTGATCGATCGCCTATGGAACACCATCGTGACCGAAGGCTGGGAAGAGCCGAAGCTGCGGGCGGAGCGCTTCCAGCGGATCGGATCATCCAATGTGCCGGCGCTTTGCGGGCTGCGTGCGTCCATCAAGATGGCGAACGACATAGGAATGGACCGCATCGAGCGGCGTCATCGTCAGCTTGCAGACTACATGCTGGCGCAGATGCAGAAACGCGGCGCGGAATCGTGGACATCGCCAGACCCAGGGCTTCGTTGCGCCATCGTCACTGTGAACGTTCCGCCGATCCAGCGCACAGACCTGGAGAACTGGCTGTGGACGACCACGAAGATTCGCATCCGCGGCGGCGAACCGTCGAAGCTGCGGCTCTCCACGCCGTATTATCTGCAGAAGAAAGACCTCGATCGCTTCCTTGCTTCCTTTGACGAGTACAAGCGGGGAAAGAAGATCACGTGAACAGTGCGTTAGGGTGCTCTGCGGTCGAGGTTCGGTTTTTAGATTCGCCCTACCAACATCTACGAACCGCGTCTTTCGCGTTTGGCTTCTACTTCCGGCTCGGGTACGATGGAGGTTCACCCTAGCTGCATAGCCATGAAACCAGTTTTCTCGGGACTTCTTTTTCTTTTCTCACTCACGACAGTCTTCGCGGCGGCGCAGCAGGCGCCGGCGGGTGCTCCGACGCAAGCCGTTCCCGCGCCGCAAACGCCGGTCATTCCAATGCCAGTACCTCCCGGGCAACCAACGCCACAGCAGCCCACTGAGCAAACCGGATCAGTGCAGTCGCCCACGCCTCCGGATTATTCGCAGGAAGCCTACGTCCTCGAGCATTATCATCAGACAATCCGTTTCGAGAATGACGGGACCGGGCGGGACCAACTGGATGCGCAAATCAGGGTGGTCAGCGAGAGCGGCGTGCAGGGGCTGGGCCAGCTCAAGGTTGGCTATAGTGCGCTCAGCGACAAACTGGAAATCGTCTATGTGCGAGTGCGCAAGCCCGACGGAACTGTTATTACCGCCCAGGAGTCCGCCATCCAGGACCTGACCCTGCCCGACGCCCCGGTGTACACCGACTATCACGAGAAACACATCAGCGTTCCGTCCTTGCGTCCCGGAGACGTGTTGGAATACGAGTTCGTTCGTACCATTACGAATCCGCTGACCCCGGGACAGTTCTGGACCAGTGTCAACTTTTCCGACAAGGGCATCATCCTCGATCAGCAGTTGGAGATCAATGTTCCCAAGGCACGGCAGACCAAGCTGAAGAGCAAGCCCGGTTATGAGCCCAAGATTACCGATGAGGGCGACCGGCGCATCTATCGCTGGACCTACACTCACCTGAAGGACGAGGAGGCAGGCGCAACCGGCAAGAAAAAGAAGAAGAACCCGCACAGGTCGGAAGAAGAAATTCCCACAGTCCAGCTGACCACCTTTCAAAGCTGGGAAGAGCTGGGAGCCTGGTACGGCTCGCTGGAGCGCGACCGGCGGCAGCCGAACGATGCTCTCAAGGCAAAGGCCGCAGAACTGGTGCAAGGCAAGACGGACGACATGGCGAAGGTGAAAGCGCTGTACGAATATGTCTCGCGCAACGTTCGCTACGTCAGCTTGTCCTTCGGGCTGGGCCGCTATCAGCCGCATGCGGCCGCCGAGGTGCTAAGCAACAGCTACGGTGATTGCAAGGACAAAAACACGCTGTTGGCTGCCTTGCTGGCGGCCGAGGGATTTCAGGCGACCTCGGTGCTCATCGGGTCGCAACATGAACTCGACCCCGAGATTCCTTCTCCGTCGCAGTTCGACCATGTGATAACGCGCGTTGCGGTGAACGGAAAAGATATCTGGCTCGACAGTACCAACGGCGTCGCTCCCTTCCGCGTGCTGGCCGCCCCCTTGCGCAAGAAGGAAGCCCTGGCGATTCCTCCTGACGGCAAAGCCGGCCTGGTATGGACCCCGGCCGAGCTGCCGTTTGAAGCTTTCGATCGCACGCAGGTCAATGGCTCGATCAACGAAACCGGGACGCTGAAGGCGCATTTCGCCATTCACGTGCGGGGCGACCAGGAGCTGTTCTTGCGTTTTGCTCTGCGCCAGATGCCGGGAAATCGCTGGAAGGACTTCTTCACCATGGTCCTGCAACGCACGGGGATGCAGGGGGCCGAGATCGACAACCTGAAAGTCAGCGATCCCAGCGACCCTGACAATCCGCTGCAGATCGATCTGGATGCCACCGTGAACAACTACTTCGACTGGTCGGCCCCGGAATCGAAGATGAGTTTGTCGTTCATGCAGATCGCGCTTGCTCCGGAGGGTAGCGCCGAGGACGACAATCAGGCGCATCCCAAGCCCATCAAGCTGGGCGCGCCCGGGGAGTCAAACGTCGAGGTGCGAGTCACGGTGCCGCCGAAGTACACCGTACATCTTCCGATCGGAGTCGAGGTCAAGCGCGACTACATGCAGTATGGTTCGAGCTATAAGTTCGAAGCCGGGCAGTTGACCGCTATTCGCACGCTGAAACTGCTCAGCGCGGAACTGCCGGTGGCGCGACGCGAAGATTACGCCGCCTTCCGCCGGGCCGTGGCTGCCGATGAGGCGCAACAGATCTCGCTGGATAATAAGTCTCCGGGAACGGCTGGAGTGGGCGCCAACGAATCGGCTGACGATTTGGAGGAATCTGCGGAACAGGCCCTCAAGAACAACAACTACGAGCTGGCGGTAAGTCTTTTGCAGCGAGTGGTGAAGTTGGAGCCCAAGCATAAGATGGCATGGGACGAACTGGGACGCGCATATTTAGAACTCAACCAGGACGATCAGGCCATCGACGCGTTCAAAAAGCAGATCGAGGTCGACGCCTACCACCAGTACGCATACAACGACCTGGGAGTGGCCTACCAGCGGGAATTGAAGTACGACCAGGCCATTCAGCAGTTCCAGAAGCAAATCGAGATCAACCCGCTCGATCCATTGGCCCATGCCAGTTTGGGGCAGGTGTACGTTGCGCAGAAGAAATTCGCGGAGGCCGCTCCCGAGCTGGAGAAAGCTGTAACCCTTCAGCCCAACAATCCGGTGCTGTTAATTTCGCTCGGGCAGTCTTACATCGCGACCAACCAGACCGACAAGGGCATGGCGCAATTTGAGAAGGCCATCAGCGTGTCGCCCAGCCCGCTCACCTGGAACAATATCGCGTATTCCCTGGCGGAACAGAACGTGCAACTGGATCGCGCTGACAAATATGCCGACGCGGCGATCAATGCGTTGCAGACGCAACTGCGCGAGGTCAAACTGGACAACCTGCGCTTTCAGGACCTGGGAGCCGCGCAGTTTTTGTACAACATCTGGGACACTAAGGGCTGGATCGAGTTCAAGCGCGGCGATCTGGACCTGGCGGAGCAGTACATCAATGCGGCATGGCAGGCCAGCGGTACTGGCACCATCGGCGAACACCTGGGCGAAATTTACGAAAAGCAGGGAAAACGCGAGCAGGCGATTCGTGCCTATATCTCGTCGCTGGCCGGCGATCCAGCCAGCGATAGTGCGCGCGCGCGCCTCAGTGCGCTGGGAATCAGCAAGGGAATTGAGCACCAGGTTGAGGAAGCTCGTCGCGAACTGCAACGGCAGCGCACGACTCCACTCCAGATGTCAGGCAAGGGCAGTGCCGACTTCTTCCTGCTGATCTCACAGGCGAAGGTCGAACAAGTGAAGTTCATCAAAGGGAACGATGGGTTGAGGAGCTTGTCCGAGGTCCTGGAGAAAACCGACCTGGGCGTGAAGTTTCCGGCGAGCGCCGAGGTGCGCGTGGTGCGGCGCGGCGTGGTGACGTGCGGGACGCCGGCAAGCGCACCGCATGCGGGAGCATCCGGCAAAGGAAAAGCCCCGCCCACCGCCGTCCAGCAGTCCCAGGGTGCCGAGCCATGCAGAATCGAGTTGCTTCCTGCCGAAGCCGTGCGCACGTTGGACTGAGGACTGTGCCAGCCGGATCAGAGGTGATCAATTTCGGGGTAAGATAGAGCGCTGCACGGGAGATTTCAATGAACGACCTGCGATACCCTATTGGCAAATTCGAATGGATTCCACCTGATGACGAAGCCCAGATGGCCAAGCGGCGTGTGCATTACATCGAGGTACTGTCCAAGCTGCCGGCGCAGATGCGCGCAGCCGTGCGAGATTTGAGTCCTGTCCAACTCGACACGCCGTATCGTCCCGAGGGCTGGAGCGTGCGGCAGGTGGTGCATCATGTACCCGATAGTCACCTGAACGCCTACATCCGCTTTAAGCTTGCGCTTACCGAAGACGGGCCGACCATCAAGCCCTACAACGAAAACTTGTGGGCCGCGCTGCCCGACAACGCCATAACCCCGGTTGAAGTGTCTCTGCAACTGCTGGCCGCGCTCCATTCCCGGTGGGTCGATTTGTTGAAGACGATGAAGCCCGCGGACTTTGCCCGGACCCTGAACCATCCTGAGCGTGGAGTGCTTTCGCTCGACCAGATGCTGGCCATGTACGCGTGGCACTCGGCACACCACTTGGCGCACATCACCGCACTGCGCGAACGCATGAGGTGGAAGCCTCGCGCGGCAGCTGGATAACGCCACCTTGACTCACCGTGACCGCCCCTTTCCGCAAGGCAAACCGGCAGAGAAGTTGAGATGGCCATTGGAAAGGTCCGTCATGGGGACGACGCATTGCTCGATAACCGGACCGCCTCCTGGCACTGGCTGGCCGACGTTAACACCTTGTCAATGGCTGGATCGGCACGCAGTTTTGCTAGCAGCGGGTCAGAAACCAGATTGGAGTAAGAGCAATAGTTCCGCTCGACAGCACTCTGCAACAGATTGAGCGCAGCCTGCTTCTTGCCGCAGTATCCGAGTAAGGCTCCTTCGTAGTACAAGATCTCAGGATCCGCTTCGGCCGCCTGGTTGCTTTCCAACTCCTGCGCAATCCGGTCCAGCTCTGACGCTGGCCGCAGTTGCAGGCAAGCTTCCAGCAGATCGCGGTGATAGCGCGGAGCGGTGGACATTTGCTTGACGGCTTCCTTCGCTTCCGCGATTTTGCCCTCGCGCAGAAGAATCGATGGCAGAACATAAGCGGCCCATTCCGAGCCGGCGTCCAGGCGGACGAAATCCCTGGCCCGCGAAGTATTGCCCAGTTCCATGAAGGCCCAGGCGCAAGAGCGGAAGGTGTAGTTGCCGGGATCGAACGCCAGTGCCGCATCGCACTCTTTTGTGGACTGCTCCAGCATCCCCGCGTAACGATAAACGTAGCTCAGCGCAAAATGGGCCTGAGCGCTTTCAGGTCGGCGCTTGACCAGTGCCTGCGCTGCCTCGTAGGCCTTTCCTAGCTCACCTCTCTCGACCCGGTTGGCGATCAACTGCCCGGCGGCAACGCTGAGATCGGGATCTAAGGCCAAAGCACGCTCGTAGGCCTGGTTGGAGCGCTGAAACATAACTTCGCCACCGTCGGAATAGGTGGCATCGAAGTAGCAGCGCAGACCCAACTGCTCCCAGGCTGGCGCGTAGTTCGGATCCATCTCGACCACATGCTCCAGCACCGCGATGGCGTCCTTGTTCGCTCCGGGATCATGGGGCAGCGCCACGCTGTGCAGATAGAGGTCATAAGCTTCCGGGTTCTTGGGACGAGTGCCCGTTTCGGCGGGCCCACCGGTCACACCCAGGGTCGGGAGCAATCCCTGACGCACTTGGGCGGTCATCTCGCCCTGCAAAGCGATGAGGTCCTGGGCGGGGGTGGTCAGGCTGGTTTGCCAAAGTAGCCGGTCGTGGTTGACGTCGATGGCTTCCAACGTAACCAGCAGATTGTCCCCTTGCTTCAAGAAGTGCCCTGTCAGGACAGTCGCAACGTGCAGTTGCCGCCCCACCTGCTCCGGGTCGACATTGTTTGCTGCATATTTTTGCGTGCTCGAAGAAGGGCGAACATCCAGGGTACGAGTGTAAGTAAGCACATTGGCGATTTCGTCGGCCAGCGCGAAGCGAAGAAACTCGACGCTAATATCGCCGTTGGTGTTCTGCAAGGGCAGCACGGCAATCGTGTTCTTGGCGGCGGTGCCAACTCCGAGGCGACGCTTTAACCACCACGCTCCCACGGGTATCAGCACGGTCAGGAGCAATGCGATGACCCCTAGCAGGATGTAGGTTTGGGTCCGGTTCGCGGTTTGAAATGTGCTCGTATGGATACGGTATGGCAAAGCGGCGCGCAACCGACCGCTCGTGGTTAACCCCGGCTCCGTTTCCCGCTTCAGCGACTGAAGATCGCCCTTCATGGCCAGCGCGGTCGGATAGCGGTTGCCACGGTTCTTCTCCATCGCCCGGCCGAGGATGCCCTCCAGATCGGGGGGAAGCGCGGGGTTCAGCTTCAGGGGCGAAACTGGCTTGCGGTTCAGGATCGCATCCAGCGTGGTTACCGCGTTGGTCCCGGCAAAAGGCTTCTGACCGGTCGCCATCTGGTAGATCACGACCCCGAGGGAGAACAAGTCACTGCGCTGGTCAAGTTCTTCGCCCCGGGCCTGCTCGGGGGACATGTAAACTGCCGTTCCGAAAACGTCGCCCGCAACCGACAGCGGATCTTCCGGCAATCCTTCGCCGGTCTCCATTCCGCGCGACAACTTGGCCAGTCCGAAGTCGAGAATCTTGGCCTGCCCGCTCT
>PLBW01000099.1:57958-67492 GCA_003135475.1 Acidobacteriaceae bacterium
GCCTTCCAGCTTCTCCATGACGATGAAGGGATGCCCGTCCAAGTACTCGATGTCATGGATGGTGCAAATGCCGGGATGATTCAACTGCGAAGCGGCGCGAGCTTCCAGTACGAAGCGGTCAAGGGCCTTGGGGTCATTGAGCAGGTTGTCAGGAATGAACTTCAGGGCGACATGGCGGCCCAAGCGCGGGTCGACCGCGTCGTATACCAAGCCCATGCCGCCACCACCGAGCTTGCTGACGATGCGGTAGTGAGAAACGGTCTGGCCGATCATCCCCAGGGACGCGGTTTCCATTTGGCGGTTATGTTAGGCTGCGCACCAAATCCGGTCAACCCGCGGCTGCCATACCATATCCATACTAGCTGGCAACCTCCGACTGGTGCGTGGTTTCCACAGATTTGGCGTATCAGACAGACATCTGGCCGGTGTCGTCCTCAACCACGCCGTTGTTCCGGTTCTCCATATACAGTTTCACATCTGGTGTATAGGCGATGGGTGGAGTACGCCGGGTGCCCCGGCCAAGTGCAGTAGATGCGCGCAAAAATCCTAATCTGGGTGCCCCGTTCTAGCCTGCTTTTGGCTAGGGCGGGGCAGTCATGCCTGCACCTATCACCTCGACCTCAGCGGCTGAAGCCGTTCTCTTGGAGCGCAGTGGCGGCACGACTAGAAGTCGTGCCCTGACACAAGCCAGACCCGCGACTACTTTTTGAAACACGTTCTGGATGAGAGTGCCTTACTTGACGACGTATAGGCACACTCGCCATTTTCCATCTTTGTCCAACGCGGGAGTGACGGTTTCGCTTGCAGAATTCTTATGCTCGAAGCTGCTCTCATACTGAAGCACGACATACTGCCCATCAGGCGCTCCGGGAAGCTGTGTTGTGTACTCTGCCGATGTCAACTTCCTGGAGATCAGGGCGCCTAACGGCCCACGATTGCGTAGTAACAATTCTTGCCACTGGTCTTTGGCAACAGTGGCCTTGAGTACGGTCCCGGTGTCGTCCCAACTCTGCGCATAATTGCCGGAGTCCACCAACTTTAACCAATTGCTGGCAGCTCCCTCGGCTACTATCTTCTTGTCCTGTGAGCAGGCGCTCATCCACAGCACTAAGAAACTAAGGCCAAGTAGACAAGAAATTCGTCTTTTCATGACATGCTCCAGTTCCATGCAGGCGATCTGCTCGTTCCCCTCACAACTAATCACTCAATGCTTCCAGCGCTTAAAGGTATCGGCCTTCCTTCTCTCCTATTGACTATTCACCGCACTGCGCGCCAATTCCCTATCGGTATGCAAAGAGCATCGCGTACAGGATCCAGACCACTACGCTGAAGCCGATGCTGAGCGCAATCCAGGCAAACACGCGGATCGTCTTGACCACAATGGCGGGTTGTGGTTCTTCCAGGTGCTGTTCCAGTTCACCGGCGGCCAGCAGTGCGGCATACTCCCGAGGTTTGTCGCGCTTCAATTCAGCCAAAGGCATGTGGCCGGTGAAAATAGTGGTGTCCATGGGAAACTTTTCCGGCCGTAAATGGGTATTGAAAAAATGCACGGTAAAGATGAAACCGGTCGCCAGTAGGGCCTCGTCGCTGTGGATGATGGTGGCCACGTTGATGAACGATCCCGGCAAGAACCGGGTGAAGAAGACAGGAAACCAAAGGGTCAGCCCGGTGGAGCCGATGACCACAATCCCCCAAAACACGGCAAAGTAATCGAACTTCTCCCAGTAAGTCCAGCGCCCGTACTTGGGTCGCGGTCCCATGCCGACGAACCACTTTATGGTGGCGACGAACTCCTGTCCGTCGCGCTTGGTGGGCAGCAGCGTATTCGGCCCGAACAGGATTGCTTTCCAAGTCGCATGGTTGCGGCTCTTCTGCTTAAACAGTCCGATCGCGTGTGCGGTGAACGTGCCGAACATGACGATGGCGGCAAAGCGGTGGACATATCCCGCGGTCTCGAAGCCGCCCAGCAGGCGCGAGAACCTCGCCGCCCAGGGAGTATAGGAGAATTTCAAGGAAAGTCCGGTGACCGCCAGGGTGAGGAAGCTGACGATCATGCAGGCGTGTAACACACGGTAAAGGTGAGGGAAGCGGACAAACTCGCGCCGATCAACTGCCAGAATTGCTTTCGACCCAACCTTGGCGAGCGGCGACTCTTGTGCTGTCACTGCTCCCGCCTCGTAGTCCACCGTGGCTGCCGATTGGGGCTTACTGTTGGGCATCGTTGTCATCTTTCGCTTCGGAAGCTGCCAGCCCAGAGTGCTTTTCGGCTTCCGCTTCGAGCGCTTCCGCCGCGCGCAGTTCGCGCCGCATCTGCAAGGCACGCGGCAGCCACAGCAGGGTGTGGACGCCGCTCACGGTAAAGGTGCCGATCAGCAGCGCCGTCATTCCCCAGAAGGTCCAGAACAAAAACGGAAACTTCTTGGGATCGTGGTGGGTGGCGTGCGTGAGATATCCGGCGAAGCGCCGGGTCGCATCTGAGTGGCATTTCTGGCAGGTCGCAACCACGTTGGCGCGGCTCAGGTGCGACCGCGGATCGGTGACCTTCTGGATGTCGTGAGCGCCGTGGCAGTCATAGCACTTCGCGGTCTTGGTGTAGCCGAGTTTGGAGACCTTGCCGTGATAGGTATCGAAATAGGTCTTGGCAATTTCTGCGTGGCAACGCCCGCAGGTGTTCATGATATCCAGCTTGAATCCATCCTGGTCGGTGCGGCGGATGGAGTGTGCGGTGTGGCAGTCGTTGCACACCGGCAGCGGCTTATCTGTCTTGGTTACCGTGGAGGAATGGACGCTTTGGACAAACTGCTCTTCGATGCCATGGTGGCAGTTACCGCAAGTTGCCGGCAAGTTCTTCGGATTCACCGTCGATTCCGGATCGGAGGCCGGCAGTTCCCGATGCGCAGTGTGGCAACTGGTGCAGGTGGCGGTCACCGTCAGGCCACTCTTCAGAAGCCCCTTGCCGTGGATACTCTCCGTGTATCGCGGAATGATCTGGTGCTCCACTCCGGTGTAGACCAGGGCGGCCTTGTGGCCCTCGCGGTGGCACTTGGCACAAAGATCGGGCACGTTGGTTGGAAAGGTGAGCGATTCCGGAGCGTGCTTGCCCAGAACGTGGTGCGTGCCGTGACAGTCCTTGCAGGACGGAGCGTTGGCGTCGCCCTTGGCGTGCATTTGGCCGTGCGTGCTGAGTTGGTACTGCTGTCCGATTTCGGCGTGGCAGGAAGTGCAATCAACCGGGTGAGTGATGGTCTCGCAGGGGCGCACCCGCGAGGCGTTCACCTCCGAGTGACACTGGCTGCAAGCGACCTTCAGGTGACGTGATCCCGCCACTTCGCTGACCCGCACCAGCATGGAGCGTCCATCCGCCGACTTCAGGCTGGCATTGGCGTGGCAGCGCATACAATCGGCGTCGGCCATACCCTGGGAATAGAAAACATTCCTGACCTTGTGCGGCTGGTGGCAATCGACGCAGGCCGGCAGAGCATTGGCTTGTTTTTCCCAAAGCTCGCCGCGAATGATCTTGCGGTGTACCTGCTCGATATTGGCGTGGCACTTGGTGCAGGTAGCGGCGATGTTGCGCCGGTTGATGGACGAGTTGGGATCGGTGTGCGGCAGAATTGAGTGCGCCGTGTGGCACGAGGCACAGTTGGCCGCCACAATCAGTCCCTTCTTCAGCAAGCCCTCGCCGTGGATGCTCTCGGTGTAATTCTCCAGGATGTCGTGCTGTGCGATGTTGCGGTTCATCTGGACCGGCGTGCCCTCGCGGTGGCACTGCCCGCAGACGAAGGGGACTTTCATCGCCGCCACCGACGAACGCGGGTCCTTGACCGGCAGGATGTCATGATTGCCGTGGCAGGTCACGCAACGCGGCGCCAGGGAGTCGCCACGCGCGACCGCTCGGCCGTGCAACGATTTTGCGTACAGTTGGGCCTCGTCGCCGTGGCAGGAGCCGCAGTTCACCTTGGCCAGAGGCGTGGAGTGAGGGAGGTCTTTGCCGTCCAAGTCGGCGTGGCAGTTGGTGCACTGCAGAGAGCCGTGAATGGAACCGGTGAACTTTTTCTGGTCCACGAACAGCGAAACCGTCCGCCCGCCGCGCTTGGTGGTTAGCGACTTGTCACTGTGACAAGCCAGGCAGTCATCGCTAGTAGGCCCAGTTGCATAACACTGGGTTACAGAAAATACAGATAACAAGAACAGCGTCACCCATAGCGGTAACTTGCCGCCAACATAGCGACAACGAGGCCGGGGGCTTCGGGCTAAGCAGCAGGCGGCTGCCGAGTTTTTGCAGACAGCGGTGAGGGAAACTTCCACAACCCACTCTCAGATTTTCGACGTGCGTCAGCAAAACGGGGGCCGCTGGGCCCGGCGCCGCGCTTGCAAACTGTTTTAGTTATCAGTCGAACCTGTACATAGGGTCAGTGACTTAGATCACGTACCCCGGTGAGCGAGCGCAGGTTCGGGTGTGGAGGGGGCCGGGGAATGTAGCCCGTGATAGGATTTAGACCACCTAGATTATTAGCGATGTCGTGTCGCTCAAGATGTGTCCTCTTGACTTCAGCGCGGCGCCACTGCCGGACACTCTAAAAGATCGCTTTATGCGTCCTTCACATATCCGCGTTTTCATCCTGGTACTGGTGTCATTGGCATTTATTGGTTGGGCAGTCCCAACGGCCGCCAATTTCATCATTGAGTACAACTGGTGGAAAGAGGTCGCCCAAGTTAGTACGTGGGTCAGCATGCTGTGGTACAGCATTGCGCCCGTAGCGGTAGGCGCCCTGGTGGCCTTCATCGCACTGTATGTTGCTCATGCGCGTGGGCTGCACTTCGCCGGGGTCCGTCAACGGAATTACCCTCTATACTTTCGCCTGGTTCCGGTCGGCTTGGCCGTGTTCGCGATGTTGTTGGCGTCCGCCTCGATTGACTTTTGGACGGTCATGCGCTTTTTCGGGTCACGCGGGCTCACCGCGCCTTCGGACGCCTGGCAGGACCAGGTCTTTTCGCACGCCTTACCGTTTTACCTGTTCGATCTGCCTTTCTATTCGGACCTGCTCGGATTCTTGTTTGTGGTGGCGATTCTTTCCGCCCTGCTGTTCTGGTCCACGGCGCGTGGATGGCAGTTGTTCGAACGGGTCCGCTACCGGCTGATCGATCGGCCGGCAGGACCTATCAACATTGGGGACTACTTACGCTTGCCGGGCGCTACGCGCACTCCGTTCTTCCGCATCATTGCAGTGATCTTATTGCTGGGTTTTGCTGCCTGGGTTTATCTGGGCAACTATGAGCTTTTGTTCAACTCTCACGCCTTCATGACGGGCGCCGATTTCGTGGACCAAAAGGTGACGCTCCCTCTACGCTGGCTCCTAATTATTTCCGCTTTAGCGGCGCTGCCGCTGGTTTGGATGTCGAAATTCAAGCAGGCGGTCATCGTGGTGATGTCCTGTTTTATCCTGCAATTGGCCTTACCAGCCATCGTTCGCGCCGTCTATGTGCGGCCAAATGAGATCTCAATCGAACGGCCCTACATCGAGCGCCACATTCAGGCGACCACCGCTGCCTTCGGCCTTGATCGGAACGCCACGGAGCGCCCTTTCACCCCTTCCGGCCAGGGCACCGTGGATCCTGTGCAAGACGCAACATTGCTGGCTAATGTTCGGCTCTGGGACCTGCGGGCATACGGCGCAACCATCACGCAGATCCAAGCGCTACGCCCCTATTACACGTTCCCCCAAACCGACGTTGACCGCTATTTCATCAATGGCCGCATCAAGCAGATACTGCTGTCGCCGCGCGAAATTGACGTCACCCAGTTGTCCGCCGAGGCCAGCGAGAGCTGGATCAATCCGCGTTTCATTTATACGCACGGCTTTGGCGTAGTCGTAGCCGAGGTCAACAAAATTACGCCCGATGGCCTGCCCGTGCTGCTTATCGAGAACGCCCCTCCGGAGATCAAATCGCCTGGGTTTCAGCTTACCCGGCCGGAGATCTACTTTGGCGAGAGAACCCAGGACCCAGTTTTTGTTCACACCGCCCGCGAAGAGTTCGATTATCCTTCCGGCGACCAGAACAAGTATTCGACCTATCAGGGCACAGGCGGCTTCCCGGTCGGTTCTTTTCCTCTGAAGGTTGCCGCCGCGATTTCCCAGGGCGAGCCGAACATCGTTTTTACCGGCTATCTGACTGGGCAAAGTCGCATGATGATTTATCGCAACGTAAAAGCAAGATTGGCGCACCTGGCCGGTTTCTTGCACTGGGACCAGGACCCCTACCTGGTGATTGCCGATGACGGCAGGCTGGTTTGGATGGTGGACGGCTACACAACTTCGCTCTCCCATCCGTATTCGGCGGTGCTTCCCGTCACCGGGCTTGAGGAAGGCGCAAATTACATTCGCAATGCCGTGAAAGCTACCGTGGATGCTTACACGGGGAAGATGTCTTTATACGTATTCGATCCCAGCGATCCCATTATCCAGGCCTACCAGAAACTGTTCCCAAAGTTATTCCTGCCAGCATCAGAAATGCCAGCCGTTCTGCGCCGGCACGCCCGCTATCCGGAGGCCCTTTTTCAGGCGCAGGCAGAGGCATACCGAATCTTTCACATGCGCGATCCCCAGGTGTTCTACAACAAGGAAGACATTTGGGAGATCGCCCGCGACCTGTTCGGCCAGTCTGGACAGCCGGAGCCCGTAACGCCAACCTATGTCGTGGCTACCTTGCCGGGGGAGAAAGAACCCGAGTACCTGCTGATACTGCCTTTTTCTCCACGCGGCAAGGACAATTTGATCGGATGGATGGCCGCTCGATGCGATGGCGAGCAATTAGGGAAACTGATCTTTTATCGACTCCCGAAGCAGCAATTGATGTACGGCCCCATGCAGATTGAATCGCGCATCGACCAGGATCAGAACATCTCCAAGGACCTCACGCTGTGGAACCAGCAGGGCTCGCGCGTGCTGCGCGGAAACATTATCGCCCTTCCCGTCACTGGCGGATTCCTTTACCTCGAGTCCATTTACATTCAGGCAACCGAAGCTCGTATGCCCCAGCTCAAGAAGGTGGTGCTGGCGATGGGCGACCGGTTGATCTACCGGGACACCTTCGATGAGGCCCTGGCCGACCTGACGGCAGCACCAGCACCGGCGGCAGTTGCTCCTTCTCCCACGCCCGCTGTAGCGACTGGCGAGAAGAACTTCCCCACGCTGGCTGAAAGCCTGCACCGGCTTCGCGATCAAGCCGAACAACTGACACGAGAGATCGAGAAGCTGGAGAAGGAAACAGTCAAGAAGTAGATCCAAGATCGTGCCTGCCAGAGGCCCAGAAACCGGTAACTCTCGCATTATCAGGCTTCCACTCCCGGATTGTAGATACTCCTTACCGATTTGGGCCTGAATCAACGAGATATCTTGCCTATTCTTTTCCCTGCCGTTTGACCCTCCTACCCGTCCCATGCGATAGTTTTGTTTTAACAAAGCTGTAACAATTCGCAATTCTTCATCTCCCATGGACCTTCCCACATCCGCATCTGCCTGTGGAGCATTCCGGTGCGCCTGATACCGCGTGATACCAAGTTCTTCGACATGTTCCTGGAGATCGCGACCAATGTCGTCGAGGGCGCGCAAGCTCTAAACGACCTGTTGCAGACGTACGATTACGACCAGATGCCAGCCGCTGTGCAGAAAATCAAGGAGATCGAATCCCGCGGCGATGAGATGACGCACAGGATTCTGATCAAGCTGAACCAAACCTTTATTACGCCTTTCGACCGTGAAGATATTCACCTGCTGGCCTCCTCACTGGATGACGTCCTCGATTTCGTTTACAGCGCCTCCGACCGCTTGTACACCTACAAGATCAAGGAGCCCTCTGCGTCGGCCAAGGTGTTGGCCGCCATCATCCTGAAGCAAGCGCAAGAATTGAAAAAGGCTGTGGGCCTGCTCAGCAAAGACGGCCGGCTGCTCGAACACTGCGTGGAAGTTAACCGGCTGGAGAACGAAGCCGACCAAGTCAGCCGAGAGGCAATCGGACGCCTGTTCGATGGCGGCTACGACCCCATTACTCTGATCAAGCTGAAGGAACTGCTGGAGATTCTGGAGGAGGCCAGCGACAAAGCTGAAGACGTCGCCAACGTGCTGGAAACGGTAGTCCTGAAGAGCGCTTGAGGCGCTGCACCGTGCTTGCAAAACAAAAATTCAGCCGAGGACATGTGCTGTGAGTACAGGGCTCGTCCTGCTCGTTATTACGGTTGTGACGGCGCTGGTGTTCGACTTTCTGAACGGCTTCCACGACGCTGCCAACAGTATTGCCACAGTGGTGTCCACTCGCGTGCTGTCGCCCAGGTTAGCGGTGTTATGGGCGGCCGCATTCAACTTTCTGGCAGCGTTCTTTCTGGGCACAGCAGTTGCCAAGATGATTGGCAAGGGCATGATCCAGCTCGACATCGTCACCCAGTACGTGGTGCTGGCTGGATTGTTGGGTGCGATCGTTTGGGACCTGTTGACTTGGCTGCTGGGGCTGCCGACCTCTTCGTCGCACGCGCTGATCGGTGGCTACGCGGGCGCAGCGATGGCCCGGGCCATGATCCTTCACGGCTGGAGAGCAGCGCCCCAGGTCATCGTGCCCGGCGGCTGGTACAAGACCCTGATCTTTATCGTGGTCGCCCCGGTGATGGGCTTGCTGCTCGGTTTCGGTTTCATGGTGGCGATCTCATGGATCTTTCAACGAAAATCGCCGCGGCAAGTAGACAAGCTTTTCCGTAGATTGCAGTTACTCTCGGCTGCAGCTTACAGCCTGGGGCACGGGGGCAATGACGCGCAGAAGACAATGGGGATTGTCGCCGGCGCACTCTATACCGCGGGAGTCATGAAGCCGCATGACTTTGCCGCGAACTGGGGGCGCTGGCATTGGCCGATCATCCTGGCGGCCCATGCCGCAATTGCTCTGGGGACCTATCTCGGGGGATGGCGAATCGTCCATACCATGGGATCGAAGATCACCAAGCTAAAGCCGGTGGGCGGGTTCTGCGCCGAAGCCGCTGGCGCCATCACCCTGTTCGGTACAGCGTTGGCGGGTATTCCGGTGAGCACGACCCACACCATCACCGGCGCGATTATCGGGGTAGGAACCACACGCCGGCTGTCGGCTGTACGCTGGGGCGTGGCAACCCGGATCGTGTGGGCATGGATATTAACCATTCCGGCGTCGGCCCTGGTAGCAATGTTGTCGTTTTGGGTGATCCGACTATTCAACCCGCAGGCATAGAGCCCCAACGATGAAGCCCCTCAGCATCTCGACCTTCAACCCTAAGCTGTCGTGATGCAGCATAGGATTGATTGCAAATAGGTTGTTGGTGCCGGGAGGGGGACTTGAACCCCCACAGACCTTTCGGTCCTGCGGATTTTAAGTCCGCTGCGTCTGCCAGTTTCGCCATCCCGGCGAGGAAAGAATCGAGCCATCCGAGGGGCGCGACTGCTTTCGAGCCTACCTCAGGCGCCTGGCAAAGGACAACCAGCAACTGGGACATGTAGATGCTCCAAGATAATG
>PLBW01000020.1:0-11366 GCA_003135475.1 Acidobacteriaceae bacterium
AGAGGTTTTTGCGGACCACAACCAGATAGAATGGAAGAGCATACCCGCCTGCGCATATCCAAACAGCGGGTGGGACGAGGAATCTATGTGGGGGAAACCACCGTCCATCGAGTCTCTTGGTGAGAGGCAGCTCTTGATTGACGCTGACATTCATCAAGTACCTGAATCCGCGGGCGTTTTTGTCCTGTACGGCGTCAAGAATGATCCGGTATATGTGAAGTCGGTGCCGAATCTGAGGATTGCCTTACTCCAAGCAAAGCGACAATATGCGAGTGCGATTGAGTTCGCCCTAAGTGGCTTGGATTGTGCAGACGAGAAGAGCAGGACTCATCTTGAAAAAGTTCTAAGAACGGCCTTTAGTCTGCGAGAGACGCGAGACAAAGAGGTTGTTTTCAGCGAAGGTTCTTCGGTTTAACCACGCACTGCAAGCTGCGATCCGCTAAATCGGTTTCCGGGGCTTCACACAGCTTCGTCGACCTGATGCTCAACACACCTGGCTCCGCTCACTGGTAGCGTCGTGCGGAACGAAACAGGCCGTTCTTAGTTTTGGGCGAGGCACAGGCGCTTTCCGCGCTCGACGCAGTTGTCGGCGTTGTGCTGTGCATCCTTGGCAACACGGTCGCCCTCTCGTACAGCACCGCTCCGAAGGAGAACAGGTCCGTACGGCCATCCAAGCCCTTGGCCCGTACCTGCTCGGGCGACATGTGGGCCACAGGATCCCGTTTCGCTCCCGGGCTAGCTAGGAGGCTCGCGCAGCTTGCGCAGGCGGACCTCTGATCCCCCATGCCCATAGCTGACGTCGTTCATCAAGCTGCGCATCAGGCAGATTCCTCTTCCATGCCCTGTCGTGTTGACGCTGAAATCGGCGGTTTCAGTGGCGGCCACGTCAAAACCTGGACCGGGGTCCCGGATTATGATCGTGAAAGCAGATGGATCAATCTCGACCCAGCAGCGAATTGTCTTGGCGCCATCATTTTGGCAGCCGTGGAGTATGGCATTGGCCAGTGATTCCTGAAGAGCGCCGAAAATGTCGATCTCTTCGCCTTCGTTGGCACCGTTTTCCTTGATGAAGGCCATCACCGACTCGCGGGCAGCCACCATGGATTCCGAGTTCCCCGGGAAGGTGAACTCCCTGGAGATCGCTTCCTGCTCCACGGATTGATAGCCTTCCGGCAAGGAGTACCTCCGCTACGCGCTCATGGTCTGCTACGCAGCGGGAGCGCTACCCCTAGTCCGTGGTCCCTGTTACTTATTGCCGTGTTCTTGCGCGTGGGCTTTTGCGGCCTCGGCAGCATGATGCTGCGCGTGCTCATGATGCCCGCGAGCAGTGTGGGCGTGGTGCGCAGCCTTTTCATGGCTACCGCCCTGGTGATGCTGTGCCGCTTCCTTGTGGTGATGCGCGGCATGCTCGTGATGTTCTGCTGCCTTCAGATGATGCTCTGCTGCCTGCTTTGACATAAAAATCTCCTCTCAACGGTTGATTACGATGGAACCAAATTGAGGTCTGCGCAAACATAAACAGTTTCATGCGACGCGATTACAGCAGTGTTACGACGGCGTTAACCTACGAAGAATTCCATGCTATCGGCCCGGAGAGCCAATTTTGGTAAAGCGTCGCCGTTTTGAATAGCTGACTAAATTTAACCAGTTTGCAACATCGCTTGCGTATCCTGAGAGGACTGATTAGAAAGGAGGAACCATGTGGGGTCGAGTGCGCGGGCGGACGCAAGATGAGTGCTGGCGGAACTATATGGACAACAAGCCTACTAGAGGCGGCGTCCCTCTGGAGGTTATCCCCAGCAGCAGACAGGAAGCGTAGTGGAGCCTATGAACGTCACTTACTGGATGGTGCTGGCGGTTTTATTGCTGGTGCAAGTCGCTAAGAACCTGCACGATGCAGGTGTGAACATCTTCTCCGTGCTAGCCAAATGGGTGCGGAACACGCGGGAGGATACACCCGAATAACCTAGCAGAACACTAACTCCAGAGTGACGGTCTGGAGTTACTGAGTTGCGCGGCCATGAAAAGGGACAACGAAACCGGGATTTGGACGCTGGGCTTCGTCCTCACGAATGTAGACCAGTTGATGGCGTAAACCCGTGCCGGGTTTCGCCGACAACGGCAACTACGCGTGCAGGCCAGACAACAGAAAAATCGGTGGTGTCCTTAAAAAGATGCGTTGCTAGTAGTCTCCCATTCTAGTTCAGCGATTGTCATCGATTTTCCTCTTTTATCTCTAGCCCGCATTATTCATGAAGGTACTGAGAGTGGTTCTTTGGGCGGCGTGTGCGCGCTGAGAATGGTGGTCGCAGTGTAATGTTGGCCGCACGGGCGGTTCTGACGGGCGTTGGAGTGTGGGAAAGCTGCGCGACGGCGGTTTTCGGGTAGAGCTATGCCTCAGTCGCGCGTGCATGAGGTAGGAAGGGATGTTTGGGTTGGCAAGGCCGTGCTAGCCAGGCAAAGCACCCAGCCCCAGCGCCACTCGCCGGTAGACGGACAGGTAAGGAAATGAAGCGGGCAGATGCACGACCACGCGGCGCACCGAAACCAGTACCCGAGCGCCCAATTTCAGCAGCCGCTCATCGCGCCAAACAGAAAGGGGACCCGGCTAGCTCTGCCGGATCCCGTCTCTATTCGATGTTACTGCTTGTCTGCCTCGGAGCGAGTATCGTTGCCTGTGAGGCCGTTTAACTGCGCCGACTGCTTAGTCTTTGTCCGTGGCCGTGATAACCCCGTGTTGTATCTTGGGCATCTTCGAGTTCGGTCCCTTGACCGACTTCCAAAGCACCTCATTCAGCTTTGCGGATGGTGCGCTGTCCGGAACGTCGAAGTTCATCTTGGCTGATTCGATCGCCCACTTGCGCATGGGATTCCCCTTGGCCAGCACCAATCGCGACACCTTTTGACACATTACGTCTTGCGAGGCCTTGATGGCGTTAAACGCTGCGCCGTTGGAAGGTTGCGAGTCGAACGCCAGGATCGGAGTGGCGATGGCGTCGTACTGAGTAAGCGGTTTTACCCCGAGCAACAACTCAATCGTCTTCAGTATGCTGTCAGTGTTGTAGAAGGTGTGATCAACATAACCCTGCCTGATGTAAGGGCTGATCACGTATGCAGTCGAGCGATGGGCGTCAACGTGGTCGGGACCATCTTGCGCATCGTCCTCGATCACGAAGATCGCCGTATGCTGCCAGATCGGGCTTTTGCTGATGGTATCCACCAATTGACCCACAGAGTAATCGTTGTCGGAGACCTCAGCTTGTGGAGTAAAGTTTCCGGATCTATATCCTTCTGTGTGGTCGTGGTTGAAGCGGACGGTCATGAACGCAGGAACTGAGTTGCCGCTCGGGTCTTGGGTGAGCATCTGCTGGAATTCGCGCTTCCACTCCGAGAAGCGGCTCGGCATGTTGTAGTGTCCATAGGCGGCGGTGTTGTATAAGCACCCATAGCCGGGAGGGCCTTCGCTGTCGGGGAACTGGTTGTCGTAGCGGCGGTAGTCAAAGTCGCTCACGCCACCCAGGTCATGACCAGCGGGCAGCAGTCCTGCCGCGGCGGGATAGTTGTCAGGAATTATACCTGACACTCCGAAGGTATAGTAGAACCCATAGTTGCGATAAGACAGTCCGGCTGCCTGCACCGCGTCCCAGATGTGGTGGCCGGGGCCCTCGGCGACATCCGGAATCGCCGGAAGGCCATTCGGGAATTGTTGGGAGTTCTGGTGGCCGTACGGGTCGTTGGGAGGAAAACCTCCTGCGGGGTAGCCATTGTCCTGGCCCTCGAAATCATAATTCCGGCCACGCCCGCTGTAATTGTACGGCAGGTTCTTGATTACATATTCATTGGCCATCGATTGCGTGCTCCATGGCCAACCGTCGCCGCTGGCTTCTCCGGCGTCGAAGAAGTTATCCAGCAACACGAACCGCTGCGCCAGGGCATGCAGGCTGGGCGTAACATTCTGGCCAAACAGCACCAGGCTCGGGTCGCCGTTACCTTGCGGTATATCGCCAAGCACTTGATCGTAGGTGCGGTTCTCCTTGACGATGTAGATCACATGCGTGATCTTGCCGGCCTTCAGACCAATCCCATCCAGCCGGTGATCATTCGGTCCGACTCCCAGGCTCGCGGTAACGATCCCATTGTTTTGCAGTACTTGGTTGGTAAAGGCGGCCAATTCGCTTTGGCTGGGCACAGAAATCAGAGAGATTGTGCCGATAATGGTGTTCAGGTCGTACCAGGGGTTGTCATTAAACTGCCACTGAACGTAGCCGGTCGAGGGGATGCGCGTCTGCACGCCCTTGGCATTGGTCGCAAGTAACCGCTGCCCATCCGGGCTCACGACCACACCGGTAGGATACCAGCCGACCGGTATGTATCCTCGCAGAGTCAATCCGCTGCCGTTCACACCAATGACCGCGATAGCATTTAAGTCTGCCATGGCAGCATACAGAGTGTTCTGGTCCGGAGAAAGTCCAACTGCAATGGGTGTCGCGCCATACAATCCATTCAGCGTACTGAACTGGAAGTGCAGTGTGCTCAGTACCGAGTTCGTGCTAGTCGAAACTACTGATATGGAATCGCTGTGCGCATTCGCCACGTACAGCAGAGACTGTGCCTGGTTAAATAGTAGGCCCGTCGGGTGCGCGCCGGTCGGGATGGTCGTCTCTAACGTTGGATTTGTAGGGTCGGCCGTATTCAAGACGTAAACCGCGCCGTCGCGCTGGCTGGCGACATAGGTCTTGCTGCCGTCTTGCAGAGTTGCGATGGCAAGCGGGAAATTCGGAGTTCCTCCGTAACTCGCGGTGAACCGGTACCGTCCGACCTCATTCCCGTTCGGGTTGTAGATGGCTACGCTTCCCGGGACGATAAAGGTATCGGGGTCGTTGTTGGCCACGTAAAGATAACCATTTTCATCGGTGGCAAGTCCGGAAGGAAAATCGCCCGCCCTGGTGGCAATCGAACTCACCACGGTGAGGTTACCGGTAGACGAGAGGCTTAATACCGCTATGGTCTGGTTCTCGCCTTGGGCAGCGTACAACGTGTAGTCCGGTCCGCTGCCCGGAGCGAAGGCCACTCCATAGTACAGACCGTTGTGCGGAGCGTCCGAAGTGTTTTCAAACTGAACTTCGCCGATCGTCTGACCTGTGCCTGTGTCAATCGACGAGAGCTCCTGGTGAAATCCCATATCGCTGGTAATGGCGAACTTTCCATTCGGTGACGAGATGATGTTCATCGGCAGGCTCGCGATTTCTCCATTGAAGCCTGCAGGTGTGATCTTTTTCCCCGTGGCAATTTGGTTTTGCGCCAACAGCGTCCCAGACATCAGAACGGTGCCGAGCGCCACGACCATCAACTTCCAAAGCGCGTTGCTATGGACGGAAAGAGACTCTGCCGACTTGCGCATACATGTACTCCTTTGAATAGCATGGTTGGTTAGTGAGGACCTCGTGGTGCTGGAAGGGGAGACAATGTCGCCTTGGCGACAAGGTGCTTTATAGAACTCTGTGGTTAAGCGCAGGTAACAAAGAGATTAAAAATGCGCGAACCAAGAGTGTTGGCGAGCCGCATCAAGAGATTTTGCGCAATCGCAACCGATCGCCGGATCGAAAGAAAGCTGCACGTTTATTACAACTTGACGACTGGCGGTTCGGTTGTTCGCCGCCAGCTTTCATCGAACTTTCTTCGCGCGTTAATCTTCCCGCCATCTAGCTGGCGTGTCATCGGTCTAAGTGGCCAAACCGAGTCTCTCATTTTCTGCGTACAGGTCCTCAGACCGTAATCCGTCAACCACTCGGTTTGGCCCAAGTTCCCGTTCACGTGCGACCATCGACAGTCTCGGGCTGCTCTGCCCGATCGTTCACTGGTCGTGTTAGGTCAACCTGTTTGCTGATATGCCGAACTTTGTCGGCGGGAGGCATTGCAATGGATTCGCGGTTTTTGAAGCATGCGTGGAAACATCTCCTGGGCTTAACTTTTCTGATCGCGACGGCAACACTGCCAATGCTGTCGCAGCAGGTAGAATTCAAGAACACTTGGGGAACATTTGTCGCCCCTGTCTATAACACCTCGGAGTCCGGAGCTTATGCCGGCGCCGAGCTGTTCGCTGGTCCCAATAAGTTCGGCAGCTATTTCGCCGGAGTTTTGCCCAATGGCAGAAAGGTCACACCGGCTGGCGTGGTCGCCCAGATTGGCATGAACCCGCTGGGCGCGGTGCTGACTCCGGATGGCAGGTACCTGATCACCAGCAATGACGACGAGCGCGAGGACACCTACACGTCCTTCCAGAGCCCAATCAACCTGGGTGGCTATACCCTGACCGTCATCGACACCGCCTCCATGAATGTTGTGTCGCAAATCAACGAGGTGGGAAAGTTCTTTGTCGGAATGCAGGCCACGGGTACCGGCCCCTACACCGTGTGGGTTTCCGGAGGCGGCGATAACGATGTCAAGCTATTTGCGCTTTCGACGGCTGGGGCGCTGAGCGCGAACGGCCACATCGTAATTGCACCCATCACCTCGTCAACCAGCGGCTACGTCTCCAACTACACACCTGATCCGTACTTCAACACCGTTCAGGGGAACGGCTTTAAGCCACCCGTGCCCTCGGGCTTCAATCGGACGGCCGGAGCGCAAATTACCTTTCCTGCGGGCACCGCGCTGAGCCCGGACGGACGATTTCTGTACGTAGCCTGCGATGGCGACAATAGCGTTGCCGTTATCAACACAACCCTTGGGCAGGTGGTGCAGCACGTAGCCGTCGGCTACTTCCCTTATGCGGTTTCGGTTAGCCAAGACGGAACCAAGGTCTTAGTTTCGAATTGGGGAGTCACGGAATACAAATTTAACAACCCCGGTTACGGGCAAGATGGAAAGCTGAACTCCCTGCCGCCAATCCCAAATAATGAGGTCTATGGTTACTTCGTTCCGGTCACCAGCACGAGCGGCAACAACCCGAAGACCTCTTCCGTTTCCATTCTGTCAGCCCCAGGAGGCGATGGCTCCCAGTTGAGCCTCCTCGGGTCCGTGTACCAAGGGCATACGCTGGATGACCTTTACGTAATCGGCGACACCCACCCTTCTGCCACCGCCATCGTCCGCGGTGGAGGACGAGAGCTGCTCTATGTGACCAAGTCGAACAGCGATACGATCGCGGTCATGGACCTTCAGGGCAACAAGATCGCCAATGTGGAGCTACCGCTAATTGCTGCACCTTCTGTAACAACCAAAGCCGCGCACGGAACGTATCCCAATGCGCTGGCAGTCTCGCCGGATAACACCAGGGTGTACATGGCCGAGGCGGGCATCAACTCCGTCGCTGTTCTCGACACCCACAACCCGGCTCAACCGGTGCTGATTGGGCGAATTCCGACCGATTGGTATCCCACCGGACTGGTTCTGAGCGCGGACGGAAATTCTCTTTACGTGCTGAACGCAAAGGGAGTCGGCGAGGACATCAATCCGAACACCAACCCGAGCCAGGGGACGCCGCCGCCGACCGGGGTCATTTCTACCCCGATCACCGATAGCAACTACATCTTTGGTTCGCTGCAGAAGATCGACGTGCCGACTCTGCATCTGGACGTGACCACGGTCGCTCATAACAATTACACGGTAATGTCAGGCATTCCGGATACCTCCGTGGTTCCGATTGGGGGCACGCCTTCCACCAAGATCAAACACGTGGTGTTCATTCTGCAAGAGAACAAAACCTTCGACTCCAAGCTTGGCAATCTCGGCGGGCATTTTGGAGTGTTCTCCAGCTTGACCTACAACAACGCTGACGGTTCTCCCTACTGGAACGGGCAGTACACGGGCGTTACTCTCAACTACCAGGCGCTGGCGCAGAACTTCGCGGCAGCAGTGAACTACTACTCCGATTCCGAGGAGAGCGATGCGGGTCATCAGTTCGCCGCTTCCGGAACGGCCACTGATTACACTGAGAAGACACTTCTGGTGAAGACGGGTCGCGGGCTGCTGGTGAACAAGAACTTTGAGCCTGAAGATTATCCGGAGAGCGGATACATCTTCAATAATGCGGCGCGCAACGGAGTCAGCTTCAAAGAATATGGCGTGTTTGCGGCCCGCATTAACGGAACCGACACCGGGACCAACGGGCCCACGACGTTGAATGATCCTTCGAGTGGAAACTGCGGGGCCCCGGAATTGAACCCCGACAACTTCCACATCTCCAACCCGCTGGTTAACCTGGGTGATGTCACCAGCCCGGTACAGGGGCTGGGCCAGTCCTTCTTTATGACCATGCCAGGCTTGGCCGTCATGGGAGAGAACAATCCCAATGGTGAGCCACACCTCGATCACAACTATCCCGGATACAATTTCAACATTTCCGATCAGCGGCGGGCGCAGAAATTCATCGCCGACTTCGATCGCATGGTGGCGGCTGGCACTCTGCCGCAGTTCATCTACCTCTACATCCCGAACGAACACACCGGCAGCGTGCAGTGTCCGAACAACAACATATACACCGCGACCGCCGTTCAAGAGGTAGCTGACGGTGATGTTGCGGTGGGCATGGTCGTCCAACACCTGATGCAAAGCCCGGTGTATTACGATGCGCAGTCCAATACCGGGATGGCGATCTTCATGGCCCCCGACGACGGCCAATCCACGCTGGACCACATCCATCCCCACCGTTCGCCGCTGGTGGTGATCAGTCCATTCGCGAAACCGGGCTATTACTCCACGCGTCACTATGTCACCGCCTCGATCGTCAAGACGGAAGAACTGTTGCTGGGACTGCCGCCAAACAACCTCGGCGATCTGCTGGCCACGGACTTCCGCGACCTCTTCCAGTCCCACTACAACCTAATCACCCCGGACAAGCTGAACTTCAAGCTGAAGGTCGACTATGTGCCGTCAGAGGAAGGCAAGAAGATCTGGTCGCTGGTGTCCAAGCTGGATACCTCCGCTCCCGATCGCGACAGCCATCGTCTGGGCGGCCTGGGCCGGCTCTCCATGGCAGCCGACTACCTTCACGAAACCGCGGCGAAGCAGCACCGCCTGAATTCGAAGGAGTACAAGAAGCAGCAGGCGGAGTTCTACGACGCAGCGTTAAAGCTGGTCAACGCCCCTAAACCGAAAGACAACGACGACTAAGACTCACGGACGCTGCCTCCGCTCATCATCGGAAGGATGGGTGGAGGCGGTTTTAACTGCATCCGAATGCGAGAGGACAGTTTCGTTTAATCGGTTCGGAGCAGAGCTTATCTTGAGCCCGCGCTCCACTCCTTGGCGCGTAACTGGGATGAATTTTCTTTTGTGGGCAGGTAATTATGTATTTTTGTAAGATCCAGTCAGCGCACGCTATTTTTGCCGTGATTGCACGTCTCCGGGGCCAGTTCGCGCGATTCATCTGCAGTCTTCTATTGCTCTGCGGTCTGGGTTTCTCGACTCTCCACGCCCAAAGTGCCGTCACAACGGGCAGCATTCGTGGAGTCCTTACGGACCAAAGCGGGGCAGTAATCGTCAGTGCGAGCGTCCAAGTGCAACAACAGGCGACCGGCATCACCACCAACCAACTCAGCAATCGCGAAGGGGTTTTTGTATTCCCGGCACTCGAGGTAGGCGAGTATCGGGTTAGAGTCACGGCTCCCGGCTTTCGCACAGCCGCCGCCAACTCCGTTACCGTGCACGTGGGCCAAACTACCACCGTTGACGTACGGCTGCAGCCTGGCTCTTACAGCCAAACCATGGAAATAACCGCCTCTGTGCCGGTTTTGCGGACGGCTGAGTCGAGTTCGAGCGCAGTTGTTAGCCGGTCGCTACTGAATGGCCTGCCTCTGAACGGACGCCGTTACACGGATTTCGCCTTGCTGACACCCAATGCCAGCCCGGATGGACAGAGTGGCTTGGTCAGCTTCGCTGGTGAACAAGGCGGTGAGGACACCGGCTACGCCAACGGCAACGGGGCCAACGTGTTTACCTTGGACGGCGCTAACTCCACCAGTAACTATTTTGGGAATGCACGCGGCGGCGAACGAGTGCCCTACGTGTTCGGCGAAAACGCCATTCAAGAATTCCAGGTTACCGTCTCCCCCTATTCGGCTGCGTACGGCGGCGGGGCAACCGGATTCGTGAACACGGTAACCAAATCGGGCACCGACACTTTTCATGGCAATGCTTTTTATTACAACCGTAACTCAGGCACGGGAGCCAACGATGCCATCGACAAGGCTGCCGGCGTTGCGAAACCTTTGGATGTCCTGCAGCAGTTTGGAGGTTCCATCGGCGGACCTGTGGTCCACAAGAAGCTTTGGTTCTTTGCCGACTACGAACAGCAGGCGCAGAACAACCCAATTTCTGTCATAAATTCCGATTACCAGTCGGTGACGCAAGCAGACTTTGGCGTGCCCCTCGGTGTTGCTCTGCCGGCGCCGAATGGGCCGTTGCCCGTTCCCAGTTCTCTGAGCGAACCCGATCCGACGAATCCTATTTATCTGCAGCAAGTTTCCAATGCATTGCATGCCATCCATTCCAACCTGGGTACCCAGTCGCGATACCGCAACGACCTCGCACTGTTTTCCAAGATCGACTATTCTCTGCGGGAAGCGGACCAACTCTATCTCAGTCTTAACCTCAACCGTTTCGACTCACCCCACGGCGAGATCACTTCGTCGAACACGCCGCTGTTCGGAATTAGCACGCTGGCCGACAGCTACCTTCGCGATTACCAAGCGGCAGCAAGCTGGACGCACACTCTCAACAGCAACCTGCTAAATAATTTCCGCCTGAGCTTCTCGCAAGATCAGCAGTACTCGACTCCTACTGGTCTTGTGGATCCAACTCTGCCTTCCGTGCTGCTCGCGGTGCCTTCCCTTTTCGAGCTGGGGAACGCGGGGTTCGCCGTAGGGCGGACGAAGGAATGGCAGTGGGAGCTGGCGGACCAGGTGGACTATGTCTGGGGTAAGCATAGCTTCAAGTTTGGCGTGGAAGGAAATATGACACGAGTCACCGACGCGGCTGGCGGCGGCTTCGATCCCGATGCCCAACGAGAGAATGGCACGCTCGCCGGCACCTATGGATTCTCCACTTTGCCAAACTTCGCCCTGGGAATTTACGACTCCTTCTCGCAGGCCTCAGGCAATCCCAACTTCTCGTTCCGGGTACCCTACGTCGGCTTGTACGCGCAAGACACCTTTCAGGTGCTCCCGCGATTGACGCTGGAGTTCGGGTTACGAGAAGACTTCCAAATCTATCCCCAGCCCAAACAGAATCCGGCGTTCCCGTTGACCGGGCAGTTTCCCAACCAGTATCAGCGCTTGGCCCCGCGATTCGGCTTTGCGTGGCAGCCGCTCGACAAGACCGTAGTGCGCGGCGGCTTCGGGATGTTCTACGAAAACTTCAATGGG
>PLBW01000020.1:11382-17959 GCA_003135475.1 Acidobacteriaceae bacterium
CTTTTCACCGCGCCAAACATTTCGATTGTCGATCCCAGTTTCCGTTTTCCTTACGTGCTGCAATCGAGCCTGCAAGTCGAGCGCGAGATCCTGCGTGATACGACTCTCAGCGTCGGCACCATGTGGACCCACGGGGTCCACCTGATCTCGTCAAGTGCTTATGACCTGAACCTGATGCCGCTAACTGGTACCACGGCCTATATCACGTGTCCGCCGGGCGCGACACAGGTGCCATGTAACGGCCCGCAAGTGGTGCTCCCCAATCTGGACAGCGGCATGCTGCAGGAGGGGCGTATCAATCCCAATCTCGGCCAGATCAATGCCCTGATCAGCCCGGGAATCAACAACTACAACTCACTATTCATCCAATTGCAGAGAAGGATGAGCAACGGCCTCGCGCTACAAGCCGCCTACACGTATGCCAAGAACATGATGTCGAACGGCGTCGACTTCAGCAACCAGTTCGATTTCAGCAACACCCATGCTCCCTACCTGCTCGATCAACGGCACCGCCTAGTTATCTCGGGCATCTATCAGCCGTTCGTCGGCAAGCGCTTCGAATCACCCTTTGTGAATGGATTGCTCTCGAATTGGACCATCAGCACCGTCATGCTTTTCTCCTCGGGTCGTCCCTATGCGGCTCTGCTCGATAACGCATGCACGACATACAACGCCTCTAACGGAAGTTCTTCCTTGGGAACTATTCCGTTGGATCAACTGAATTGTGTAGGAGCCGGCAGCAGTCTGAACGACAGCGCGGTCAACCAAAGCACGTCCAACTCGGCCTTGGGAATCAACGGGGCCGGCCCCAGCCCGGTGGTGGGGCTGAATTCGTTTTATGGGCCGTGGACGCAGCAGATCGACCTGGGACTTGCACGACAAATTCCGCTCACCGAGCGCCAGAGCATCACCCTGCAAGTGCAGACCTTCAACCTGCTGAATCATGCCAACTACTATGTGCAGAATGGCAACGGCGTGAATCCAGTGCAATACCTACCCGTCGGCAACACCTGCGGCGACGCTCAGAGCCAGAACCAGACTTGCTATCTCGTTCCCGAACCAGGCTTCAGGCAGTTGCAGATCATCAACGCGCTGTACGGGCCACGGGTATTCCAGTTCTCGCTCAAATGGAACTTCTGACAATCGGCGGTTCGCGAAGTCCACGTTTACAGGCGCTCGGCGATGACATGGAACGAGAGCGTCGAGGCGGTGACACGGCTTCTTCCATAGTAAAGAAACAGTGCAACCCAGAAGACCTGTAGCGGCAGGATGATGGCCGCGGAGGAGAACTGCGCCAAGGCGGCTGACAAGTCCGGCGTCATCGCCGAGGACGGCAGCAAGACGAGAAAAATCCCGAGATACAAAACCGACACGATCGCCATGCACTGGTAAACGGAAATTCGAGAGCCCCCGCGATAATCGGCGCGCAGCCACTCCGAGCAGGCGCGCCATCCCCAGGTCGCGATCACCGGAACCAGCGCCGCCAGCCGAAAGTGCCGCATTAGAAACAGCGCCAGTCCCGCCACCCCCGCGGCGGCGAACACCACCGAGGTAATGGCTTGCACCGGAATCAGGGGCTCGTTGGCCAGCCCGGAAGCGTAGGCGGCTTTCTTGGTCGAGCCATGAATCACGAGATGGTGTCGGCGGAAGAGGCGGGCGAGAGCGGGCTTGGCGTCACGCAAGGGCATGCCGTAGCAGCAGCCGAAACTCAGGCAGGCCAGCCGGCCGATGGATTCTCCCACAGCGTAGGAGATGGCAGCCGCGGCGAGTATGGGCAGAACGGCGATCTCGCGGTGCAGCCATCTGGCGGCAAGCGGTTGCAGTGCCAGGACCAGCCAGGGAAGGACCAGGCTGGCGACAAAGGCTGCGCCGGCCACGGTGAAAGTATTGCGTTTGCGCTCCACCAGCCCTGCGATCACTCGCGATGCCGGGACGCAAACCACCAGCAGCAATAAGGCAAGCAGGATCGCGAGGCTCGCCGGAATGCCGAGGGACGCCAACAGGAGGAGCATCACGGTG
This sequence comes from Acidobacteriaceae bacterium, assembly GCA_003135475.1. GTDB lineage: Bacteria > Acidobacteriota > Terriglobia > Terriglobales > Acidobacteriaceae > Bog-257. Next base: position 13,402 of record PLBW01000020.1, read on the forward strand.
AAGCCGAATGCAGTTCCCGTCGCGCTGAAGAACCCGTAGAAGGTGAGGTTCACTCCGCGCCACGATCCGTCTGCGCCTTTCGCGACCGGGACTGCGGCCAGCATCTGCCAGCGTTCGGCGGGAAGCGTGCGTACGCCCCAACTAAGGAGCGCAAAAAGCCCAAGTGCAAGCGCAGCGACAAACGCGAAGTTCATCATGGTTCCTCCCCGGCTGGCGTGGCCAGCAGCGAGCGCACGGCCACGTCGGTTTCAGTCAGAGGTCCGCCCAGCATCGCCGCGAAACGACTCTGCACGTCGCCACGACGCTGGTTGTCGATCAAGTCCTTGGCAAAGCGAACACGATTGGGTTCAAACAGCAAAACGACCGTGCTGCTGCCCGGGCGGAACAACGCCTTGGGCGCGCCTGCCTGCAGGAACATCCACTTCTCGACCGGCCGTGGACTTTCATATCGGTACGCGCTGTAGCGCTGCTCGATCTGGCCAACCATAAGCGCGACCACCTCGATCATCGCGACTCGCCCGACCCCTGTGCCGCCGGCGCAATCCGCATCGAGGATGGTCACCACCCGGCGGTTCTTCGAGAAAGGCGTAAGCAACTGGACGGCAGCATTGGGGTTGCACGAGTAGTAGCGGCCTGCAACCGAGTAGGTGTCGAGCACGCGGCCCGATACCGGACTGTGCGTGTAGTGATATTTCTCCGGAGTGAGGCGAAACACGGCATACTCTCCCCCGGCGAATGTGCCCTGCCAGGCAGAGCTCTCGCCCAGCAACTCGGGAAACGAGAAGAACTTTTGCTTCAGAAAAAGCCCAGAGCTTTCTTTCATGGAGCCGAGCAACGCCCGCGCATCGGCGGGGCAGAGTACGGCGCGTGGATGCGCAGGCCTAGGCCGGCAATTCCAGTAACGGATCTGGCGCTCGAAAGTCTTGCGCGGCGTGTCGTATTCCGACAGGTTGCCGACGAACTCGGAGAGCTGGATCCCCGACTGGCGCAGGAAGCGCAGCATCCCGGTGGCGCGCGACGACAGTATGTTGTCGTAGTTCAGATACCCCAGCGCACGGGAAACATAGCGGCTGGACGCCAGCCGTGTCAGCCAGGGCGCATTCTCCAGCGCCGGCGAATACAGCGCGCCAATGACCGCGTCCGCCAGCAAATGCTCGCGCACCACGTTTCCGGTGGCGCGGTCGATGTAGCGGTGCTCGGCGCGATTCACGCCAACTCCTGTGCAGTGCGGCGAGCATCCCGCTCCGTGAGTACCAGGAGCAGATTCAGCAGAGCCGCAATTTCCTGTAGCGAGAGGTCGTCAATCGGCACGCGTAGCTCGACGTCTTGCAGGAATCGCGCGGGCTCCTGCACCCGCACCCCATGGCGGATCCGCTGCCGCAACTCGTCGCCTTGCGATTTTTCCAGCGCCGCAAGGTCTTGCCGCAAATGCGAGAAGGCCTCGCGCAGATATTCACGGCGCAGCCCATCGCGATAGAAATCTTCCGCCATGCGATTAAACTCGCGGGCCTCGAGGTCCATCGCACTCTCCGCAGGACCGCCCATTACGCTATCGATCAGCCGATGACTGGCCTTCTGGCGCTTGTCAGCACAGCGTGATGCGAGATCGGCGAGCGTCGCTTGCATGTTCATCGATTCAGCCAACTCGGCGCCGGCCTGCTGCAGGAAAGCCAACGCCGCTCGGCGATAGTCTCGAATCGAAATGCGCACGTATCCCGGATGGCGTCGGCTGGGTCGTGTCTTCTTGCAGTTGAGCAGGATGGTGCGCAGCAGTTGATTGTGCGAATCCTTGTGCACGTAGAAGGCCGGCAGTCCGGCGGCGGAGAAGAAGAACGGCTGGCGGCGCTCGCTCTCCGAGGTGGGATCGTCCGGGATCTGTTCGTGGGTCAACTCGCCTTGCAGGGCCAGCATGTAGGCGACGGCCAACAGGAATTGCTGCAAGCTCACAGCCGGCGCCATATCGCGGTCGTAACTGGGAAACAGGCTGTAATAGCGCGCCTCAAAGCCTGAGTAGCCATCGCGACCATGCGCGCGCAATCGCAGCGGCATGTAAAACGACATGCGTTGATCGACGATGCCGAGTTCGTCCAGCTCCGACGACAAGCGCCGGATGTTGCCTTGGGTCCCATCCAGCGCCGAAGCGTGCTCGGTAGTCAGCCACGCCACGGGATAGGTCAGCAACCGCGCATCGGGAACGCAATCGCCGCGCAGGCGAAACAGGCGGGCAATCATGTGGTCGAGCCAGCGCGGCCCGTACGGGGTCAGCGGATGCCCGAAGGCGCTGAGGTCCGCCTTTTCCTTCCACTCGCGCCACAGCAGGCGCAGGTGAGTGAAATCGAGCTCATGCGGCAGGAACGACAGGAGGCGCTCAGGATGAAATTGCGTGAATCCGATGCGGTAAGGAGCGGCGCTATAGGTCCCGACAAACAGCGGCAGAAAATGTTCGTAGATCTTGATGGCGAGATCGCCCAGGCGCTTCTCGTCCTGCGGCTGGAACTCCGAGCTACATCGCAGATGGCGGTCCAGCACCCGGCTACCCATGCTGACGTGAACGCCGTTGTTGGCGAGACTGACGTTGGACAAGCTGGGCAGCACGATCAGCCCATTGGCGATGATGCCGGCTTCGCGCAATTTGGCCACCGCGTTCAACTGGCTGCGGCTCAGCACCTGATGGCACAGGTGCATGTACTCATACTTGGCTTCGCCGTCGCTCCATCCCGACAGGCAGGGACTCATGAACAACTCGCGGTAGAACGAATCCGAGATGCACGACGACAGCTCTTCCTGATGCACCGAGGGAACCGGCGCGTGATAGACCAGGGCGCGCTGTCCACTGTCCAACAACCCGAAGCGCCGGTTCGCCCAGGAAATTAACAGTGAAGTGAACAGGAACCGCCGTGCCCCTTCGCGCGCCACTTGTTCCCCCAAAGAACGCTTCGCGTCCGGCGTCACAATATGGAACGATGTGGTCTCCGGCGAAGTGTTGTCGCTCAGGAAGTGCCGCATCAGCCGGGAGGCTTCGGCGCGCATGGGCTCGGGCATGTGCGGCTGGGTGCCGGCCAAATCGGCCAGCGCCAGCTTCAGCGCGTAGCTGAGGGGAATGCGCAGCCAGGGCCCGCCATTCTGAGTGAAGCGAAACCGGCCCGCATCGGAGCGTTCCCGAACCGAGCCATTCCGCAGCGTGTTGAGATCGGCGTGGAAAACCTGAAGCGCGTGCGCGCTGAGCCGCGACTGGGGAAAGCGGATCCAACTGTTTTCCCAAACTCCCCGGCTGTCGTTGAGGAAAGCCTGCAACTCCAGCAGGGTTTGGCGCGGCGCTTCGCCACTGGCGTGGCGGCGCGCAATGTTCTGGAAGAAGCGCGATTCGCGGATCGTTAAAGGAAGGTCACAATCGGTGGGACCACCCACCACCACAGCCTGCAGTTCATCTTCGCTACCGGCGGTTGCGTCGGCTGCGGCAAAGGGGAGTTCCTCTACGGAAAGGCGCTCTGGCAGAGCCAGGGATTCCAGCCACGCCTCACTGCGAACCGTGGCCATCGCTACCAACCTGCGCCAATGATGTCCATGCCAATTACTACCTTGCCTCAATTTTGGTGCAATGGGTTGACGGTCAGGTCAATGCAGCATGAATTGTGCGTAAATCCTGCTGGAGTATCAGTAACTACTGGGGGTCATTTGGTGGCTCAGCACCCATCTAATGAACGGCAACGGATGCCCTCATTTTTTCTCAGTGGCCTCTGTAACGATCCGCCCCGAGGCTTGGCTGGAATCCTCACGAGAATGTTCATTCGAGAGGACAGCGCGCTTTCTCTTAGAATGCGACTCCGGCATTGCCTTGCCAGTAAGGGTCCTGCACGGCTCTCCGACTTTAGCCCCGCAAGCTGGACATTCGACATGCATTGACTTCGCCATGCCTCAAGTTTACGTCGATCCGGGACCGGTGTCAGCCGCTGGAAGAAGATCATTGTCCAAGCTCTCATCCTGCCGACTTATTCAGAGGCAGTCTACTCTCGTCTTCTTCAGTCCGATGTGGTGAAAATCCGGTCTTCTCCCTTAGCAGAATCCGCAACAGCAGTCTCTGAATGACGGCGTGGCCACTGAGACATGTTAGGTGGAGTGTTGAGCAAAGGTCAATCGAACCGGGTCTAGCGCGAGTCGCGACGGGCTACGCGATCCACGATTTACCTTTGGTCTCAGTGCCCATCTTGTCTGGGTCGATCTGCTGGTGTGTGGCGGCAATTATTCTGGTTGGCGGGTCGACATGGATCGACGGGACAGATCGACGTCAGGCAGCTACAGTCAGCATTTTGATTCGAGCCACAAGGCGATAACTCCCTGTTTGTCGGCAAACCGGAAGGTGGCCGTCGCATATCTCGATTGATGAAAAATCGCCATTTAGCAAATTGAGCTATGCGGGAAGGTGGTGGCAGCTCAACCACGCATTCGTTAATCGTTCATCCCGAGTGACGGGCAACCCGAAGTAACCGTCATTGGCGTAATCAGCCCATTCGCAAGCAATCTTGCGTTACCGCGATAGTGACCTGACCGATCTTTTGTA
>PLBW01000053.1 GCA_003135475.1 Acidobacteriaceae bacterium
CACGGCGCGGATTGGATCAAGGTCTATATGACGCATCGTTCGTGGGCCGACAAGAACGGCCACCTGGTTTCGCAGCCGACGCTTACCGTGGAAGAACTGAAGGCCATCGTGGACGAGACCCACAGTTGGGGGCACAAGGTCGCCTGCCACGCCTACAACGGCGAGGGTTTGCACCGCGCGCTGGACGGCGGGTGTGACTCCATCGAGCACGGGCTCGGGCTTGACGATGCGGCCATCGCGCAGATGAAGCGGCAAGGCACCTGGTACTGCCCCACCATCTCGATTTACTACACGGATTGGTCGCCGGAGAACACGCCCGCAGGGCAACGCGACCGCGCCCGAGCCGCTGAACATGAACAGTCTTTCAAGAAGGCGCTGCAGGCTGGGATCAAGATCGTCTTCGGCACCGATGTGGGCGGCTTCCCGTGGACGGAGCCGATTGCGCAGGAATTTCCGTACATGGTGAAGTTCGGCATGTCGCCAATGGAGGCGATCCGCGCGGCAACGATCAGGCCAGCGGAAATGCTTGACATGACCGGACAGATTGGCGTCATCGCGCCCGGAGCCTACGCCGACGTGGTCGCCGTCTCGGGCGACCCGCTGAAAGACATCAGCGAACTGGGACGGGTGAAATTCGTGATGCACAACGGACAGGTGTTTGAAAGCAGCTTTTAGCCGTTACCAATTAGCTCTTAGCATTTGGCACTTAGCACTTAGCACTTAGCATTTAGCTCTTAGCATCTGGCATTCCGGCTTCCTTCTTCTGACTACTACCAGAACGCTCGATCTATTGTTCGAAGAAGCACGAAAGCCGCGAATCGTTTTGCTACGAGCTAAAGGCTTAAAGCTAACAGCTACCTCGTCACTTCCAGCCCAATCCCCTGGCCCTCATACACCCTCTGGCCGGCCGCTGGCGTGGTACGCAGCACCGTGCGGCTAGGGCGAGCCGGAGCCTCCGTGGAAGTGCTTTCGCCAGCCGTAAGCGGTTGGCTCGCGATGGTGCTCACGTGCAGTCCGGCGCCGACAATGGCGTTAACCGCGTCATCTTCGCCGCGCCCGACGAGGTCCGGCATGACAAAGGAGTTGCGCTCCTCCGGCGCGGCCAGCAAGACGCTGATCTTCGGTGCGGATACGTTTGTCGCGTTGGCCGGCGGACTCTGGGCCACGATCTGATCTGTCGGGCCACCTGGAATGGTTGCGCTGGCGATGCTTCCCAGCTCCAGGCCGCGGCGGCGGATATTGATCTCGGCGGCGCGCTCGCTGCCTCCGATGAGGTTGGGGATGACCATGCGCTGCGGTCCCATGCTTTCGGCGACGCGAACCCGCCACCCTCGTCGCACCAGTACTCCCGGCAGAGGCGCTTGTGACATGATCCGGCCTTCCGGCACGTCGGAACTGAAGAAGCGGTCACCGCGTTCCAGTACCAGCCCATGATCGACCAGCAACCGCTCCGCCGGGAGAGGGGCCATGCCAACCACTTTGGGGATGGTGGTCTGGCGGCCGTGGATGGCAAAGCGCATTGCCGTCAGTGCCGACGCCATAAACACTACGATCAGCACCAACACGCGCACGAGATAGCGAAAGAAGCGGCGCATCAGTGGTCCTCAGTGTCGCCCGCGGCGGGCTCGGGCTGTTCTGCCTTCCGAGCGACAGCGTTGGGCGCCGTCGGCGGAGGAGCGGCGAAATCTTCCGATTCGCGTCCCTGCAGCGCTACCCGCATAAAATCCATCCAAATGGGCAACGCGGCAGCCGCCCCAGTTTCCTTGTTGCCAAGGGTTTTCTTCTCATCGAAACCAACCCATACGCCACAGGTCAGCGACGGTGAGAAGCCAATGAACCACGCGTCGGTGAAATCGTTGGTAGTTCCCGTCTTACCGCCCAGCGGATGTTTAAGCTTGCTGGCCGCGTAGCCGGTCCCGTGCAGCACCACCTCACGCAACATGTAGGTCATGATGCGCGCGGTGCGTGCGCTCACCACGTCCTTCACCTCGGGATAATTCTCCTCCAGCACGCGCCCGTCGTAGTCGGTGACCTTGCGAATGTAGCGAGGCATGACGCGCACCCCGTCGTTAGGAAAGGTGGTAAACGCGGCAGTCTGTTCGGCCAGCGTAATGTCGGCTGCGCCCAGCGCTATCGGCAGATAGGCGGGCATGGGCGAGGTGATACCGAACTTGCGGGCATACTCGATGACCGTCTTGATGCCGCCAACGCGTTCGGTCACCTTCAGCGCGGGAATGTTACGCGACTCGGCAAGCGCGTGACGAAAGGTGATGACGCCCTCGAACTTGCCGTCATAATTATGCGGCGTGTATGGACCCGACGGCGTGCTGAACGTCACCGGAGCGTCGAGCACGGTGTCGTCAGGCGTGAGTCCTTGATCGATGGCTGCGGTGTAGATGTAAGGCTTGAACGACGAGCCCACCTGGCGTTCGGCTTGGACAGCGCGATTAAACTTCGACTGTTCGAAGTCACGCCCGCCGACCATGGCCTTCACGTCGCCGGTGGAGTTATCCAGCGCCAGCAATGCGCCTTGCACTCCCGATTCCTGTTCCAGCGATGCGCGGCTGTCGCGGCCATTCAGGGCAATGACCTTTACATACACCAGATCGCCGCGAGTCAAGAACTGTTGCGGCGACGTGTAGCGCGTCCACTTGATCTCAACCGGTCCCAGGTGGCCCTCGTAGCTGCCGAACTTCACGGTCGCCGATTGCGGATCAACCTCGGTAACCAGAGCGTGAACGTAGCTGCCCGGCGCAATATTTCCGTCCCAATCCACGTGATGATAAGTCGCGAGCGAGTCTCCGTTGGCGATCACGTTCAGCAGGTTGCCCTTCCACCCATGGCGTCGCTCATAAGCCGCGAGGCCATCGCGCACCGCTTGCTGCGCGGCCTTCTGCATCTCCAGATTCAGCGAGGTGTAAACCCGCAACCCAGCCTCGTGGACCTCCTCGGTTCCGTACTTCTTCTCCAGGTACTGCCGGATTTCTTCCACAAAGTACGGCGCTATGTCGTTCGGTTCGGTCTGAACGTTAAGCCTCAGCGGTGCGCTCTTGGCGCGTTGCGCTTCGGTTGCGGTTATCTTGCCGTCCTCCAAGCATGTTATTGATCACCAGGTTGCGCCGACGCAACGCGCGCTCTGGATTGTTGATCGGCGAATATGCGTTCGGAGCCTTGGGGAGTCCCGCCAAGACAGCCGCTTCCTCCAGGGTGAGGTCCTTGGCTTTCTTGCTGAAATAGAAGTTCGCGCCCGCCTCGAAGCCGTACACGCCGTGGCCGAGGTAGATCTGGTTCGCGTACAAAGTAAAGATTTGCGGCTTGGTGAAGCGCCGCTCGATCTGGATGGCCAGCATTACTTCCTGCATCTTGCGCCGAAAATTGCGGTCGGGTGAAAGAAAAAGATTGCGCGACAGCTGCATGGTGAGCGTCGAGGCGCCCTGCGCCCGGCTGTCGAGCAGGATATCGCGCCAGGCCGCGCCGAAAACCCGCCAGACATCCACGCCCCAGTGCTGCTCGAATTCCTTGTCCTCGGTCGAGATCAAGGCATCGCGCAGCACTTTGGGGAAATCGTTGTAGGTGTCAATGACGCGCCGCTGCAGCGCAAACTGACCGACCACTCGCTGCTGATCGTCATAAAGCTGCGTGATCGTGCTGGGCCGGAACTGCTCTAATTCTGTTACTTGGGGCAGATCGGTGGAGTAAACCAAAAGCTAATCCGGAAAGCGCTCCCGCCACGGCTGCCACGGCGATCAAGAGAGCGAAAAGGGCTTTGCCGAAAAATTTGCGTCCGCCACTGCGCGCTTCCGCTGGGGGCGTGATTACGACCGGGGGCTCTTCAACATCGCGCTTCATGGCTGTGGGAGCTGGGTTCCGTCGAAAATCATTCACCACGGAGACGCGGAGGACACGGAGTTTTGTTTTCTACGGCGTTTTCTCCGTGATCTCCTCGCCTCCGTGTTGACTTTCGTTCCTATGAGTGGGCCGCAGACCCATGTGACACTCAGAATAGCATTGAAAAGCATGGTGCGAGCCGTGGCTGGATTGGCACTTCTCGTGATTCGAACCGGGTGGAGCGGTCATCCAACATCTAGCCTCGACGAGCGCAAATAGCGAATCGCGAAATGTCGTAAGCTGAAACCTAATAAGCGATAGCGGACAACTGATAGCGGATGATCCTCAACGTCCTCAATCTCGGCCTGGTGCCATACGAAACCGCTCTGCAACTACAGCGCACGCTGATGGAGCTGCGCAAAGCCAGCCGTGTCGAAAACACCCTGCTGCTACTGGAGCATCCTCCCGTAATCACTTTGGGCCGCAACGCGCAGGTCTCCAACGTGCTTGCGTCACCCGAGTCCCTGGCCCGGCGCGGGGTGGAGTTGTTCGACATCGACCGCGGCGGCGACGTGACCTTCCACGGTCCAGGACAACTGGTGGCTTATCCCATCTTCGATTTGCGCAGCTTCGAGCCCAAGCTTGGGGCGGTGGAATTCGTGCGGCGGCTGGAAGAGGTGCTCATCCGCACCTGTGGCGATTTCGGCATCGCCACGCAACGAATCAAAGGACTCACCGGGGTTTGGACTTACGCGCTGCACAGCAAACCCGAGGCCAAGATTGCGGCGCTCGGCGTACACATCTCGCGTGGCGTCACCACCCACGGCTTCGCTCTGAACGTGGGCACCGATTTGGACTTCTTCTCGCTCATCGTGCCTTGTGGCCTCACCAACAAGCCAGTAACCTCCATGGAGCGAGAGTTGCAAAAGCGGTTAACCTTGGAAGAGGTGGCAGCAGCGGTATCGCGCAACTTCGGGAGGGTGTTCCACTCGCAGATGCTGTGGCTGGAGTCGCTCGACGACCTGCTGGCGCAGGCTACTGGGGCGCCGAAACCGGTACTGGCGGAATCTCCGGCGAATCAGGACACACCGGCGCGGCCTCCGAAGGAGCCGCGCAATCTACACACCAACGGAGACGAGTTGGCGTAAGATCCGCCTATCGCCCTTGCCTCGCCCGCCTCCGCCATTTATCGTTTTCCTAGAAACCTATGGCTGACAAGAAGCGATCCAATCCCAGCAGCCCGCAGAAAAAGTCGGCCAAGGTTCCTCTTGCGCCAGCGGCGAAAGCGCCGAAAACGCCGCCGCCTATCGAGCAGGCTGACGGCTCGCCCAAGCCAACCAAAACAAATCCATCGGCAGACACTAAGAGGGGCGACGATTCTGCCTCCTCCATGCTGCGCTGCTACAACATTCCCGACTACCGCCTGGAGCATCCCGAGTTTCGCATCTTTATGTCGGGCGAAGGATCCAGCCTGGAGTACAGCGTCGAAGGCGATCTGAGCGCCGCGGCACCGCCGATCCGCGATTCCAAATACCTGTCGCGTGAGCAGTCGATCGCCCTCTACCGCTGGATGCTGCTGAACCGGCGCATGGAAGTCGCCCTGGAAAATCTGTACAAGCAAGGCAAGGTGGTGGGTGGCGTTTATTTCGGACTGGGGCAGGAAGGCTGCTCCTGCGCTTCGGCACTCGCGCTCGGACCCGATGACTGGCTGGGGCCGATGATCCGCAATCAGGGAGCGATGCTGGTGCGGGGCTTCAGCGCGCGCGACATCATGCGGCAGTACATGGCCAAAGGCGACTCGCCCACTTGGGGGCGCGATGCTTCTTCGCACTTCGGCGACTGGCAGCGGCGTAACGTGTGCGCGCCGATTTCCATGCTGGGTGAGTTGATTGGAGTGATGGACGGCATCTGCCTGGGCGCGCGCTTGCAAGGCAAGAATGTCGCGGGCCTCACGTACGTCGGCGATGGCGGGCAGTCCACGGGCGTCACCTACGAAAGTTTGAACTTCGCCGCGGTGCAGAAGCTGGGCCTGGTGCTCGTGGTCGAGAACAACCTGTGGGGCTACTCCACGCCCAGCGATATGCAGTTTTGCGTGAAGGACCTGGCGGAGCGGGCCATTGCGTATGGAATTCCCGGAGTGATTGTGGATGGTACCGACCCCTGCCAGGTTTACGACGCAACCTACGAGGCGTGCGAACGCGCCCATCGCGGCGAAGGCCCCACCCTCATCGAGGCCAAGATGATGCGCATGAAAGGACACGCCATCCACGATGCCGCGCAGTACGTGCCGGCCAAGCTCGTTGACTACTGGCGCGCCCGCGATCCCATCGCGCGCTTCGAGAACTACCTGATAAACGTGAAGCGGTGGCTCACGGCGGAGGACAATCACAAGCTGATTGAAGACGTGGAGCGCGAGCTGGAGGCCGATCGTGAAGCGGCCGTCGCCTCGCCCATGCCCGACCCTGAAACCGACAAGACGCATCAAGGCGTTTACTGCGATCCATCATGTCACCAGATCAAACCGAAATATGGTCCGGTGGTCGCGAAACCGCGGCAGGCTGGATCGGACGGGCCGAAGGCAGTCGAGGCGGCAGCGCATTTGAAGTGAACCGCCATTCGGCAATCCAATGCGCGAGCACATCACTGGTCTTAACGATAAGCTGTCTCCTCTAAATCATTTTGTATCGGGGCAAGGCTTCCCAAATAGCTCGCGATCTAGCGGTAGACTTCGCGCCGGTGTCCGATCTTGACCACCGTGACAACCAATCTCTTCTGTATGACTGTATAGATCACGCGGTAGTCACCCGCGCGGATGCGCCAAAACCCATCCTCGTCTGCTAGTTTCTTGGAACCGGCAGGATACGGGTTTTCTGCCAGGGCTTCTATTGCTTTAGAGATTCGAGCTCGGTTAGAAGGGGCGATGTGCCGCAACGCTTTGAGTGCCGAAGGGCGGAACTCGACGGAATATCCCATCGCATTCAGAGGTTCAGCTCTTTCTTAACCTGCGACCAGGGAATACTCTTTCCTTTTTCTTTCATTGCCTTGCGCGCCTCCGCGAGATCAATCTCATCCTCAAGACGTTCTAACCGCTTGAGGTCTTCAATGGGCACAACCGCGGCCACGGGTCTGTTTCTGCGGTGCACGATGGTGCGCTCGCCGGCATATTCGGCGCGATTGACGAGATCGGCAAATTGGGCTCGGGCGGTGCTGGTGGTAAGCTTAATGGACATATCGTACAAATTGTACATTTTGTACAACTTACTTTCAAATGCAATCCCTGCTCCCAAGATAACTCTGGATCAACGTAGGATTTTCTACAGCCAAGCGGTGCAGCCCTTAATTCTTGCCTGCGCTGGTTTAGGGTGTATGGACCCCTGAGTCCCAATCGTTCCTGCTAAACTGAATCAGCAAGTCTCCAGCTTGCCAATAAAATAATGAGCACCCCGGTTTACAAACGCATCCTCCTGAAGATCTCGGGTGAGGCTCTGGCCGCCGGCCAGGGCTTCGGCGTGGACAATACGCGGGTCCACGAGATCGCCGCCGAACTCGCCGAGGTGCATCGCTTGGGAATCGAAATCGCGATCGTGGTGGGCGGCGGCAACTTCTTCCGCGGCGTGGCCGAGCAAGCCAAACTCATGGACCGGGTCTCCGCCGATCACATGGGCATGTTGGCCACCGTCATCAATGCTCTTGCCTTGCAGGACGCAATGGAGAAGCAAAACGTTTTCACCCGCGTCATGACCGCGATCGAGATGAACCAGGTGGCCGAGCCCTTTATCCGTCGCCGCGCCATCCGCCATCTGGAGAAAGGCCGCGTCGTGGTCTTCGCCGGCGGCACCGGCAACCCCTATTTTTCGACCGATACCGCTGCTTCGCTGCGTGCCATGGAGATCAAGGCAGATGCCATCCTGAAGGCCACCAAGGTTGACGGAATCTACTCCGACGATCCGGTGCTGGTGAAAGACGCCACCATGTTCGACGAGATNNTCATCTTCAATCTCAATCAGCGGGGCAACATTCAGCGAGTGGTGATGGGAGAGCGCATCGGCTCGCTGGTCAACCAGGGATAATCCAACCGTCGGCGGCATTGTGCCCGCTTCAAGCTGATGCCTGAGGTTATAATCAAACGTTTCTGACTTCATCCCGGAGGCGAACCGCGTATGGCCCAAGTTTCGATGGCGGCAATTCCCGCGTTGAAGGACAGCTTTGCTCAGCTCAAGGCGCGCATGGACAAGGCGGTAGAAGACTTCCGCAAGGAGATGGCTTCGACCCGCACCGGCCGCGCCTCGGTCCACATGCTGGATGGCGTCACCGTGGATGCCTACGGATCGCAGATGCCGCTCAACCAGCTCGCCAATGTCAGCGCGCCGGAGCCGCAACTGATCACGGTTCAGTCCTGGGACGTCAGCCTGATCGGCGCTATCGAGAAGGCCATTCGCAGCGCCGACCTGGGGTTGAACCCAATGAACGACGGCAAGCTGATCCGGGTGCCGGTGCCGGCGCTCACCGAAGATCGCCGCAAAGAGATGGTAAAGCACCTGCACAAAGTGTTGGAAGAGCATCGCACCGCGGTCCGCAACATCCGTCGCGATGGCAACGACCTGATCAAAAAGGCGATGAAGGACAAGAAGATCACCGAGGACGAAGAGCGCGGCGCGTTGGAACAGATGCAGAAGCTGACTGACGACGAAATCAAGAAGATGGAAGAACTGTCCCAGGGCAAAGAGAAGGAAGTGATGTCGATCTAGCCGCTCCGACCGGGGGGCGATATTCCGATGCTGCTCGAGCTTGGCGATCTGCGCGTTCGCCCCTGGCGCAAGGACGACCTCGACGCCCTGCTGCGCTACGCCAACAATCCCAAGATTGCGTCCAATCTGCGCGATCAGTTTCCTCACCCGTACACCCGGCGCGATGCCAGCGACTACTTGAGCTTCGTGCGGGCAATGGACGTCCCAACTTCGTTCGCAGTAGAGCACGAAGGCGAGGCGGTCGGCGGCATTGGATTCAAGCTGGGCACCGACATTGCGCGGCTTAGCGCGGAGATGGGCTACTGGCTTGGAGAGCCCTACTGGGGACGCGGCTGGATGACCCGCGCCGTACAGGCTGCCTCGGAGTGGGCCTTGGACCACTACAAACTAACGCGGGTATTTGCCATGGTGTTCTCCCACAATGTGGGATCGATACGCGTTCTGGAAAAGGCGGGCTTTGAACGCGAGGGCATCATGCGGCGGAGCGCCATCAAGAACGGGGTGGTCCTCGATCAGGCGCTGTACGCCAAGGTGCGGTAAGGCAGTTTCAAGTTTCAAGTTTCGAGTTTCGAGTTTCTAGTCTCAAGGTTCAAGTCTCAAGTTTCCAGTTTCGAGACCAGGCGACCCGAAATAAGGAAGATGGATACTAGCCGCGCGGTAAGGTCTTTGCCCGTGGACCTGAAATCGTAATCTTGAAACTCGAAACTCGAAACTGCCTTCGGTTTTGTCTCGAAACTCGAAACTCGAAACTTCTTTTCACTTCCGTCCCGCCGCCTCAACCGAGGTGGTTGGATCGGCTCCCTCCCAGGTCTGGTCCGACGTTGGTCCGTACACCGATGGCACTGGCTTGTTCAGCAGGCGCAGATACACCGTAAGTTGCGTGCGGTGATGGGCGCTGTGCAGCACGCGGCGCCAGAACACCCAGATGCGTTGACGGGTGAGCCCGAAGAAAGGCACGTCCTGCATCCACCAGTCGGCGGTTTGCGCGGCGAAGAATGCGAGCCGCGGCCGCGCCAACTGCTCCTTGCGCTGAAGGTATGCGCTCAGCTCTTGTATCTTCGGGAGCACATCGGCGGCGGATGGTTCGGGCGTGCCCACAAATTCGCCGAAGAACCGGCGCTCGGAGAGCAGTTCATGGTTCAGGATGTCGGCCACGGTGGACGACTTGGGATGTGGACGAAAATTCAGGTCGTCTTGCGCGAAGCAGCGCCAAACCGAGATGACCTTGTCGGTCTCGCTGGCGTAGGTGTCCAGCAGATGCTGGAAGAGTGGGTTGCTGGCGCGCGGAACATCCTGCGAAGGAATGGCAACGAAGTCGTAGTGCATGATGGAGCCTCATCTCCGGGGTTGAACTGTGCCGTCCCCGGGGGACTCGGGTCGATTGGCCACCGTGACCCACCGCTGAAGCGGTGGGCTATCTTATGGTACAGACCGGACACATAC
>PLBW01000181.1 GCA_003135475.1 Acidobacteriaceae bacterium
GCGGGCATTTCCAACTTCACGGTCCAGGTGACGGATTCCAATTCGCCGCCTGCGACCGCGACCACGCCACTGAGCATCACCATTACACCGGCGGTGCCGTTGAGCATCACGACAACATCGTTACCCTCCGGTACTGCGGGCACCGCCTACAGCGCAACCGTGGTAGCCATCGGCGGAGTTTATCCCTATACCTGGGCAATCATCTCCGGCACCTTGCCGCCTGGTTTAGGTCTGAACCCCAGCACCGGCGTGATCTCGGGCACGCCCACCACGGCCGGGACCTCGAACTTCACCGTGCAGGTGACGGACGGGGAGACCCCGCACGTGAGCGCCACCGCGCAACTCAGTATTGCTATCAACGGTGGTGGGGATGGCGTCCTGAATATCGTGGTTACAGACCTTCCACAAGGCGTGTCGGGAGATATCACGATTACCGGTCCTGGAGGGTACTATAACTCCGTCCAATTCACGACATCGCTTCTGGTACTTCCCGGTACATACACGGTAGTGGCGAATAACGTACAGGTAAGCGGGAGTACGTATTGTCCGTTGACGAGCACTTTCACCGTAGATGTTTATGAACTTCAGACAACGACGGTGACTATCGACTACAGGAATGTTGTTCCAGCTACGACGAAGGTACTCGATCAAGCTGGACTGTCCACTCTCATAGTGTCCTCAGATGGCAACACTCTTACAATGTCATCGTCAAGCCAAGTCGGACGTTCATTGCAACCAGGCGATGTCCTAATTGTTCCGAACACGGCCATGGATGGTCCCGCCCCAGAGGGGCTCTTGAAAAGGGTGCTCTCGGTCGAAATCTCTGGCGGTGAAATCACCGTCTCCGTTGCGCCTGCTACTCTCGCCGATGCATTTCAGCGGCTCAGCGTCCAACTTCAGCAAACCCTGAGCCCACAACACATCCGAGCGATACATCTCCCCAAGGGGGTTCGCTTTCGCAAAGGAGCGAGTCTCTCGCTTCCAGCCAGGAAAAGGTTTCAGTCAGGTCCAAACGATTTATCCGACCCGTGCAACGGCATTCCTCTTGGGGTATTCGATATACAGAAGTCTATAGATGGGGAGTTGGTTCCAGGCTTAACCCTCAGCGGCCAAGTAGAGATATGCTCAGGTTTCAATTTCTCGATCGATTTGATTGGAAGCGGCTTTCTCGGCTGGCAGCCGACGCTCAACTCGCTTACCGCGACGGCCACGTTTGGGCAGTATTCAGATTTGACCCTAGACGGTCGTTTTCTTGACGGGAACTTTCAGGCTGACGGCGACTTTCCTTTGCTATCATTCGATCCTTTTGTTATCACAATTCCCACAGTTCCACCCATTCTCGTGGTTGTGACGCCCACGGTCACGGTTGTCTACGGCATCAGTGGCAACTTGCAGGCGGGTATGAGCACCGAAGCTGCTGAAGCTGCGTCTGTGACCGGCGGGTTGATGTACAGTTCCGGAACCTGGTCTCCCGTGTTCCAGCCAGTCCTAAACTTTTCCTTCGATCCACCGGCGCTTGATGCAAATGCATCGGCTAAGGCTTACGCCGGTGGCAACATAAGCTTGGATTTGTACGGTGTCGTCGGCCCTTATTTCAATCCCGATGGATATCTTCAGCTCGATGCCGACATAAACTCGAACCCTTGGTGGTCTCTTACCGGAGGGCTTGAAGGTCCGGTCGGCATCCATGTCCAGATCTTAGGCGTCGATCTCGGAGATTTTCAGTTTGGGAGCCTCTTCCAGACGGATCATGTTATCGCGTCCGCCGGAGGCCCTTTTTCGACGGCGGCTGCATCTCCCACGCTCTCGTCAATAACACCTAATACGGCACCAGCCGGAAGCCCAGATGTGAACGTAGCGCTGGCGGGATCGAATTTTGTTCCTGGAATTGTTGCGACATTTAACGGCACCCAGCTACAAACCACTTGGCAGGACACCGGCGATGCAGCGGCTGTGATTCCGAGTGGGCTCCTAACAACGCCGGGATCGTATTCCATCGTAGTCACCAACCCCGATCACTCTGGTGCCAGCTCCGCTCCCTTGCTGTTTGTCGTAACCCCAGGCAGTGGCATTGTTGTTACTGTCTCGCCGCCAACAGTGCAGGTTCCTGATGGGGGGTTTGTACAATTCACTGCGACAGTAACTGGCACGCCGAACCAGTCCGTCACGTGGAGCGTTAATGGTGTCCCCGGTGGAAATTCGACGCTAGGGACCATTACTGCCGCCGGACTCTACGCAGCCCCAATCATCGCGCCAAGTCCGAATGTGGTGACCGTGACGGCCACGAGCCAAGTCGATCCGGGAGCCAGCGGCTCGGCAATGATTACGATTGGCCCGAACGCCTATTCCACGATTACCCTAACTGATGGTGCAGCACCTTCCGCACCGCTGATTCTTGCGACCGACGGCAACTTCTACGGTACGGCCCAGCTTGGCGGCGCGTACTGGGAAGGCACTGTTTTAAGGATGGATGCGTCCGGGAACATTGTCTCCCTGCACGATTTTTCGGGGCCTGAAGGAGCTAACCCCTTGGGGGCTCTGGTTCAGGCAAGTGACGGGAATTTCTACGGTACGACCGAGTACGGTGGCGCCTATGAAGAAGGAACTATCTTCAGGATGGATTCTTCCGGCAACCTAACCACCGTTTATTCCTTCTCTGGCGGTAGTGATGGTGCAGGGTCTCTGTCGGGCCTGATCCAAGCAACCGACGGGTATCTGTATGGCACCACGTTCAGCGGTGGAGCTGATGACAGTGGGACAGTTTTCCGCGTTGATCTATCAGGCAACTTGACGACCCTCTATTCGTTCACTGGTGGAACCGACGGCTACGGGCCCGAATCTCAATTGATCCAAGCGCGTGACGGATACTTCTATGGAACAACGCAGAACGGCGGAAATAGTTCCTGCTATGTAGCGTTCGGATCGGGTTGCGGAACAGTATTCAAAATCGATTCTGCGGGAAATCTGACGACACTCTACGCATTCACGGGTGGAAATGACGGTGCCAATCCGGACGAGGCTGTGATGCAGGCCGCGGACGGATATTTTTATGGAACCACCTTATTCGGTGGGGACTCCTCTTGCACCATATCAAACAATCAGGGTTGTGGAACCATCTTCAGAATCGACTCCACAGGTGATTTCACCGCAATGCACGACTTTTCTGGAGGAGTTGACGGCGGTGTACCTTTTTCGTCGTTGATTCAGGCGGCCGATGGTAAGTTCTACGGAACTGCCACCATCGGAGGGAATGCAACTTGTTCGGTAACCGCTCCCGACGAAAACTTCTCTCAATACAACGGCTGCGGCACAATTTTCGCGATGGATTCCGCGGGCAATGTCAGTACGTTCTATTCATTCACCGGGGCCCCAACCGACGGGTCTAATCCTTTTTCGGCGCTGCTTCAGACCAGCAACGGTACCTTCTACGGCGTAACGCGGTGGGGTGGTTCGGCACCCTGTGGGTACACGAACGACGCTGGGTGTGGCACGATTTTCAGCCTTTCACCTTTGGGAACTTCTGGATCGCAGCAACAAATCACAAGTAGGAGGCCCGCATCTTTTGCTTGGCATTTGACTACGAAGCTTAGCAGTGTACCAGGGATGCCAGCGTGGCGACCACGGCATCCCTGGAACCACGTGGGGCCACCACCGACGACCGGTCTGCATTAAGAAGATGAAGGCATGATCGTCCTGATGGAGGCTTGGTGTAGCGTAATACTTAAGTTTAGTTAATTGGTTGGAACCGCAAACCGGCGGGCCATTCTCGAACCAGTCGATGTAGGGAACCTATGCTGGGGGCTCCCTGGCTCCCCTCGACTATGCCTGATGCCCCAGGCGCGGGCCACGCGGCCTTTCAAAGCTACTTTGACGGAGCTTGGCTGGCGCTGGGATGAGAAGCTGGCTTGGTTTTTGCGGCGTGCGGCTTGGCAGCACTCTTCGCCCAAGCCGAAAGCGCCTGCCACTGTGAGCAAGCGCCGCCTGCCTGCTTCACGCACACATCGAAGCCGTACACCGGATGAATCTCCCAGCCGGAGAGGCGGTGCGGGTTGTCGGTGGGAGAGAAGCCCGGCTCGCCGCAAATCTTGTGGTCGGCGTCATACATAAGCTGTCCCGACACCCGAACCAGCGTGGTGTGACCAACCTTGTCGAGGTTGGCTACTGTCCAGCTTGCCGGCCGGTAATGCGGGGTCATCTCGGCGCTGTTGCTCTGGCATCCGTCGGTAGTGGCTGACTGCGGCACCAGGGCAATGTGGATGTCATTGGAAGCTTCGTCGCCTTTGACGTCGCAATTCACGCCCTCGCCACTGCTGAGATCGGCATAGTGCGCCTCCAGGACGTAGCCGACAAACTGCACGGGCGTGCCCTCGCCCAGAGCCACGAAGCCGGAGCGGCTGGCCGGCATATTTTCCCCAGACCATTGCTGGTATCCAGGGAGCGCGGCCACCTTGGCTTGTTTGCTGAGCAAGTCGGCTTGCGCAATCGACTGATAGGTTATGCCGGCGCAGAAACTATTCTTGGTTTGGTCCTGCAGCGCCGAGCCACCCTTGCCCTTGCCGGTGAGCCCGCAGGATCTATCGATGGGATGCCGCACTTCGATTGCCTTGAAGGGATGGCAAGTCATGGGGAACTTCTGCTGCCCCACGGCGACCGTGCCAAGTGCCATGGTGATTGCCACAAACCATTGCCACCTCATACACCCTCCTAAGCGCCAGACCCGGCTGCGCTGTTTTCTGTCGATTTTCTCCCCCACGCGAGAACGGGAATCCGCAATCATACGCCGCAGAGCAATTTATGCGATGAGCCGATGAGTTCTAGAGTTCCGGGTAGCCCCTCCCAGGTGAAAATGGATATAGGGGTCCTTCGACTCGGTCGCCGCGGCGACCTCGCTCAGGGTGACAGACAGAAACTCAGATCAAGCTCTAGCGGGAAGAACGGAGCACGTCTTCATGGTTCAAAGCTGCTAAGGCTGGGGCCGGTAAAAGTTTCGGCGCAAAGCGGGGTAAATCTGGCTGCCGCCATGAGGTCCGTACCTTCTCCGCGAAGGCGTCAGTCTCCAAGGGCTGGCTAAAGTAGAACCCCTGAATTTCATCGCAATGATGGTTTCGCAGGAAAGACATTTGTTCCTCGGTCTCCACGCCTTCGGCGAGCACCTTCAGGTTGAGGCTGTGTCCCATGCTGATCACCGCGGCGGTAATGGCGGCGTCGCGGGGGTTGAGCGTCATGGCGTTTACAAACGAACGATCGATTTTCAGCTTGCGGACGGGAAGATCTTGCAAATAACTAAGGCTGGAATATCCGGTACCGAAGTCGTCGATGGACAACTGCACCCCCATGTGGGCGAGCTCTTGCAGCAGGGAAAGCATTTGTTTCGTATTCGAGAGCAGCACCCGTTCTGTGAGCTCCAGTTCGAGGTACTGACGGGCAAGACCAGTTTCGTCCAGCACCCGCCGGACCAGCGGGAGAAAGCGCCCCTGGTGGAGCTGTACCGCGGACACGTTGACCGCTACAGGCAGAGGGGGAAGACCCTGGTCTTGCCAATGACGGGCCTGGGTGCAGGCGGTCCGTAGCACCCATTCCCCGATGGGAACGATCAGCCCGCTATTCTCCGCAATCGGTATGAACCGGTCGGGCGCGACCAGACCCAACTCGGGGTGGCGCCAACGCAGAAGCGCTTCTCCTCCGGTAATTCTTCCGCTGGCGATCTCCAGTTGCGGTTGATACACGAGAGAGAGTTCTCTGTTCTCGATGGCCACTCGCAAGCTGTTTTCCAAAGTCAGGCGTTCCACCGCTCGGGCGTTCAGTTCCGGGGTGAAGAATCGACAGTTATTGCGCCCGTTTTCCTTGGCGCAGTACATGGCTAGATCGGCATTCTTGAGCAGGGTCTCGCTGTCGGCGCCATGGTCCGGGAACAGGCTGACACCGATGCTGCAGGTAAGATTGAGCACATGGCCCTGGACCTCACCGGCCACCGCTCGCCTGAACCGCTGCGCCGCCGCCGCCGCGCGGAAGATATGACCGGGATTAATCAAGGCGAATATAAACTCGTCTCCTCCCGCCTTCGCCACCGTGTCCTGGGCGCGGGTATGCTTGTACAAACGCTCTCCGACTTGCTTCAGAAGCAAGTTGCCCACCGAGTGTCCCAGCGAGTCATTAATGGTTTTGAAGTTATCCAGATCGAGCCACAGTACGGCCACCCGTTCCTGGCGCCGGCGAGCATTGGCCAGCGCCTGGGCCAGCCGGTCTTCGAAAAGCACCCGATTGGGCAAGCCGGTCAGGTCATCGTGATAGGCCAGGAAGTGGACGCGCGCCTCGGCCGCCTTGCGTTCGCTGATGTCCTGCACCGTGCCTTCGAGATAGAAACCCCCTCCCTCGCTGTCCGCCACGGCGCGCACATTGATGGAAGTAGTTCGCGTTCTCCCATCCTTGGTCTTGAACTCCACCTCGAAATCGCGCACCACCTTTTGCGCCGCGATCAGCTCGCGCAGTTCGTCACGGCGTTTTAAGTCAACATAGATCTCGCTTGCGGAATGCACGCTGTTCTGAAAATCTTCGAGGGAGTCATAACCCGCCAAGCGGGCCAGGGCCGGATTCACGCTGAGAAACTCTCCCTCCGGCGTGGCTTGAAAGATACCCAGCACCGCGTTCTCGAAAATGCCGCGGTACTTCTGCTCTGCGTTCCGCAGTGCCTGCTCCGCCAGTTTCCGCTGAGTTATGTCCTGCTTGATGGCGACGTAGTGGCTGATGGCGCCGGCTGCAGAGCGCACCGGCGCCACCGTCATTTCCTCGGTGTAGAGACTGCCATCTTTCTTGCGGTTGACGACTTCCCCGTGCCAGACCGTTCCGGCGGCGATGGTGTTCCACAAAGCCGCATAAAACGCGGCATCCTGCTTGTCGGAACGCCAAAGGCTGGGATCCTTTCCCATCGCCTCCGGGGCCGTGTACCCGGTCATTTGGGTGAAAGCGGAGTTCACCCACAGGATGGTGCCTTGGCTGTCGGTCAGCACGACCGCGTTGGCCGCTTCTTCCAGGGCGGCCGCCAGCAGGCGAAGCCGCACCTCCGCCCGCTTGCGCTCGTCGATGTCCATCGCGATTCCCGAGATCTTCAGCAGCCGGCCCTGCTGGTCAAAGAAGCCCCGTCCCTTCACCCAAATCCAGTGCACCGGGCCATCGCGCCAGCAGGCGCGATGCTCATGAATGAAGTCCGGTTTCTGCAGGGTCACATTGGCTATGGCCCTGCTCAAAGACTCGCGATCTTCAGCATGCACCGCCTGCATCAGGACCGTGAAGTCGGCCGGTGACTCGGGATCCAACCCTAATAACTGTTTTGCGGTGTTAGACCACACCTGCTCGTCATGGCCGGTGTCCCAGTCAAAAAAACCAATCCTGGCCGCCTCCACCGCCATCCCCATGCGGTCTTCGCTGCGCCGCAGCTCGGCCTCGGCCCGCTGGCGCTCCCTGGACTCGGCGTTCAATTCTCGCCGCGAGCGTTCTTCTCGTTGCTGGAGAACGAAACACAGGGCCACGGCAAGCGCCGTGGTGAACGCGATGGTGGCGAAGTGTGAGGTCCAGAGGGTTATAGCGGGGTGCAGCGCCTGCTTGCTGGTTTCATAGGCGAGCATCAGGCAGGCGGTGCTCACCCCGGTTACGAATAAGCTTGCCCTCCGACTATGGAATAGCCGGCGATTTAGCATGGGCGACGTTCCCCCAGCAAACTGGCGCTGGCGCCATCGGCATCAGGCGTCCCCTGCCGCGCGCAGAGTTGACCCGGTGGTTAATCGGCAAAACACGCGACCGGCTCCGTCTGGTTCAGGGCTTTGCGCAGCGCCGCCAGCAATTCCACGGTTTTTACCGGTTTTTGCAAGAACGCGACAGCCCCTTGCTCCAGGGCCAAGGTCTGGTTGGTCTGGGCCGGACGCGCGGTCACCACCACCACCGGCAAGGCCACCGTGTTACTCAAAGAGCGCATGCGTTGCAGCACGACGAATCCGTCGCCTCCGGGCAGACCCAGATCCAGAATGACGGCATCGGGTTTTTCCCGATTGACCACGGTCATGGCCGTCGCCCCGTCGCCGGCGGAGACAATCTCAAAGCCGTGCGCTCGCAACTTTATCGCCAGCGCCATCAAGTGTTCCTGGTTGTCCTCGATGACCATGATTTTGTTCCGCTTCTCGCTCATAAGCCTCTCCCGTCTCGCCCGTAAGTCCAATCAAACGGCCTAGTTCATCGGCCAGCCGTGCGCCGGTCTGTTCTGCGTCTTCCAGGTTCCACCAGGAAAAGTCCACCACCTCGCTGGAAACCTCAAACTGTCCTTCCAGGGGCAGCAGCTCAATGGAGCCGCCCAGATGCTCTTGAAACCGGGCCATCATGGCGCTGGCGCCTTCCGGTTCTACAAAGACCACCACGTGAAATTTTCCTTCCAGCCCGGGAACATTGATGTGCGGCAGTATGATGTCTTCGCTGGCATGGACGCAGCCTTGCAAAACTCCGCGGACCGACCTCAAGTAGCGTCCCATGTCCACGGCCGAGCAATTGGGCACGGCCGGTATGGCAATGGTGATCAACGTAAGCTTGCCTAAGGCCAAGTTCTTTCCGGAAAGTGTCGGCATGATGAGGCGACGCAGGCTGAAGATCGGCAGGGTGAAGTGGAATGTGGTCCTCTCGCCCAGGCTGCTGTCCACTCGCAGTTCGCCGCCATGCGCCCGCACCAGCTCCCGGGTGATGTGCAATCCCAGCCCAAGCCCCCCGGAGTTGGTGTCGGGGCCATCGGAAACCCGGTAAAAGCGCTCGAAGATGCGCTGCACGTGCGGCGCCGGGATGCCCGGTCCATCATCCTGGACGGCAACCCGCAGGAAGTCGGGTTCGTCGTCGCTATAGTGCGCGGTCACCTCCACCGCGCCTCCACTTCTGCCGTACTTGATCGCGTTATCGATGAGATTAGTCAGCACCTGAGTGATGCGAGCCGGATCGGCCAGTGCGGGCGGTAATTTGGCGGGTACATGACTCTGCAAACTGATCCATTTGGTGGCGGCCGCCGGCCGGAAGGAAGTACACACCTCCCCAATCAGATCCTTCAGAATGACACATTCCGGGGTGACCGGAAGCCGGTGCCATTCCGAGCGGGACAGATCCAGCAGGCTGTTCACCATTTCGGCGAGCCGATTGGCTGCCTGCAGCACAATCCCCAGATAGGTCCGTTGGTCCGCCGACACCGTTCCCGCCATTCCTTCCAACATCAGCGAGGCAAAATCCACGATGGAGGTAAGCGGAGTGCGCAGTTCGTGCGAGATGTGCGACAGAAAGCGGTCCTGCATTCGCGCCCGTTCCTGCCGGCTCTCTTCCAGTTCCTGGGCCGCCCGCTTGCGCTCGGTTATGTCGCGGGTGATGACGGCAAAGCCCTGCAGTCCGGGCCGGCCCTCGTAAACCGTGGTGAACAGGACGGTGCCGCAAAACGAGCTGCCATCCTTGCGGATTAGCCCCAAGTCTTCTTCCGCGTGGCCGCAGCGTTGTGCCGTATCGACCAGCTGCCCATAGATTTCCTTGCCGCTGCCGCCGTGGGAGAAGACAGGCAGGATCGAGGTCCCCAGCACTTCCTCTTCGGAATAACCAAAAATCCGTTTTGCCCCCAAGTTCCAGCTAATGACGGTGCCGCTGGCATCCACCATGAAGGTGGCATATTCCCGGATGCCCTCGATCAAGAGGCGAAAGCGCTGTTCCGTGCTGTTCAGTTTCTCCTCCACCACCTGAAAGCGCCGCTTGGCATCCGCCTCCGCCAGCGCCCGCCTCACCGCCGGAACCAGCCGCTCAATCCTCTGCTTGACCACGTAATCGGTAGCGCCGCGCTTCAGGGTTTCCACCGCGACTTCCTCGCCCCGGACTGCGCTCAGGAAAAGGAAGGGCACCCGCGGCGTCATTTTCCGGGCAATGTCCAGCGCGGCACAACCATCAAAGGCGGGCAAGGCATAATTGGCGAGGATGACGTCCCAAGTTTCTGCCGAGAGCGCGTCCATGAACTCTGCCGACGTCTGGGCATAGCCGAAGCGGCAGCCCAAGCCTGACTTGGCCAGCAAGTCCCGCACCAGCTCGCGATCGCGGGGGTCGTCTTCGAGATGAAGGATTTGGATTTTTCTGGCCACCGCTGCCGCGCTTTCGCCGCTGCAAACCAGGGCCGGACAGTCCATGGTCATATTCAGGCGCCTCACCGGACATATCGGCCATAGTCGGACTGGGATTAACGCAACACGGTGCGGACTTTTCCAAATGCGAGCTTGGGACAAAGCAGGCGTGTATAAAACTTAAGTGCTATAGGTCGAAGACTATTCACCACGGAGACACTTAGGACACGAAGTTCTTGATTTCTATCCAGCTTCCTCCGTGCCTCTGTGGTTCATCTTCGTTTCTAAAATTCGCGCAACTTCGGGCGGCCCACTTCATCTACCACCTAAGACAGCAGTCCACGCTGCGGGGTGAACCGATGCGCAATCCTTCGAAATTAACGTTGTCCCTCCTGCTCCTCTCCGGTTTATTAATTCTGGGTTGGGGAGCCATAACCGCTTCCTCTTTCCCTGCGTCGTCACCTCAGGTCACTGCCGCAGCGTCAACTCAATCGGGCGGTCAGGACCGGCTAGTTGGCCAGGATTTCCTGGGATATGCAGGTGACGTGGTCACCTATCACTACAATCCATCTCGCGAGGGCGCCAATCTGGCGGAGACAACTCTGACGCCCTCCAATGTCAACTCCACCTCGTTCGGAAAGACCAGCTTCTTCGCCGTCGATGGCAAAGTGGACGCGCAGCCCCTCTACGTGTACAAACTGCCCGGCACACTGCGCATTCAAAATACCCTGTTCGTGGTGACCGAGCACGGCAGCGTTTACAACTTCGATGCCGATGCTGGCACCCAAACCTGGAAGGTCTCGGCAATCCCAGCCGGAGAGACCACCAGCGACAATCACGGTTGCGGCCAGATTTCGCCGGAAATTGGAATCACCGACACGCCGGTGATCGACCGCCAGCGGGGACAATCCGGCGCCATCTACTTTGTGGCCATGTCCAAAGACTCTTCGGGCCACTACCATCAGCGTCTCCACGCCCTCGACCTTAGGACCGGGGCCGAGCTGTTCGGTGGCCCCAAGGAAATTACGGCAACCTATCCCGGCACCGGCGACGGTAGCCAGGGCGGCCAAGTCATCTTCGCCCCCGGACAATTTGCCGAACGCGCCGGCCTGCTGGAGCTAGGCGGGACCATTTACCTGGCTTTCACCTCGCATTGCGACGACCGTCCCTACACCGGCTGGGTGATGGCTTACAATTCGCTGACCTTGGCGCAGACGTCGGTGATCGACGTTACTCCCAACGGCAACGAGGGCGCCATCTGGATGGCTGGCGCCGGCCTGGCTGGCGATAACCAGGCCCTCTATTTTCTCGACGGTAACGGCACCTTCGATACCACGCTCAACAGCCAGGGATTTCCCATCAATGGCGACTATGGCAACGCCTTTATGAAGATCTCCTTCGGCCCGCCGCTGGCCGTGGCCGACTACTTCACCATGTACAACACGGTGCAGGAATCCGACGCCGATGAAGACCTGGGCTCGGGCGGAGCCATGATCTTGCCCGATCTCATGGACAGCCAAGGGCACGTGCATCACCTGGCCGTGGGAGCCGGGAAGGACACCAACATCTACGTGGTTAATCGCGACAACATGGGGAAGTTCAATCCCAATGACGACAGCGCGATCTATCAGGAGATTGATGGAGTACTCCCCGGGGGCGTGTGGGCCATGCCCGCGTATTTCAACAACACCGTTTATTACGGTCCAGTGGGGCACCCGCTTAAGGCGTTTAGCATTTCGAACGCGAAACTGTCCACCTCGCCGACCAGCCAGACGGCAACCTCGTTCACCTTTCCGGGGACCACGCCCAGCGTGTCCGCCAACGGGACCTCCAATGGAATCGTTTGGGCAATCGAGAACACCAGCCCGGCGGTGCTGCATGCCTACGATGCCACCAATCTTTCGCACGAGCTGTACAACAGCAACCAGGCGGGATCGCGCGACCAGTTTGGACCGGGCAACAAGTTCATCACTCCCATGATCGTGAACGGCAAAGTGTTTGTCGGCACGCAGACGGGAGTGGCCATGTTCGGACTGCTGCACTAACGGAGGAATATTGGGTCTTTGACTAAGAACGGTGTAGCGTATACTCCGAGATAAGAGTCAGGAGCAGCGGGGTTGGGAATCATAGACACTGCCCGGGGAAGAGGTTATCCTATTCAAGTTAAGGAGTGCAGAAATCATGCTTAGAAAATTCGCGAGAATTTCCTTATGGATGGTTCCCATCCTATTTGCGGGTTTAACTGCGGCGTCGCAGTATGGCGCAGCGCAAATGCCGGACGACAAAACGCCCGCCAAGCAGACCGTAACCGGTTGTCTTCAGAAAGGTCTTGAACCCGGAGGATTTTTTCTCATCGGCGCCAACGACCAGCATTGGGAGCTTTATCAGAACAGCAAGGTCTCCCTTGCCGATCACGTCGGCCAGACGGTTATCGTGAGTGGCATCCTTCCCAAGCGATCGGCAGCGCAAGAGGAAAAAAGCCAACCGTACGAAAAGAAGGAAACCGGGGAGAGGAAGCACGGCGACTTTGAGGTCTCCAGCCTGACGGTGGTAAGCCAGACTTGCAGCAAGTAAGCAAGTAAGCAAGTAAGGGAGTTTGGCAGGCGGCTGCCCCTCCCTCTTTCCTATCACCCCTACGAACGTGGGTGCGCGATCCTCCTCGGCTGGGCTCCCCGGGGGGCAAGCTCTTTCGCGGGACATCTCAACAGCCCCTTAAGCCCTTTCCGCTTCTGCCGATTTACCTCTCAGACTCCACCTTGGGGTGGACGGGAGGCCCGGTGCGCTACATCCTCTGTGCGGCCCTGTTCTGTAGTTTGCTCGGCGCTCAAGACAAGACATCTGTCTCACCCCCTGCACCTCGCGAGGACGGGACCTTCTATGTCAACGGGATCGACTATCATTTCATCTCGGCAACCAACTACACCGTGGTGGTCGCAGCGCACTCCGTAGTCAATCGCAAGTTTCTCGGTGTGAAGGTGCGCATCCTGAACAACGGCCAGCATTCGGTGACGGTGCGGCCGGAAGATGTGCGGCTTGAGGACGCGGTTGCGGGCCGCGATCTGGCAGCCATCTCGGGAACCGACCTGGCCAAGAAAATGCGCCGCCCCTATAACTGGTCGCGCTATGCGGTGAACGCCGCGGCCGGCCCGGCGCCTGGGGCAGGCGACGACCTGGAAACGGTGGACCATCAGCACAGCGATCTTATGCGTGCCCTGCTGATGGCCAATCAGATGGGCAATGCGTCGCCCGTCCTTTCCAGGCGGTCCATCACCGAGGCGGACGCAGAGCCGGACTCGGGCATCGCACCCCAAGCGACATTCTCCGACGAGGTGTCCCACCTGCGCCGGAAGGAAGCCTCCCGGCCTGACGCACTTATGCAGCTTCAGCGGCAGATTTCGCCCGATTTCGTGGAGCGAACGTCGTTCCTAGCCAACACCATTCCGCCGCGGGCCGATGTGGACGGCGTCTTCTACTACCCCATGGGCAAGCTGGCGCGCGATCCCGCTGCCGCCAAGAAGGCGGCAAAATCCCGAAAGGTGCGCGTGACCGTGCCGGTCGGCGAGGTGGAGTTTCAATTCATGCTGGCAGTGGAATGACGGGATGGCCGCCAATCGTTATCCCGATGACCCGCTATAATGGTCCGCACCATGCGTAATCTTGTGACGTGTTGCGGCGTTGTGGTTTTCGCCTTGGCCGCCGCTTTCGCCGTGCATGGGCAGAGCTCCGCCGCCGACCAGCAGGGCGGGCTGGTCATCACCGCACAGCCTCCCTCGAGCGCCCTTGTGGGGCGCAGCTTCAGCTTTCCTTTGGCCGCAACCGGAGGAGCCACACCCTACTCGTGGCGTCTGGTCGACGGACAGCTTCCTCCGGGTCTTAAGCTGCACGCGCACCCCGGAGCGATCTCGGGCGTGCCGGCGACTGCGGGCGAATATCGCTTTACGGTCGCCGTGGCCGACTCCAGCGCGCCTCGGTTACAGGTGCAGCGCGTCATGACCATCAGCGTGGTTGCCGGGCTGACCATCGAGTGGAAGCAATATCCAAACGTGCAGGGCGCCATTCTCTCCGGGTCCGTGGTGATCACAAATCAAACCGGGCAGGATTTTGATCTCACCGTGGTCGTGGTTGCGGTGAATGACATTGGCAGAGCGACCACCCTGGGATATCAACACTTCACGCCGGCCGGGGAGCAGCCCGGCCCGGTGATTCCGTTCAGTTCATCTCCCGGACTGGGCACCTACGTGGTACATGCCGATGCCATCGCCCATCATCCCGGCGGACGCCATATTTACCGCGCTCGCAAACAGACTTCGCAGCCGTTGCCAATAACCCAGCATTAAAGTGGTGAAAACGGGTGCCTTACAAGGAAGAGACGAGGAAATGGCTTATCCCAATAGCGCAAAAAGTTGCACTTGGGGATGTCGAAGCTGAACCAACCGGGTTACTTTGCGTGACTTACGGCGGGCTGCTTTGGCAGGAAGATTGCTCTAGTACTGGCAGGCTTGGCCTACGCTACTTTTGCACCCGGAGTGTTACGGCTGCCAAGCCACACAGCTCAGAATGGGCTTTGGAGGAAGTTAGGCTATGCAAAACAAATGGTTTTCAGCGTTGCTGGTAATCGCGTGTGTCGCCCTGCTGTCAGGCATTGGGTTCGCCAGTCCTTGTCCATCGGGTGGATACATGATCACATATCTTGGCACAGGATTTAGCTGCACAATCGACGACAAGACGTTTAGCCATTTCATCTACACGTCCACCTCAAGTCCGCCGGGATTTGAAATTCAGGCTGGCAGCGTAGGAGTTACCCCCATCACCACTCCGTTGAATCCGGGGTTCCAGTTTAATGCGCCCTGGTTGGCGTCAACACTGAGCGGCGTACAGGGTCGGGATTCTTTCTTCGAATTCCAGGTCAACGTCAACCCAGGTGGTCACCCGATCACCGACGTCAGCCTTTCCATTGGCGGTTTTGGAACTACGGGAACTGGTTCCATAACGGTTGACGAAACCGTTTGCTTGGGAGCCGTGTTTCCCGCTTGCAGCGGCGGAACAACCAAGACGCTGGAGGTTTACTCCAATTCTGGGGGATTCAAGGCCTATGACGAAGTCTCTTTCGCGGGAGTAACCGAGGTTGACGTAGAAAAGGACGTATTGATCGACGCTGGCACAAATGGCAGCGCGACCCTTTCCCTGGTGACGAACCAGTTCTCGGAAAGTACCACTCCTGAACCGGCCAGCATCCTGCTCTTCGGCTCCGGAGCTTTGGCTCTTGCAGGCGTGTTGCGGCGCAAGCTGAACCACTAATTCCTTCTCGTCCCCCTGGGTTGTGAAAAGGCCGGAGCCAAAAGCTCCGGCCTTGTTGTGTATATGGACTATGGATCGCGGCAGAAGAAATTCCAGCAGACCCTGGACGGCCAGCACCTCGACGGCTTCGTGGTCACGCATCCGGCCAGCCTGCGCTACCTTTGCGGTTACACCGGTAGCCACGGGCTACTGCTCTTCCGCTGCAACCCATCGGGCGTAAGAGCGGCGGGTACTGGATACTCCAAGGTCGCCGGACGCCCCGCCTTCTTCACCGACGGCCGTTATAGCGAACAGGCGCGCGAGGAGGTCGCTGGCGCGCGGGTGGCCATCTCCAAGGGTCCGCTGCTGCACGACGCCGCCAAGCTCATAGGCCAGTTGGCTTCAGCCATGATCGGCTTTGAGGCCGACTGCACCACGGTCGCCTCCGCGGAGCTTATGCGCAAGCTGGGGCATCGGCGAATCCGCTGGATGCCGGCGGCCGGCCTCATCATGCGGCAGCGCATGATTAAGGACCCCGAGGAGCTGCAAGTCATCGCCGCAGCGGTCAAGCTTGGGGCCACCGTGTACGAAGAAGCGCTGCAAAGCCTTCGCCCGGGGATGCGGGAGTCGGAAGTCGCGGGAAAGTTGGAATATGCTGCGCGGCAAGCGGGAGCCGATGGCATGTCGTTCGAGACCATCGTGGCGGCGGGAAAACGGGCGGCCTTGCCTCACGGCCGTGCCTCCCGCCAAGCCATACCCCGGCGTGGATTCGTGGTAGTCGATTCCGGTGTTATACTGCGGGGCTATTGTTCCGATATGACCCGCACCGTGCACGTGGGCCGGGTCAGCCGGGAAGAGCGCCGGTGGTACGAAGCGGTGCTGGAAGCCCAGTTAGCGGGGATCGCAGAGGTAATTCCGGGCAAAACCGCGGGCCAGGTGGACCAAGCCGCTCGCCAGGTGCTCCGCAGGGCCAAGCTTGACCGCTACTTTACCCATTCGACGGGGCACGGAGTAGGCTTGGAGATTCACGAGCCGCCGCGTCTCGGCAAAGGGCAGCCGGAGCGGCTGGAGCCGGGTATGGTGATTACGATCGAGCCTGGAATTTATATACCGGGTAAGGGCGGCATCCGAATCGAAGACATGGTGGTGGTCACGGACCGAGGATGCCGGGTGCTGACCCCGGTCAGCAAGGAGCTGGTTGAGATTTAGGGCCGCGTGGCGCACACGGCAGTGGCATCAGCGCCCGGGATTGATTGCCTCCCGTTCTACCCGTACAAGCCGGATACACCAGCTCTGGAACTGCTCTAAAAGAAAGAACATCTGTGCCGGATACTTCCCACTCACCGTCAGAGACAGCCGCAGCGCCCCCCAGCAGCTCCCGGGCTGGTTGGGCGGCCAGTGTCTTCTCTCGCCCGGTTATGTGCATGTTTGTACTGGCAGCGGTGATCTTTCGATATTCTCCACGAGGGATTCCGGAACCCGACATCTGGTGGCACCTGCGCAACGCCAACTATCTATTTCAATATCACTTGTTCCCCCGAGTGGACACGTATTCGTTGGGGGGGGCAGGGTCGCCACGGCTGAACTATGAATGGCTGTCAGAAATCCCCTTTCTATTAGGTTTCGATGCCTGGGGATTGCAAGGACTGCTAGCGCTATACTTCACCCTGTTCACGCTGATCTATATCGGCGTCTATTACCGCTCATGCCGCGGTGGCGCCAGTTGCCTGAACGCTTCCATTACCACTTTGCTGGCTATTTTGCTGGGAGTGGTGTCCATCGGCCCTCGCGTGCTGCTGTTTGGCTGGCTGTGCATGGTGGGGCTGCTGCTGGTGCTGGACCATTTTCAGCGGAC
>PLBW01000045.1 GCA_003135475.1 Acidobacteriaceae bacterium
CGCTTGGCGTATTCGGCATCCACGTCGCCCTGCACGATTTCGCGCTGGGTGCGCTTCAGCTCGGCGAAGTTGGCGCCGGCATCGTGCTCCATGCGCTCCAGGTCGGCGCGAATCTGCCGCACCTGCTTGCGCAGTTCTTTCCTGGCTTCCTCGGCGCGCGTCTGCTCGGCGCGTTTCTCGAAGTTCACCGCCTGCTTGTCGAGTCCGCGCATGCTATCGACGGTCTTGTTGACCCGGTCAATCAGCCGCTTGCGCTCGTTGTTAGTGAAGCCCAGCCTGCGAATGACTTGCGATAGCGCAACCTGCTCGCGTCCCAACGCCCAACGGTAGCGGCGATGCTCCTTCGGCCGCTTCTTCTGCGGAATGCCGTTCAGCCGTTCGATCAGCTGCATCGACTTCTTGTAGTGCTTGGCCAGATCGTCGATCCTGCCGGTGATGTCCTTCAGGCGATTTTGGACCACTTCCTCGGTAATCTCCTCTTCGTCGAAGAGCACGATTTCCTTGACTGAGCGCACGCCGCGCTTCAAGTCCTCGCCGATGGCAACGATTTCGCGAATCACGATGGCCGAGCGGGACAGCGCTTTCAACACCCGCAGCTGCCCGCGCTCGATGCGCTTGGCGATCTCGACTTCGCCCTCGCGGGTGAGCAGCGGGACCGTGCCCATCTCGCGCAAGTACATGCGCACCGGATCGTTGGTTTTTTCCAGCGCGCCCGGGGTCAGGTCGAGTTCCACGTCCTCGCCCGCTTCCAGTTCGGCATCGAATTTCTTGTCGAGCGAGCCGGGGATCTTCGGGCTTTCGAGGACATCAATTCCTTGCGTGCCGATGGTGGTCAGCAGGTCCTCAAGGTCATCGGGCGAATGCAGGTCGTGCGGGATAAGATCGTTGACCTCGTTGTACGTGAGGTAACCTTTTTCTTTTCCCGCATCGATCAGTTTTTTGATGTCGTCGAACTTATCTTCAAGAGCCAAGCGGAATATCCTCTAATTGGCGCCAGTTGAGGGGCGCTCTTCTTCCATGCGCACAACGGCGGGAGCGGTACTGCAGTACAGACATGCGTAGAAACTTTCAGATTTTATCATAGAGCCGGACCGCCCACCAAGACTTATTTCGTGAATCGCAAAACGCCCGTAACCAGCCGAACTGAATCGCGCCCAATTCGGGTATCTCTGACACTTCCTGAAGATTAGATGTTGGCCGCCCGGCGTTAGCTTCATCCTTTTGCGTCAGTCACTTACCAACGGATTTCTACGAACCGACCACTCGCCATTCCCTTGAAACTAACCACTGCCCGCGCCCGTATATACTCCTGCTGACTCTCCAACGAGGTAACTTTCTTTATGTTCTCCGGCATACGGGCGAATTGCGCCTGGTCCCTCCTTGTCTTCCTTGTGTTTTGCCTGGGTTTGGGCATCGCTGCGGCGCAATCGGCGCCGCCGGCTGGCGGCAACGCGGCCAACGAAATGCCTTCGGTGACGACGGTGCCTCCCGAAGCGCAGCCTTCTGCCAACTTCAGCGTGGAAGCGGCCACCGACGCATACATGGCGCGCATACCGGCCAGCGCNNGTGCTGCTGAACCTTCGCTGGTCGGCGGCCATGCGCAACTTGGCGGAGCGCATCACCCGTTTCAAGCCGCTGCAGACCTTTATCTACTGGTTTGAGTATTCGGTGATCACCTTTGTTCTGGGTGCGCCCCTGGCGATTTATGAAGGCTACACTCGCGAGCGGCAATACGGCCTGGCCACGCAGACCTTCGGTCCCTGGGCGTGGGACCAGACCAAAGGCCTGATGATCGGCATCGTGCTGGGCGGAATCCTGGCCATGTTGCTGTTCGGAATCGTGCGCCGCCTGCCGCGCACCTGGTGGATTTGGGGAGCGATCGTGACCTCGCTGTTCATGGTGTTCTCAGTGATGATCGTGCCGGTGTTCATCGTGCCCATCTTCAACAAGGTCACGCGCCTGGACGACCCCAAGGTGACGGCGCCCATCCTAAGCATGGCGCGTGCGAATGGAATTCCCGCGAAAGATGTCTGGGAGATGGACGCCTCGAAGCAGACCACGCGCATGAGCGCCAACGTGAGCGGCTTCGGCAATACCATGCGCGTCACCTTGAATGACAACCTGCTGCGCCGTGGTTCGCCGGAAGAGATCCAGGCGGTGATGGGACACGAGATGGGGCACTACGTCCTCAACCATATTCCCAAAGACCTGCTATTTTTCTCCGTCATGATTGTGGTCAGCTTCGCCCTGCTGCGCTGGTCGCTGGGTTGGTGCCTGCAACGCTGGGGAGAGAGGTGGCAAATCCGCGGCATCGGCGACACGGCCGTGCTGCCGCTGGTCATTCTGCTGGTCTCCATCCTAGGATTCGTCGCTACGCCGCTGCTCAATACTCACACCCGCACGACCGAGCACGAAGCCGACATGTACGGACTGAATGCCAGCCGCCTTCCCGATGGTTTCGCGCAGGCGGCGATTCATTTGGGCGAGTATCGCAAGATGCATCCCGGCCCGGTGGAGGAGTACATCTTCTTCGACCATCCCAGTGGGTACAACCGCATCCATGACGCGATGACCTGGAAGAAGGAGAATCTGCAACTGTTCGCGCCAGGGGCGGGCCAACAGTCTGGCGGCAGCGGCGGAACGGTGCCATAGGGTCAATCGTCAGCCCGAAGGGCGTCACAATCCTAGCCCAGGACGTAAGTCCTGGGTAAGCGTTGTAATAAAGTGAGTCCCGTCGGGGACGGCACATCAACCGGGAATCTCCGCCCGGCTAACTGACGATGAAATCAGCAGCGCGGCCGTGCAGCCCAACAGCAATCCGAAAACGAATCGGATTGCCAGCCAGTTGCCGTGCCAGCCAGCCAATTCCGTCATCGCGTCGAAAAGATTGAGCGCAGCCGCGGCGATGAGGAGGCGCAACGCAATCCTGCGCGAGGTGCGAAAGAGCAGGCCCACGGCTGCCCCCAGATAAATTCCCAGACAGCGCGAGCAGACGGCCATCTCGGCGCCGGAAATCCAGAAGGAGCGCTCCGGCCGCTGGTGGCAGACGATCGCAAAACCGTGCTCCAGTGCCAGCCCCATCGCCAGGAAACCGTGCGTCAAGAAATAGGGAGCAGCAACAACGGCGGCCACGAATGTCAGCGGAACCAGGGTCCACCAGTTCCAGCGAAGAGTGGCACTGGCCATCACCCCAGTATCCCCATCCTCTTGCCGACGCGCTTCAGGACGTCCAGCGCCTGGTCGAGATCGTCTTTCGTGTGGGTCGCGGTCATGATGGTGCGGATGCGGGCCTTGCCCTCGGGCACCGTGGGGAACGCGATGCCCGTGCCCATGACGCCTTCCTTGAACAGCTCGCGCGAAAAGTCCATGATCAGGCGGCCGTCGCCCACGATGATGGGCGTGATCGGCGTCTCGCTGGCTGGCGTGTTTACTCCGCCGATGTTGAAGCCCAGAGCACCCAGCTCCTTCTTCCAGTAGCGCGTGTTGTCCCAGAGTTGCTCGATGCGCTCGGGCTCCTGCTCCAACACGTCGAAGGCGGCGATGCAGGTGGCCGCAACCGACGGCGGATGCGACGTCGAGAATAGGAATGGCCGCCCGCGATGATAGAGGAACTCGATGAGGTCGCGCGTGCCGCAAACATAGCCGCCCAGCGCGCCGATGGCTTTCGACAGCGTGCCGACCTGCACATCCACCCGGCCGTGAAGCTTGAAGTGATCGACAGTGCCGCGCCCGTTGCGGCCCAGCACGCCGGAAGCGTGGGCGTCGTCCACCATCATGATGGCGCCATATTTTTCGGCGAGCTCGGTCAGTTGCGGCAGCGCGCCAATGTCGCCGTCCATGGAGAAGACTCCGTCGGTGATGACCAGCTTGCGGCCGGACTCGTTCTTGATCTCGTGCAGCAGCTCTTCGGCGTGGGCAGCGTCCTTGTGGCGGAAGACCTTGATCTTGGCGCGGGAGAGGCGCGCGCCGTCGATGATGCTGGCGTGGTTCAGCTCATCGGAGACGATGAAATCTTCTTTGCCGAGCAGCGCCGAAACCGTGCCCGCATTCGCCGTGAATCCCGACTGAAAGACCACGCAGGCTTCGACGTTTTTGAAGCGCGCGATTTTCTCCTCCAGTTCCATGTGGAGCTTCATGGTGCCGGCGATGGTGCGCACGGCGCCCGAGCCGACGCCGTACTTCTTCGTGGCTTCGAGGGCGGCTTCACGCAGCTTGGGGTGCGTCGTCAGGCCGAGATAATTGTTGGAGGCGAGGTTGATGACCTTCTTGCCGTCGAAGGTGCACACCGGCGCTTGCTCGTCGTCGAGCACCCGCAGCTTGAAGTAGGTGCCCTTCTGCTTCAGTTCGTTCAGTTGGTCGGTGAGGTAGGACAGCGGATTGGTGCGAGTGGTCGTGGTTGCCATGAAGGTCTCCGGGGCGAAGGGATATTCTATCCCGCCGCGCGGGATCGGTTTGCAGGTCAGCCATACTTCGGACCGGAGCGGCTCCTCGCCGCATCGCACCCCGGTTCGCCGCCCCCCACGAATTGCCTCCGCCTTGCGCCATGTGATAACTTCCGCTCGTCCCCTGCTGTCGAACTTTCACCCCCGGCAAGCGCCAACCCAACGCTTGCTGGAAAGCCCCGCNNCGCGCCGACAACGCCTGGGCCGACATCGATGTGCAACTGAAGCGTCGCTACGACCTTATCCCCAACCTGGTGGAAACCGTGAAGGGCTATGCCGCCCACGAAAAGGGCACCTTCGAAAACGTTGCCAAGTTTCGCAGCGTGGCCATGGCTGCCAGCACTCCGGCGGAGAAGAGCGAGGCCGAGGGCCAGCTCACCTACGCCTTGCGCGGCCTGCTGGCCGTGGCCGAGGCTTATCCGCAATTGCGCGCCTCGGAGCAGTTCCAGTCGCTGCAAGGTTCGCTGAGCGGACTGGAAGATGCGATTCAGAACGCCCGCCGTTATTACAACGCGGTGGTGCGCGACCTGAACACTAAGATCCAGACCTTCCCCACGAACATCGTGGCCGGCATGTTCCATATCCAGCAGAAGCAGTTCTTCGACATCACCGAACCGGCGCAGCGCGAACCGGTGGCGGTGAAGTTTTGAAGGCCGCAGTTAGCATTTGGCAATTGGCACTTGGCACTGAGCATTTAGTATTGAGTGAGAACCAGACCCTCGAATGACCGAAAGATTAAGGAGCCCCGATGAAGGACTTTCGAGATTTGAAGGTTTGGCAACGCGCACACCAAATTACTCTGGCCGTCTATCGCTGCACCCGAAATTTTCCACGTGAAGAGACTTACGGCATGGTGAGTCAACTGCGGCGGTGCAGTTCATCTGTAGCGGCCAACATCGCCGAAGGTTGCGGACGATTCGGGAATGCTGAGTTTGGCCGATTTCTGACCGTCGCTATGGGATCTGCGAGCGAGTTGGAGTACTTTCTCCTGCTGGCTCGTGACCTGGAGTATCTCTCGCGAGAAAACCATGAAGCAGTCGCCCACGACGTCGTTGAAATGCGGCGGATGCTGAACCGGCTATTGTCAAAAGTGCAGGCGGAACGAGGAAGTAAGCCATTGCTAAGTGCCAAATGCTAACTGCTAAATGCCAACTGCGAACTCTCGCCCTTATCATTCTCTGCCTTTCCCTCGTCATCCCTGCCTTCGCCCGCGACTGGCATATCGCCCGCTTCGAAAGCCACATCTACGTTGCCTCCGACGGGGTGACCACCGTCAACGAGCACATTGACCTGGTTTTCATCGGCGAATATCACGGCATTTATCGCGACATTCCCATCGAATACCCGGGCCCGCGCGGCTCCAACTACACCCTGTTCCTCAAAGTCACCAGCGTCCTCGATGGCAGCGGCCACCCGCTGAAGTACGACTCCAGCACCCAGAGCGGCAACCGCCATCTTAAGATCTACATTCCCGACGCGGTGGACACCACGCGAAGCGTGATCATCACCTACAAGGTGACCAATGCGGTGCGCTGGTTCGACGGTCACGACGAGCTGTACTGGAACGTGACCGGCAACGACTGGCCGGTGCCCATCGACAGCGCTGCGGCGTCGATCACCTTCCCGGCGAATGCCAACGGCAACCTGCGCGCGCAAGCCTTCAGGGGCGCCTACGGATCGCAGGAACAGGACGCCACCGCCGAGGTCCGCAACAACACGGTGGTGGTCGAAGCCAACAGTCCGCTCTCCATGCGCGACGGGCTGACGGCCGACGTTTACATCAGCAAAGGCGTGCTGACCCAGCCCAGCAAAGGCACCCAGGCGATGTGGTTTCTGCGCAGCAATCCGATTGTGCTGCTGCCGTTGTGGGCGTTCGTGGTGATGTTCTTTTTCTGGTGGACGAAAGGCCGCGATCCCAAGCCCGACATCTCGGTCGCGCCCATGTACGAGCCGCCCAAAGACATGACGCCTGCCGAAGTCGGTGCCCTGATCGACGATGCCGTCCATCCTCGCGACATCACTTGCACCATGGTGGACTTGGCGGTGAAAGGCTATCTCAAGATCGAGGAGACCGAATCCAAGGTCCTGCTATTCACTCATCGCGATTACACCTTCCACGCGCTGAAACCGCCCGACACCTGGAACGCGCTCCAACTCCACGAGCGCGTGATGCTGGACCACATGTTCACCGGCGGGGCCACCCAGGTGCGCCTCTCGGACCTGAAGAACCAGTTCTACGTCGCCATCCCGACCATGAAGAGCGACATTCTCGCGGAGCTGAAGAGCAAGGGAATGTATTCGGTCGATCCCGAATCGGCGCACGCCTATGTGCTGGCCGGAATCCTGTTTACCGCAGCGCCCTTCGTGCTGGCCCAGGTGCTGGGCTGGGGCTCGATGCTGGATTCGCCGGGGCTGCTGATTGCGGCGGGAATCCTTGCGGTGATCATCGTCTTCCTGTTCGCGCGCATTATGACCGCGAAATCCGCGAAGGGCGTGCGCACCAAAGTCGAGATCCTCGGCTTCCAGGAGTTCGTCAACCGCGTGGACGCCGACCGCCTCCAGCGCATGCCGCCCGATACCTTCGAGAAATTTCTGCCGTACGCGATGGCGCTAGGCATCGAGAACCGCTGGGCCAAAGCCTTCCAGGGAATCACCCAGAACCAGCCCACATGGTATGTAGGATCGATGCCCTATGTGGGCTTCAATCCCATCTTCTTCGCCGTCTCCATGCACGCCATGGCGATGGATGCGCACCAGGCCTTCGTGGCCGCGCCGCGTGCCAGCAGCAGCGGCTCGGGATGGGGTGGCGGCGGCTTCGGTGGCGGAGGCTTCAGCGGCGGCGGCTTTGGCGGCGGCGGCGGCGGCGCGTTTTAATCAAACAAAGCCCGAAGGGCGACACAAACGTAGCCCAGGACGCGAGTCCTGGGGAAGGTGTAGTAGGGAGGAGAGAGTTCCGTCAGGAACGGCACAGATTCTCGCAGCCCATGGCGGCGGCACATCCGAAGCCTGCGCGCTGTCGGCGCTCTTACCTATTCTGGTTTTGTGGCTCCGACCTTGTTAAATCTGCCGCTCTCCGGATCAGCCGCCCAGATCGAGCCTTCGCCAATGTCATAGACCCAGCCGCGAATCTCCACCTCTCCGCTAGTTACCCGCGAATGCACGCTGGGATGGCTCTTCAAGTTTTCAATCTGCGCCAGCACGTTGTACTCCGTAATCAGGCGCAGCTTCTCCGCTTCCGTCGCGTCGCTATGATCGCGCATGATGCGGTGCCGGGCCTCGGACGCGTGTCGCATCCATTCCTGCACCGCCGGCAGGCCGTGCACGTGATCTGGGTGCAGCAGACCTTTCATCACCCCGCAATCGGTGTGTCCGCAGATGATAATCAGCGGCACTTTCAGCACCAGCATGGCGTATTCGACGCCGCCCGAAACGCCACCTACGAAATCGCCATAACCAGGCACAAGATTGCCCGGGTTTCGCTCAATGAAAAAATCGCCCGGCCCAGTTTGCGTAAAAAGGTTGGGCACAACCCGGGAATCGGCACAGGTGATGAACATCGCCATGGGCTGCTGCCTGCCCTTCAGCGTCTCAAACATCTCGCGCTGAGCGGGATAGATCTCGGCCTGAAATTTCTTTACACCCGCTACAATTCTTGCCAAGGCTTCCTGACTCTTCACGGCTACCTCCATCGATCACGCCCTCTCCTCATCCCTGCTAGACTCAAGATTCATGCCTGAAGCGGCCAACTCGTTGTCGCAAGCGTCGTCCGCGTACCTGCGTTCGGCGATGCATCAGCCCATCCAATGGCACGAGTGGGGCGAAGAGGCCTTCGCCACGGCGCAGCGCGAGAACAAGCCCATCCTGCTCGACATTGGCGCGGTGTGGTGTCACTGGTGTCACGTCATGGACCGCGAATCCTACGAGAACGCGGACACCGCAGAGATCATCAACCAGCAATTCGTCGCGGTCAAGGTCGATCGCGACGAGCGGCCCGATGTGGACAGCCGCTACCAACTCGCGGTGTCGGCCATCTCCGGCACTGGCGGCTGGCCGCTGACCGTTTTTCTCACGCCCGATGGCCATCCCTTTTACGGCGGCACCTACTTTCCTCCCGACGACCGTTGGGGCCGTCCCAGTTTCAAGAAGATCCTGCTGGCGATTGCCGACGCCTATCGCGAGCGCCGCGACGAGGTGCTGAAGTCGGCCGGCGAAACCATGTCCATGCTGGACGCCGCCGAAGGTTATGCCGGGCGGCAAACCGAGCTTTCGCCGCGCCTGGTTGGCATCATGGTGCAGTCGGCGCTGCCTATCTTCGACGAGAAGAAC
Source organism: Acidobacteriaceae bacterium (assembly GCA_003135475.1). Lineage (GTDB taxonomy): Bacteria > Acidobacteriota > Terriglobia > Terriglobales > Acidobacteriaceae > Bog-257. Next base: position 8,769 of record PLBW01000045.1, read on the forward strand.
GGCGGCTTCGGCAGCGCACCGAAGTTTCCCCATCCCGCCTCGCTCGATCTGCTGATGGATTGGTACGTGCGCACTCGTGAAGAACGCGTCGCCACGGTCGTCACCACCACGCTGACGAAGATGGCGCAAGGCGGAGTTTACGACCAACTCGCAGGCGGATTCCATCGCTACTCGGTCGACGAGCGCTGGATCGTTCCACATTTCGAGAAGATGTCGTACGACAATTCCGAGCTGCTGAAGAATTACGTTCATGCTTACCAGGTCTTTGGCCATGAGTTCTACGCGCACGTGGCCCGCGACATTGTCCGCTGGATGGACGAGTGGCTCAGCGATCGCCAGCACGGCGGCTTTTACGCCTCGCAGGACGCCGACATCAATCTCGATGACGATGGCGACTACTTCACCTGGACCGTCGAGGAGGCCAAGGCGGTCCTGAGCGACGAAGAATTCCAGGCAGCCGCGCTGCATTTCGACATCGAGGAAACCGGCGAGATGCATCACAATGCGGCCAAGAACGTGTTGTGGATGCGCGCGCTGCCGGAGGAAGTTGCGTCGCGCATGGGGATCGACAGCGCTAAGGCGCTCGACCTGCTTGCCTCGGCGAAGACCAAGCTGTATGCGGCGCGCCTGCAGCGGCCAACGCCCTTCGTGGACAAGACCGTTTATGTCAACTGGAACGCGATGTGCGTTTCGGCGTACTTGCAGGCCGCCCAGGTCCTCGGCCTCGAGAATGCCCACAAGTTTGCGCTGCGCTCGCTCGGCCGCATTTTGTCGGAGGCTTGGGACGCGCAACGCGGCCTGGCGCACGTCATTGCCTACTCCGGCGCCAAAGGGCCGCCGCGCTTGGTGCGCGGCCTGCTCGACGATTATGCCTTCACCGCTCTGGCTTGTCTCGATGCCTATGAAGTCACCGGCGACATGAGCTATTTCAAATTCGCGCAGCAGATTGCCGATGAAATGGTCCGCCGTTTTGGCGACGTTACCTCGGGCGGCTTCTTCGATACCGAAGCCACGCTGGAAGACAGGCTGAAGCTGGGAGCGCTGTCGGCACGGCGCAAGCCCTTTCAGGATGCGCCCACTCCAGCCGGCAATCCCAGCGCGGCGATTGCATTGCTGCGCTTGCACGCTTACACCAACGATGCGAAGTATCGGGACAAAGCGGAAGACACGCTCCAGGTGTTTGCCGCAATGGCGGAGCAGTTCGGCATCTACGCCGGGACCTATGGAATTGCGGCCACCTGGATGTCGCGGCCGCATACCCAGGCGGTCGTCGTCGGCGAAGACCAGAAGGCCGCTGAGCTTCTGCATGCCGCCGCCGCGCCATTCGCGGTCAACAAGTCGGTGGTCCACCTGACCGACAGCGAAGCGGTTGCGCAAAATTTGCCGCCAGTATTGGCGCAAACAGTTCCCAATCTTCCTGCGTTGAAGGCCAAACAATCGGTGGCGATTGTGTGCACCAATTTTGCCTGCCGCCCGCCGGTGGACAGCGCGGAGGAATTGGCGGCGATGTTACGGGATGCGTTGGCCGGGTAGTGCAAGCTTTTACAGACTGTGTTGCAATAGGGACGGCAGAAGTTCTCGCTCCCTTACGGGGAAGCAGTAGTAAAGCTTTGCAGAACGCTGCCGATGAAGACAACAGCGGTGAGAGCTGTCAGCTGGGGGCGCGACGGCGCACGGCTGGGTCAGCTGGGGGCGCGACGACGCACGGCTGATCAAAGCGAGCGGGCGGCGCCAAACGCGGTGTCGCCCGCGAATCGCCGTGAGCATCTCTATATCATTCATCATTTCAACCTCAGGACAACCATCTTGCCTCGCAAACTAAGAAACAAGACATCCGCCAAAACCATTAGCCCTGTTAAGAAATTGCGCAACTCTTTAATCGCTCACAGCGCTGCCAAAAAAAGCTCCGCCAAGACCCTGAAGAAGAATTCTACTTCCCCGAAAACCGGCAGCCGAAAGAAGACCGGCAGCTTTCACGGCGGCAGCTACGTCACGCCGAAAGGCAACGTGTCCATCGGCATCCCCGCCTTCTGGACGCTGCGCCAGACCAATGATGATCTGGAGGTGGAAAGTCCATCACGCAAGACCTCGGTGATTGTGACCGCGTTTCAGCGGGAGAACGGCGTGACAAGACTGGATGCGCGCCAATACCTGGAGCACTTCCTGCAGAGCGCGTCCATGAAAGGGCGGGCCGATGCCGGCAAGAGCGGTCCCGCGCGCGCGCAATCGCGCTTCCGCGATCCGGAAGGCGATCACTGGCAGATCGAGGTCCTCACCAACGGAGACACCTTGCTGCTGGCCACCTTGAACAGCAGCCTGCCACCGCGCTCGCAAGAGCCGCGGGTGGGCGCTGAAATTCTGCGGACCATCAAGCTTAATGGGAAGTAGGTTTGGTTGGGAGAGTGGGGGACGTTGGGGTAGTGCGGGCCGTCAGAGAGCAGGCGAAAAGCGTGTCGTCCCTCAACCACCCCAACAAGCCCGCCACGGCGGGGCGCTCGTTGGGGACCCCCGGCACGGGACTCGGGTCTATTCCCGCCTAACCCAGCACTCCGCCTGCGGCTCCGTGCTGGGCTAAACTCTGCCGCGCCTACGGCGCTGGCTTCCCGGTTAGCAAATTCCACTGGCAAATACCAAATTTGTTTCTCACACACCCCGCTCCACCCTATATATACCAAGGTGAAACTGCTTCAGCGCGCGAGGCGCCTCTCAATATGCTTCGTCCAGCAACTCCACCACATGCGCCACTCGGCTGTTCAAGCCTTTGCGTTTTGCTCCCACGCTGAGCTGTAACATGCAGCCCACATTCGCGGTGGCCACAATCTCAGGCTCGACGCTGGCGATGTAGCCCATCTTCTCGTCGAGAATCTTCATCGAAATCTCGTTCTGCGTGACGTTGTACACGCCCGCGCTGCCGCAACAGGAATCGGCACGCGGTGACTCCACCATCTCGGCGCCGATGAACTTCAGCAACTGCCGGGGCGCACTGCGTATGCCCTGCGCGTGCGCCAGGTGGCACGGGTCCTGATAGGTGACGCGCGCTTTCAGCCTGCGCGCCGGCTCAACCAGGCCAACTTGCGCCAGATACTCGCTGATGTCGCGGACTTTGACCACGAACTGCTGGGCCCGCTTCGCATCCTGGGGATCGTGTTCCAGCAGCGCCGCATATTCCTTCATGGTCGAACCGCAGCCGGCGGCGTTGGTCACGATGGCATCGAACTCAGGCTTGAGCACGGCGTCAATGTTGTGGCGGGCCTGGGCACGCGATTGCTCCAGGTACCCGGCATGCAGGTGCAGCGCTCCGCAGCAACTCTGACTGCGTGGGATATGGACTTCGATGCCATTCCTGGTGAGAACGCGAATGGTGGCGCGATTCAGTTCCGCAAACGCCACGCTGCTGATGCAGCCAATGAGCAGCGCCACGCGTCCCCGCTGCTTGCCTTCGGCGGGATACACGCGGCCGAGATCGGCGAACGAGAAATCGCTCTCGATACGCGGCGAAAGCGCATCCAGTTCGGCCACGCCCAACAGCTTCAGCAATCCGCTGCCGCGTGCCAGGCTTTGCAGGCCCGAGCGTTGATAGAAGCGCACCAGCTTCGCATGTCTCGCAAGCTTGCTGAACGACGGCAGCACCGTCCCGTAGAAATGCGAACGCACTTTGCGCTGCAGCCAGCTACGCGGATAGTTCTCTTCGATCTGCGAGCGGGCGCGCTCCAGCAGGCTTCCGTAGGGCACGCCCGAGGGACAAGCCGTCTCGCAATTCAAGCAGCCGAGGCAGCGGTCAATATGGGTGACGAAGGAATCGGCCAGCGCCAGCCTGCCCTGGTCAACCAGCACCATCTGATAAATGCGCCCGCGCGGCGAATCCATCTCCGTTCCCAGCGCGCGGTACGTGGGGCACTGGTCTAGACACAGTCCGCAATGGACGCACTTCGAGTACAGGTCCCACGTGGGCTTCTCGCCCGTGGAGAAGTTGGAGACCGGCTTTTCCGCCACTGGAGTCGTGACCGTCAGAAGAGGAACCTCCCGCGATTCAGAATGTCTTTGGGATCGAGCGCCATCTTCACCGCGCGCATGCTTTCCAGGTCAGTTGGCATCGGCCCCCAGGCGCTGATGTGGTGCCGCGTCTCGGAGGGGCAGCGAAGCACCGCCATGCTGACGTCGCGCGGCAAACGGTTGCGCAATCCCGAAACCGTATTAACGAAACTCACCAGCGAGACTTCGGCGTCGGGGGCCTGCCACAGGCTTACCACCAAGTGACCAATTCCCACTCTGCCGATGGCCGCGAAACAGAATCCATTCGATTCGGCAACCGCCGACAGCTCGCTGAGGACCGGCTGAACGTCGCGCACCGGCAGCGTCATCGAGATCAGCAGAGACCGCGGATTCCGCTCGGCGGCGATGGGCGAAAAATCTTCCAGCACCCGCCAGAAACCCCGCTCGTTAGCGCCTTCCATTTCGCGGACTACCGCGGGACCCAGCTCGGTGCGGTACCGGGCCAGCACCGCCTCGCTGCCGGCGGCGCGAACGCAAATGGACCACCCAGCGCCGGCCGGCGAACCTGGCACCAGCAGCTCGTGCGCCTGGGGAGAAACCAGCTCCAGGCAAATGGGATCCAGCGGCGAGCGCAGTACCTGGGACCGGAACTGCAGCGCCTCGACGGCACTGGGGAAAAAAGCGACGAAGGTCCGCGTCTGCCGCGGCGCGGGAAACAGTTTGAAGCTGGCGCTAGTGATGATTCCCAGCGTGCCCTGGCTGCCGATGAACAGCTTCATCATGTCGTACCCGGCGACGTTCTTTACCACCCGGCCGCCGCCCTTGGCCTTGCGCCCGTCGCCAGTTACAAAGCGCACGCCGATACAGTAATCGCGCAAACCGCCATAGCCGTGGCGCAGCGGCCCATACAGCCCCGTCGCCAGCAGTCCACCGATGGTGCAGCGCTCCGGCTGCGCAGGATCGCCGGCAAAGAACAGGCCGTTTTCGGCGACCATCGCCGACAGTTGCGAAACTGTGCAACCTGCGCCAATGCCGACCGTCAGATCGCCGACATCGTAATGCTCCACTGCGATGAGGCGCGTGGTGAAAAGCAGAACGTCGATCTGTGGTGGAAGATTTCCAATTTGCTGCTGGGTAAATCCTCCGGCGGGAACCACACTCAGACCATGCTCATTGGCGAACCGCAAGATGCCGGCAATCTCGTCGGCTGAAGCCGGGGTGACCGCAAGTGCCGGAGCAACGCCCAGAATGTTCCACGCCTGCAGCTGCGCCGGATCTTCGGTGACATGTTCCGCTCCGCAAATGGCGCGGAAGTCGGGCGCAAATCGAGTAGTCATGGTCGCGGTGCTCACAGTCCCTCCTGCATTAGCACCGGGTTCTGCGATGGGCCGGAAATCTCGCGGCACATGCGCGGCGTGGGGAAGATTTTCTGCGGGTTCAGTATGTCCCTGCCGTTGAAGGCGTTGCGCAAGCTGATCATCACGTCAAGGTCTTCCTCGGTGAACAGGCGCGACATCAAGTCGCGCTTCTCCATCCCGACACCGTGCTCCCCGGTGATGGAGCCGCCGCATTGAATGCAAAACTCGAGGATCTCGGTGCTCGCCGACAAGACTCGCTCGAACTGCTCCGCATTACGCATATCGAAGAGGATCAGAGGATGAAGATTGCCGTCTCCGGCATGGAAAATGTTGCCGATAATCAGATCGTATTTCTTGGCGACGTTCCCGATGTGTCGCATCACCGCGGGTATCTGACTGCGCGGCACCACCCCGTCCTGGGTGTAGTACGACGGTGTCACCCGGCCCAGCGCGGCGAAAGCCATCTTGCGCCCCTTCCATAGCAGGGCGCGCTCCTCTTCGTCCTTGGCGCGCCGCACCTCACGCGCCTTCTGGCTGAGGCAGACCTCCCGCACTGCGACTGCCTGCTCTTCCACCGCTTCGCGTAGTCCTTCCAATTCGATCAGCAGGACCGCGCCCGCATCCAGCGGGTAGCCGGCGTGGCAGAACGCTTCCACGGTGCGCAAGGTCCATCCGTCCAGCATCTCCAGCGCGGCGGGAGTGATGCCCGCAGCGGTAATGGCAGAAACCGTAAGCGCCGCGTCATCCACCGATTCGAAGACGCCGAGCAAGGTCGCAATCTTTTCCGGCTTGCGCAGCAACTTCACCGTAATCGCTGTGACGATGCCGACCGTCCCTTCCGACCCCACCATGAAGCCGGTCATGTCGTAGCCGTAAGACTCAGCCGCCTTGCCGCCGAAATGCACGATCTCGCCGCTAGGCAGCACAACTTCCACTCCGGTGACGTGGTTCACGGTCACGCCATGCATCAGGGTGTGCGGGCCGCCCGAGTTTTCCGCGACGTTGCCGCCGATGGTGCAAGCTTTCTGGCTGGAGGGATCGGGCGCGAAGTA
>PLBW01000006.1 GCA_003135475.1 Acidobacteriaceae bacterium
CCACGCGAGGGCTACTGGAAGACGATCGAAGAAGACTTTCACTGGCACCTGGAAATCCTCCCGCAACTCATTGGACTGACCGGCTTCGAACGGGCCTCCGGGTTCTTTTACAACTCGGTGCCCCCGGAAACTGCCGCCCGATGTCTCTCCTGTTGACAAGCGCAGCTCCCAGCCGCCTGGCGTTCCGGGACACGGAGGTTACAGAAGAAAATCTAGTCGACGGCAACGCGACGCAGCAATTTGAAGTCGTCGAGAAGCTTAGCGGTGCCTAGTACGACGCTGCATAGGGGATCGTCAGCGACGCATACGGGCAAGCCGGTTTCATCCCTGATCCTCTTGTCCAGATTTCTCAGGAGCGCACCGCCACCGGCAAGTACAATGCCACGGTCGCTGATATCGGCAGAGAGTTCTGGCGGAGTGCGCTCTAGGGCTACACGGATTGCGCTCACAACTGCGGCCACGCATTCGTTCAACGCTTCGCGGATGTCGCTATCGTCCACGGTAATCGTCTTGGGAATGCCCTCTATGAGACTTCTGCCCTTAACCTCCATTGTCACCGGTTTCTCGAGTGCGGATGCCGATCCAATCTCGATTTTGATCTGCTCCGCCGTGCGCTCACCAATCAGCAGGTTATATTTTCGCTTCACGTAATTCATGATGGACTCGTCCATGTGATTTCCGGCTGTGCGCAGTGAGCGTGAATAGACGATGCCAGACATTGAAATGACGGCGACGTCAGTGGTACCACCGCCGATGTCCACAACGAAATTACCGCCAGGCTTGGTAACGGGAAGCCCGGCGCCAATGGCAGCCATCATCGCCTGCTCAACCAAGTGAACTTCCGCGGCCCTCGCTCGATAGGCTGAATCTGTCACGGCGCGCCGTTCTACCTGGGTAATTTCGGAAGGGATGCTGATGATCACGCGAGGATGAACCAGTGTCCTGCGCTGGTGCGCCTTTTGGATAAAATAGCTGAGCATCTTCTCGGTCACTTTGAAGTCGGCAATCACCCCGTCTTTCAATGGCTTAATCACTCTGATCCTGCCTGGTGTACGCCCCAGCATCTCTTTGGCCTCTCTGCCGACCGCCTGCACTTCACCGGTGCTGTCGTCGAGGGCAACGGCTGAGGGCTCGTTGACAACGATGCCCCGACCCCGGGCGTAGACACGCGTATTGACCGTTCCCAAATCAATAGCCAAGTCTTCGGAAAACAAACTCGCCAGCGGGCGGAGGTTCTTGAGGGAGATTCGCATTGTCCACTCGGGGCGCATAAAACTAGCTCGCGTGATCGAACAACTCGGAGGAGTCCGGTCGGAGCAGAGATCCGGCTTGCTGCAGAACCTGCCCTGAGGACGGGGACCGACCATCACGAAATGCTCTGTCGCGTTGATGACGAGCTGTGCTTTGATCGGCTGACAAAAATCTTGTTGGGCCCCATCTCTACACTCTTAGTGTAGTAGTTCACGCAAGATAATCAGTGACCTGCAGCCATCATTGCAATTTCATGGAGAAAAGGAGCGTAATGAAAGAGGAGATTCTGCACGGCGGCGAGGGGGCTTTCCTGAAGACCCCGATACATCTTAAGAGACACGGGGACAGCTATTTCCACCTGCACCCGTTGCACGCGGTGTTCTCGCTTATGGCGAGCTTCGTGTTGCTGCGCGCACTGCTCCTGCTGTGATCAGATCAAGTCACTGAGTCAGTTTGCGCTAGCGAGAATTCAGCAACTCTTCGGCCATCTGTCTGATTCCTTCAGCAACATTGACAAAGGCTTCATCTCGGTCGGGCCAGAGAGCAACTGGTCGGCCATCCTTAGGAACAGCTTGGATCTGTCCAAATGGAGTTGACTTCCACATGCAACTGCGGATGATGATTGGAATGACGACCGCTTCGCGTGCAGTGTGCCGTTCTATTGCACGATCAAGTTCGATGTCGTAGCAATATGATGAATTGATAAAGTCGATGCTCACCAACAGAAGAATGATGTCGGCTTTCTCAAGATTCTCCGAAATTTTCTTGCCCCAGTCTTCGCCAGGCTTAATCATCTGATCGTGCCATGCCTTGATGATTTCTAATCGACGAAGCGGCTCCAAGTGCTTTAGAAGATCATTCTTGGCCTCTTCATCCGCGTGACAATACGACACAAAGACGTTCAGCGCCTCGGCACCCCGACCACTGGCCAGCCCAACACTGCCTCCGTATCCCCTCCCACGAATGATCTTTCCCTGCGCTCGTAGTTCTGAACGAATCCGCTTGTATTTTGGTTCATCCCAGTTTAGGGCTTCACGCAGAGACTTGTTGCTAACCAGTTTTGGCTTTCCGCCGGAAAGCTCTTCCAATTTGTCGATAAACAGTTCTGCGAGAGTTCGCCTCTTCCTCATAGACAGGTTCACAAAGATCTAAGTACACCCTCGATTGGCGTGCTGGCTTGCTGAAGAAGTATCTGACGTATTATCACGGTTCTCGGACACACTTGGGTTTAGGGAAGGACGCTCCTGAACCGCGGGCGGTCATGGATCACGGTTCGCCATTCGCGTTCCCACCAAAACTCTTTCCGATACGTCTGTCCAGTGCCCATTTGCTCGATGAATGGCGCGATAAGGGCCAGTTGTGACGTGCTAAACCTCTTCCTGGCTTCGATTGTCCTATCAATTAATGTATTTATTGGGTTCATCAGCCAATCGTGCCCCTGCGTGATGTCCACGTACCAGACGGGATTGATGGCTTTTCTCCGTGCGGTCACCCTCGTGAGCGCGAGTCCGTATCGCGAGAGATGAACTTGGCGATTGGGTATTCTTCCGGTCAAGCAGTACACGTGCTCCAGGGGGGTCTCACTGAACGAAACGCAATTTTGACTATCTCTTTCTCGGGATTTTCGGAGCGAACGCCAAGCTGGTCCAAACGGGCTTCTGGCCTCGAGAGTTTGACTCATCAGAATGCTTCGCAGATTCTGGCGGGCAGTCTTTCCGTCGTCGGTCTTTCTGGTGAAGTGCACGATGAATGTGGACAGATCACTTCTTCTGCCGAGGACGTCTGTTATCGCGATCTCCATTTTCAAGACTAGATTACAGCAAGACTCTCGACATCAAGGTGAAATAAGCCATGCCCCGGCGGAAGCGTGCACACCAGCCTGGGTGACAATGGCCCATTGCACTCGCGGTAAGCGGCATGAGCCTTCGGTTGGGTAAACTCCCCTTCCTTGGAAGCGAAGATGGTTTTCTTGACCATACGGGTTGGGAGGGAGAGGCAGCCCTCTTCGAGGCAGCTGACCGCTGAGCGGGTTTTGACAGTAGTCGGTGCCCGCGCTAACCTCGGGGTTCGGGGTTCGAGGTGCGCGTAGCGGGAGGGGCAAAATGTCAACGTTTTGGACAACAGCAGGGCTATATCGAAAAGTCGAGTACGAAAGTGAGGCTGATCTAGAGGATGCTATCATTCAGGTGCAAAAAGACCTATTCGGTGCGAACCGCTACTACCTGGATGTCAAGAAGAAAATCGGGTCCAAAGGCTCGATCCAAAACGTACCCGACGGTTACCTGCTGGATCTCTCAGGATCCAAACCGCGCCTCTACGTGATGGAAAACGAGCTCCAGGCTCATGATCCACTCCGCCATATAGCGGTACAAATCCTGCAGTTTTCGCTCTCGTTCGAAAGTGAGCCCCTGGGCGTGAAGAAAATCCTGCTCCAGGCAATTCAGACTCGGCAGGATGTGAAGAAAGCAACGGAAACGTACGCGACCGAGAGAGGATTTCGTAATCTGGATCATCTACTTGAGCATCTGGTTTTCGAATCGCCGTTCTCGGCTCTTGTGATTATCGATTCCATGTCCGACGAACTAGAGGGCGTGCTCTCCCAGAAGTTTAGGTTTGGTGTTGAAGTGCTTGAACTCAGCAGATATGCAAACATGGCGGGGGACCGCGTGTACGGATTCGAGCCGTTTCTGGCAGACGTAACCGGGGAGCCATCGTTCGCGCGCTCCGACAACGTCACTTCTACAATTAGCCCGGAGGAAATCGATACGGTCGTTGTACCGGCACGGGAGGACGGCTTTCAGGAGGTATTCCTAGGCCAAAACTGTTGGTATGCTGTGCGAATCCACGGCGCCGTTCAATCGCAAATAAAGTATATTGCTGTCTACCAAGTCACCCCGATATCGGCTATCACCTATTGGGCACCCGTTAGATCAATCGAACCTTCGAAGGAAGCAGGCAAAGTGGTCCTGTACTTCGCTGAGCCCGCAAAACCGATCGGTCCCCTTCCTCTTGTAAAAGGCGGTAAGGTGCGTGCATTGCAAAATCTTCGCTATACGACACGTGAGCGATTGCTCACCGCGAAGAACCTGGACGATGTTTTTGTGGCAGCTGAAGGGTTAGCATCTACCGCACAAGCCGCCGTGTAAACAGAGACTTTCATTCAAGCGTACGGTTCATCGGGAGGTTCGGGTCAATGGCAGAGATCTTTATCAGCCACGCCAGCTCTGATCAACAATTAGCAGATGCATTCGCCCGGCTTCTCGAAGGAGGTATCAACCTGAGTCAGAAACAACTATTTTGTACATCTTTAGAGGATCAGGGTATTCCCGCCGGTGCTGATTTCAAGTCGTTTATTCAGAAGCAACTTGAATCGTGCGAAATCGTAATTTCGCTCATTACCGAAAACTACTATGCGAGTGCATTCTGTATGTGCGAGCTGGGAGCTACCTGGATCAAAGCAAAAAACTTCATACCTTTCATTGTTCCCCCATTAGGTTTTGGGGATCTCAAGGGTGTCCTTTTTGGAATGCAAGCCATCAGAATTAACGATCCGGCAGGCCTCGATCAAGCAAGAGATAGAATTCTGCCTCTCACAAAAGAGCCCGCAGGTACGGCACGGTGGACTAAGCGCAGGGACGAGTTTCTGAGCGCGCTAGATGCTCTGTTGAAGTCCTTACCAAAGCCAAAGATCATCAAGCCTGAAGAATTTGAGAAACTTAAGTCTCAAAAGGATGACTATAAGCATGAGTACGATAAAGCAGACGAAGAAAACCAGGGTCTGAGAAAACAGATAGTGGAACTCAAGAAAGCAAAGGATAAGGTGCAAGTAGCCGCAATTGAACGGAAATATTCCAGCGAGTGGGAGGTATTCGATAGCCTTGCAGAAGAAGCGAGTCAGATATTGGGACAGTTCCCACGTGTCGTCGTGGAAGCATTTTTCCAGCGGTCCCATGGCAATGAATTTCGTCCGAAGTGGGATAGTTGGCGCGATGAGCCTCGGGAGGCGGAGGAAGAAGGACTTCTTGTGGGGGACGAAGGAAGTTTTGACGTCAACGAAAGCAATCTGAAGATCAAGAAAGCACTCGCCGCGTTGCGCGCCCTGCGGACGTTCGTTAACGAAACATCATCTGAAGAGTTTGGGAAACAATATGAGAAAAGATATGAAGAGAACTTTGACATGACGCTCAGGCCATTTTGGGAACGCCATCTGATGCCATGACGGTTCTTATTGCGACTGAGAAATGGCGGAAATGTCGCTTACCAATTCGTAAGCTAAGATGACTGGAGCAAGTTTTAAACCAGCAGCCTGCCCGAACCTGGGGGTTTCGGCATTCCTCTGGAGCTGATAGCGCAATCGAAGAAAGGATACACATGGATATTCAAAGCATAGTGGCACAACTTAGGCAGGAAGCTGGTCGTATCGAGCACGCAATTGCAGCTCTTACGGGACTAGGTTCCCAACCCGCACGGCGTGGTCGTCCGCCCAAGAGGAGCCAGGCCAAGCCGGCGAGTGTCAAGAAGCGTCGCCGTATGAGCCCGGCAGCACGAGCCAGAATCGCTGCGGCAAAGAAGGCATGGTGGGCGCAACAGAAACGCAAATCTCGGCCCAAGAAAAGTACGGCCGTCTCCAAGAAAACCACCGGTCGCAAGCCGATGAGTGCAGCCATGCGGAAGAAATTGTCGGCGATGATGAAGGCAAGGTGGGCGGCGAGGAAGAGGGCGGCGTGGGAGACTGGACAGCCGGCTTTGGGTGAAACCGTAGCTTGACGAACTGCGATTCTACACGGAGAACCGGCTTGAACCGTGTAATTGTTTGTAATTGTCGGAATTCAATTGCAGTAATGTTTGAATTGTGTTGCAGCAAGTTTGAAATATTTTGCAGTGAATCGGCAAGTCAACCACCGGACTAGGGGTGTCGGAGGTTACAAATCCTCTATGATTCCGGTTGCGGGGGTGGATTTGAAATCACTGACCTTTGGGTTATGAGTTCGCATGATCTAGGCTAAGTGGTTCATTTTGCGGTACGCATGGCAATGTTGAGTAATCACTGCTGTCCGGTTAAAAGTCGAACAGAATCAGTTGGGGCATGTAATCACTCCCGGAGACTCCAGGCACGGCATCAATGCTCTGGATCCCCGCGTTGGCCGTTCAACGTAGATCGGTGTGGCAATGAAAAAGAGTCCGGAACAGCGCACCCGTATGATGAGAGCGTTCAAGGGACGCGATACAGCCCCTGAACTCGCCGTCCGGCGGTTGGCGCACCAGATGGGCTATCGGTTCAGGCTGCATCGCAAGGAGCTTCCGGGAACACCCGATCTCGTATTTGTCTCACGGCGGAAGGTAATCTTCATTCATGGCTGTTTCTGGCATTCGCATGGCTGCAAGCTCACCCGCATTCCTAAATCGAACCTCAAATATTGGGTGCCGAAACTCCAGCGGAATCGCACGCGCGACGAGAGGAATCTGGCTGCCCTAGCGGTGGAAGGCTGGCGCTGCCTCGTTATATGGGAATGCGAAATCCGGGCAGGCGAGACGCTGCAACAGCGGCTGAAGAAATTTCTGGAAGAGCGTTGACCCGGCGGGAGGCTCGTGCGAGGGTAAGCAAGCATTGTGCCCTTGCAGGGATTGGTTGTTTCACCGCTGTGGTGTAATGTGGTGAATACATGAAGGGAAGAAAACGACGGGCGAAGAAGTCGACAGAATCTTCGTCGATTCGTGCGTCAATCAGCTTTCCGACTGATGTCTATAACAGCCTCGATGAGATCGCCAAACAGAAGAAGGTCTCATTAGCCTGGGTGGTACGCGAGGCGGTAGAAAAGTACCTCGCAGACAAATGGCCGCTTTTTGGACATGCAGGCGTTGGGGAGATCGGGAGCAAAAAGTGATCGAGCTGGCAGGGAGCAGGACATAGTGGCGAAGCCGCTTCGTTTTATCGATTTATTTGCGGGCCTCGGGGGCTTTCATGTGGCCCTGGAGGGACTGGGTCACAAATGCGTATTCGCATGCGAGATCAACGAGAATCTGGCGAAGCTCTATGAGAAGAATTTTGGACTTCGTCCGCACGGTGATATTAGGGCACTCGACATTCAGAGTGTGCCTGCACATGACATTCTCTGCGCGGGATTTCCTTGCCAGCCGTTCTCGAAGGCGGGCGGACAGGAAGGCCTGGAGTGCCCCCAATGGGGCGATCTCATTGACTACGTAATTGAAATCCTGCGGACCCATGAGCCACGCTTTTTCATTATCGAGAATGTTCCCAACCTGGTGCGTCATCGGCAGGGCAAGACCTGGCGGACAATTGAGCACCGGCTTCGTCTTGCAGGCTATAGCGTGAGCGACGGCTTGCTCTCCCCCCATCATCTAGGCGTCCCGCAAATTCGCGAGCGAGCTTTCATCGTCGGGCGCCGCGGCGGACTCAATGAATTCTGCTGGCCGCAGCCGGCGGAGGAAGTTGAGCTTTCCATTCGCTCCGTGCTTGACAAGCGTCCTGCGGATGCAAGGCGCCTGCCGGAGCATTTCCTGACATACCTTAATGTGTGGCAGGAATTCCTGGATCGGTTCCCGAAAAAAGAGGAGCTGCCGTCATTTCCGATTTGGGGGATGGAATTCGGGGCGAACTACCCGTACGAGGAAGAGTCGCCGGCAGGGTTCGGGCTGACGAAGCTCGGTTCTTTCAAGGGAGGCCTTGGCATGTCCCTCCGCAACTTGTCCGGACGGGAAGTGAAGGAGGCGCTGCCTCCATATGCACGTGGCCGCGCCGAGAAGTTTCCGAAGTGGAAGATCGATTTCATTCGCCAGAATCGCGAGCTTTATAAACGCCACAGAAAATGGATCGATAAGTGGCTACCATCGATCATGGAGTTCTCACCCAGCTTCCAGAAGTTCGAATGGAACTGCAAGGGCGAGGATAGAGACGTCTGGAAATACGTTATACAGTTCAGGGCGTCCGGCATTCGCGTCAAGCGCCCCACGACCGCGCCATCGCTGGTTGCAATGACCACGAGCCAGGTCCCGGTGATAGCTTGGGAGCGGCGATATATGACGATCCGCGAATGCAGCCGTCTTCAAAGCATGGGGAAGCTCCCTCACCTGCCGGAGACGCAGGGAGCTGCTTTCAAAGCGCTCGGCAATGCCGTTAACGCGGATGTGGTGAAAGAGATTGCTCGGCACCTTCTCGCGGCCGATGCTGCCGCGCCGGAGCCATTCGTGCACCGCAGTAAAGAGCGGGGAACGAGAAAATCGGATAGGCCGGGCAGCGCTGCGGTGCAGGCCGCGTAATTCATTTCGAACTCAGGAATAACGGACGGCGATCGTTGGCGGTAAGAAAAGTAGACATACGCCCTGGTGTCAGCGTGCTCGCGGTTCTGCGGCACCTAAACTACAGGGCGTGGTTCGCTCTTGGCGAGTTTGTGGACAACGCCGTCGAGAGCTTCATCAAACATCGCAGCGCGTTGGAGAAAATCGAGGGCAAGGGCCTGAAGCTGCGTGTGGATATTGACATAAATACGGTGGCGCCGGCGCGAATCTCGATAAGGGACAATGCCGCAGGCATTTTCGAGAAAGAGTACGCGCGGGCGTTTCGTCCTGCGGCCCTTCCGCCGGACCGCTCCGGCCTGGCGGAATTCGGAATGGGAATGAAAAGCGCGGCATGCTGGTTCGCGCCGCGGTGGAGCGTGCGCACGAAGGCGCTTGGCGAGGCGGTCTCCCGCTCAGTTCATTTTGATATCGAAAATATTATCAACGACGACATCGAGGAGTTGACGATCAGCGAGAAGGCTGAGAAGCCAAACAGCCATTACACCGAGGTCGTCCTTGAGGATATTTTTCATGTGCCGGTGGGACGCACAGTTTCCAAGCTGAAGGAGCATCTCACGGACATCTACCGTGACTTTATCCGGGACGGCTTGCTGGAATTGCGCCTGAACGGAGAAGAGTTGGTCTACAAAGAGCCAAAGGTTCTTAAAGCGCCCTACTACAAGGAGAAGAGCGGGGCTGACCGGGTTTGGCGAAAGAATATTGAATTTGATTTTGGCGACGGTCTGACCGTGCATGGATTTGCCGCGCTGCGCGAGACGGCCAATACGGCGAGGGCCGGCTTCTCCTTGTTCCGCAGGGGAAGGGTCATCCAGGGGAGCGGAGACGAAGGCTATCGCCCTGCGTTTGTTTTCGGCATGTCGAACAGCTACCGCTACCAAAGGCTTTTTGGAGAATTGCACCTCGATGGATTTGACGTAAGCCACACGAAAGACGGCTTTCGCTGGGACGAGAACGAGCAGCCCTTTCTTGAACTGCTGCGCGAACATCTCGACAGCGAGGAATTGCCGCTGCTAAAGCAGGCAGAAAATTACCGGGTGCGCGCTGCGCGAGCTCAACTGGCGAATACGGCGAAGCAGGCGGTCTCAAACACGGCCCAGGCCATGGAGACAAAGCTGCCCGGAGCCATGCCGGGCCTCGTGGACGCGGAGCCGGTGGATACACCCGTGGAGGAGGCTCCCCATAAATCCACTTTGGCGAATCGGCGGTTTGAGATAAGTTTCCGGGGCAAGACCTGGTCCATCAACGTCGAGCTCGCAGACGATCCCGGCGAAAGTCAATGGCTTGCCGTCAGCGATGTTGCTGAAACCAGGAAAGAGCCGCGGCGGCTCGATATCCGGGTCTCGATGGCGCATCCGTTCATGGTGCGCTTCGCGCAGACCGACAGCGAGGATGTGGAGGCGCTGCTTCGCGTCGCCGCCGCGCTTGGCCTCGCAGAGGTGCTGGCGCGCGATTCAGGCGTACGCAAGGCCGGAACGGTGCGGCGCAATGTCAACGATATACTCCGCGACGCGCTTTCGGACCCATAGAATGTAAGGGAAAAGAGACCGTGGCAGATCCTATCATTGTAGAGCCGGCTCCCGAGGAGGCTCCTCGTAACAATTGGGTCCCCGCTGTGGGGCCGGAGGGGACTGATTTCCTGCAGACGGTGGTGCCCGAGGGCAGCCGCGACGGCGTCCGCGACGCTGCCGTCTCCATTCTTTCGAAAGGCGCTCCCCCGACTGTCGAGGAAGGGCAAGAAACCGGGCTGGTCATTGGCTATGTTCAAAGCGGCAAGACCATGTCTTTTGAGACGGTCGCCGCTTTAGCTCGCGACAATGCCTTCCAAATGGTGATAGTTGTCGCAGGCACCTCAAACCCTCTGTTTGAACAATCGACTGGGCGGCTGCGCCGGGACTTGCGGCTAGACGAGCCGGGCCGCGAAAGGCGTTGGGCTCACTTTCCGAATCCCGGCAATAACGATGCGACTGTGCAAGCTATCCGGAATGTCTTGGATGGCTGGCGTGACGCGGGGACACCTGAAGAATTCAAGCAGACGGTCCTTATTACGGTTCTGAAGAACCATCGGCGCTTGCGGAATCTTAGGGATCTGGTTCGCACTGTTGGAATGGGCGGCACGCCGGTGCTGATTATCGACGATGAGGCCGATCAGGCGAGCCTGAACACCGAGGTGGCTCAAGGCCAGGAGAGCACGACATACCGGTGCCTCATGGATCTGCGGCAGGAACTGCCTAATCACACCTACCTTCAGTACACGGCGACCCCGCAAGCGCCTCTGCTCATCAGCATCATCGATTCCCTGTCTCCGAACTTTGTACAGGTGCTCGACCCCGGCGAGGACTATGCCGGTGGGCAAGAATTCTTTGGGGACAATGCCGCACTGGCGCGGGTCATTCCTCCGCAGGACGTGCCTACGAATGCCAATCCCCTGAACGAGCCTCCAGAGTCGCTTCTGGAGGCTCTGATGGTTTTCATGGTCGGCGTGACCGTGGGAATCCGTGAAGGGCGGAACACCGGCAACCGCTCAATGCTCGTCCATCCCTCGCACAGGACGGCCCAGCATCGCGAATACTACAACTGGGTCCGGGACATCTTCGAGGAGTGGAAACGCATCTTGAACTTGCCGGACGCCGACCCGGACAGGCAGGAACTCATCGAGGATTTCCGCGATGCCTATAACGACCTGGCCGGGACGGTGGGGCACAGTCTCCCCGCTTTTGACGAGATCGTTCCATCTTTCCGATTTGCCTTCAACAGTACGCGCCTTTTAGAGGTGAACGCTGTTGGCGGCCGTACCCCTCCGGTGGACTGGTCGAGCACCTATGGCTGGATACTCGTTGGCGGGCAGGCGATGGATCGCGGCTTCACCGTTGAAGGGCTGACTGTTACCTATATGCCCCGCGGGATCGGGGTCGGCAATGCGGATACCATACAGCAACGCGCCCGCTTCTTTGGCTACAAGAGGCGGTATCTTGGTTTTTGTCGCGTATATCTGGAGCAGGCGACGCTGACAGCTTTTCAAAGGTACGTTGAGCATGAGGAAGACATTCGCGGGCAACTGAGCGTATTTCAGGACAACGGCCGACCGCTGAATGAGTGGAAAAGAGCCTTTGTCCTGGATACGGCGCTGGAGCCTTGCCGGAACAATGTTCTCGCGTTCGGTTTCACGCGTGGCCGGTTTTCCGACGAGTGGGTAGCCCCGCGCGTGGTTCTCTCCTCGGACAGCGTCGTCCAGGCGAACCGGGACACGGTGGCCAGTTTCATCCAGGGCCTTGAGTTTGTCGATGACCAAGGACACCAGGATCGCACAGATACGCAAAGGCATCAGGTCTGTGCTGACGTTCCGCTGCGTGACGTGCTCGAACGGCTTCTCATTCAGATGCGGATCACTGGTACGACGGATTCTCAATTTCACATGGGGCTGCTTCTTCAGTTGGGCAAGGCCTTGGAGGACGATCCGGACGAGGTCTGTACCATATACCGCATGAGCCCGGCTGAAAGAAGGCGACGCGGCATCGATGACGACGGAGAGGTTACTAATCTCTTCCAAGGCGCGGCGCCCGTGGAGCCGCGCGAAAGGCGAGGAGAGGTGTACCCGGGCGATCAAGCTATCCGCGAGGACGATGAAGTGACGATACAGATTCACTCGCTTGATCTGACACCCAAGAGCGAGGGGCGTGGCGCCAGGACGGTCATCATGGAGAGCGTGCCCGTCATCGCGGTCTGGGTTCCAGCGCGGCTCGCGCGCGGCTGGCTCAATCAAGAGCAGCCGGGCCAGGTTGGTTAAATGGCGGCGCGGCTTGAGGGGATATTTGAGATCATTGCTCCGCCACCGGGCGACAATCCCGATAAGCCGCTATATGCGGTCATGCCACTGCCTGGCTATGTGAGCTACTTCATTGGCAAGGACCGCGAGGGCCATGCGTGCCTTCTGGTGGCGACAAGTGAGCAGGCGGGCAGACTGGCATCGCCAATCCGTCTTGAGAACCTCGACGTTCAGTTTGAGCTCCGCTGTCATTTGAGGCGGAATAACGAAGCCGAGCGCATCGGTACGTTTACCGTAATCCGTTGTCGCTCCCTCGATAAGGAGACAGTTCGATATTTCCTGTCAGTCTGCGACACCATCGTGGGGATGGTGGGTGACAGGCCAGAGCAGCGCGAAGTTGCCTCAGCCGTCCACCGCCTTGCAGCAATTTTTCAGAAAATGCAGAAGCCGGCCGTGCGGCCGGTGAATGGCCTGTTCGGAGAGCTATATTTCATCTGGCGCAGTTGCAACCCTTCAAGAGCAGTAACAGCTTGGCGTGTGGATGAGATGGCGCGCTTCGACTTCGCTGATGGCAATATCCGAATTGACGTGAAGACAGCAGGTGGTCGCCTCCGTTCCCACGCATTCTCCTATGAGCAATGCAATCCGCCCCCCGGCACAATACCCATTGTCGCCTCTCTATTTGTCGAGCGGTCGCCCGGCGGTATCTCGCTGCGATCGCTGATAGGGGAGATTGAAGCTGGAATCGCGGCATACCCTGACCTTGTTCTCAAGCTGCACGAGGTTGTCACCGCCACGTTAGGTGAGAGCCTGAGCGAAGCCTTGCCCATGGCGTTCGATTTCAAGCTTGCTGACTCATCGCTAAAGTTCTACAGCCTGCGGGAGGTTCCCGC
Organism: Acidobacteriaceae bacterium; assembly: GCA_003135475.1. Lineage (GTDB taxonomy): Bacteria > Acidobacteriota > Terriglobia > Terriglobales > Acidobacteriaceae > Bog-257. Next base: position 13,225 of record PLBW01000006.1, read on the forward strand.
CATACGCGGCCCGTTACCGGCGGGCGTCAGCGACGTACACTTCAAATCCGATGTGTCGGGTCTGCCGCCATTGAGCGTTGAATCTTTGCTGGACCTGGATGCGGCATTCGGGGAGCTGTTGGCGAGTAAAGAGAGATGAGGGATAGGAGTAGCCTGCGGATTCCGGGCTGACAGAGGTGGTTTATGGCGCTGGCGAAAGAATTGGCTTCCGGGAACAGGTACCGTGTGGCGCACTCGTATACAGATAAGGGAAATCCTCACCTTGTGGGTGACGAGTTTTCTGGTTGGCTTTCAATTAATGGCAGCACGATTGCGATGACTGGCGGAATCCGGCCGCGATCGTATCTACATAAACTTGGCACGGCACTTCCAGCATACATCGTCCTCGTGACGGCTCACATCTCAGGAGAGCATGCGAACCCGTGGGACGATATCATCGACGAACGCGCCGGCATAATACGCTATTGGGGTGATGCGAAGTTTTCTGCACGAGACAGGGCATATGACGCTTTTCCCGGAAACCACTGTCTAAAGAGAGTCTACGATGAGTTGCTGATTGGCGATCGGTCGGTACTTCCTCCCATACTTCACTTCTCGCGCCCGAGTTCGGGTCGGCTTGTGTTCAACGGGTTGTGCGCTCTTGAGGCCATGGAGTTGACCTGGTTTGAGGATGGCGGCCGTCCTATCAGGAATTATCGGTACAACCTCTCGATCCTAGATGAGGAGTTTGTGTCCGTTGACTGGTTGAGATTCCGCACTGCCGCGACGGAGAAAACGGCGCTGATGGACGGAGCGCCCGCTACGTGGAATGATTACGTGCGCGGCCGCACTCGCAGACGGCAAATGTGGAAGGCCCGTGTCTTGAGCACGGAAGCCCAGTTGCCGACACCGGGCTCCGACGATGAGCGGGTGCTTGCACAACTTAGGAGCCTTCCGCCAAAAGTCTTTGAGGCGGTCATTGTCGCTCTGTTTCGTGAGATGAAAACAGTTGAGCACTCGATAACCGCAACAAGATATGTGAACGATAGCGGCTTCGATTTTTTTGGAAGCTTCACCATGCCGCTTCCCGTAGGTTACGAAGTGCCTTTGCGCGGTGAGGTCAAACGATGGAAACAGGGCGTGGGAGTCGGCGAAGTATCAAGACTGGTCGCTAGGCTGCGCCGCGGCGAGTATGGCATCTTCGTCACGACCTCATACTACACACGGCAGGCACAGGAAGAGGTGCTTGAGGATGCATATCCCGTAAAGCTTTTTGGGGGCGCAGACCTTATTCGCTTTTTCCGGGAACTGAAGTTGATCACCGTCGATCATCTCAAAGAGGATTGGCTCGCCGCAGCGTTAAACGGATAGGAGGTGACGATGTTCGAGCAGGGCGACTACGTGAAGGTAGAGTTCGAAGATGAGGCAACCGAGGAAAAGGAGTGGATGTGGGTTCGTGTGGAGCGATCTGACGAGGCCAGGCGGCTCGTCTTTGGGACGCTGGATAATGAGCGTGTGGTAATGACGGACCTGCGGCTCGGCATGAAATTAGCAGTTAGCTATGACAATATCTGGGAGCATATGAAAGCAGGATCTTTTCGGCAATGAACGGGCCTGCGCGCAGAAGGGTGGCTTGTTGTTCGAACAAATGCGCAGCGTCCGCTGAAAGAAGGGCCTGTGCCGCAAAATCGCAATTTTCTGCGGTGGCTAGACAGGCGTTCGAAGAAAGTGCAAATTGTTAGCAGCCGTCACCACGTATTGGGATAACCAACATGCCTACAGCTCCGAAGATCGAATACGCCCCTATAGATACGCTTAAGTTAGATCCGGCAAACCCACGGCTTGGCCGGCATATCGCTTCGCCAAAGCTCACGCAAGAGAAGGTGCTGGACATAATGAGCGATTGGACGCTCGATGAGCTAGCCGAATCCTTCCTTCAAAGTGGGTTCTGGCCCCAAGAAGCAGTGATTGTCGTTAAGGAGAAGCTATATGGCGAGACCCACCCTGTTGTCGTCGAAGGCAACAGAAGACTGGCCGCCCTCAAGTATCTGAAGATGGCAGCGGACGGCAAGCCGTCTTCAACATATTGGGCTGGCCTCGTCGCGGGAAAAACCATCGACAAAGGCCTGTTCAAAGATGTGCCTTATATTGAAGTCGGGAGCAGAAAGGACGTCTCAGCGTACCTGGGGTTCCGTCATGTCACCGGCATCAAAGAATGGAACCCGGCAGAAAAGGCGGAATTCATCTCCAAGTTGATCGATGACGGCAAGCTCTCGTATGAGGAGGTCAGCAAGAAGATCGGCAGCAAAGCACCTACGGTACGCCAGCACTACATCTCCTATCGTCTGCTGCTGCAGATGGAAAAGGAGGAGGACGTGGCGATCGATGCGGTCGAGGAGAAGTTCAGCGTTCTCTATCTCTCACTGAGAACGCAAGGGGCCCAAAAATACCTGCACATCGATATTCAGGCGCCGCCAGACAAGGCGAAGACGCCGGTTCCGAAAGAGCATGTGGAAAATCTGGTGAACTTCTCACGCTGGCTTTTCGGGGACGATAAGCACGAGCCTCTTTTCACGGACTCCCGAAACGTCGATGCCTTCGGCAGAATACTGGAAAGCAGTTCTGCGGTGGAATATCTAGAGCGGACACCGAATCCGCGGTTCGAACTAGCGTCGCGCAAGGCAGGCGTGGGCGAGCAGGATGTTATCGATCTTATCTCGGGAGCCTCAGACAATATTCAACTAGCTTTGACGGAAGCTCATGTGTTCCGAAAATCTGAGCCCCTGCAAAGGGCTGTGAAACGACTAGGAATTGACAACGCAGCCCTGTTGAACGTTTTCCCGGCCATCAAGGCGGAGATCCTAAAGGAGATGCAGGAAGATGCTGGGTCGGCCTGAAAACGGACTGTTGAGGTCTATCAAGCAGCACAATAGTGACCTGAACGTGCTATGCGATTGGATCGAAGCGAGCGTCGTTTTTGAAAACGACCACCTCTCAAAGTCCGATGTGACCACCGCACTTCAGCAGTTCCAAATTTATGAAAAGCAGGGATTCGCGACGGAGATCGTTGACGTTGCGTGGTCGGTGATCGCTTCGCGCATGAAGTACCTCAATGCACCTCTCGGCATACAGGTTTCGGGGAATAGAATTACTCGTTCGGCGACGTGGGACACCTTTCCCGCCTACGGATTTTGTTTAGCTCTTGCATGCGCTCAGTTCTACCCGTCTTGGGTGAAACAGTGGGGCGCCGCTACCGTGCGGGGAGAGCTGTTTGAGGAACTCGCGCAAGAGTCATTCAGCACCACCCTGAGCGGATGGAAGGTGCGCCGTGTTGGCTGGTCACCAGGGAACCCTACAAAACTGTGCGCCGCGATCGATTCAATCATCTCCGATTTGAATGAAGTCGAAGGAAGCGAATTGAAGCTTCACATTGACGAGCACGCGAACGAGCTTGGCCTCGACTTGCTTGCCTACTACTCTTACGGCGACGCCCATGCGTCCCTCCCTGTTCTCTTGGTCCAATGCGCGAGTGGAGACAACTGGAAGAGCAAGCGCCACACTCCCGATCTTGGGTTGTGGAGAACGATCGTTAGCTTTAATTCTTGTCCCGTACGTGGGTTCGCTATTCCGTTTGCATATGCTGATTCGCAGGAGTTGCGTAAACATACCAGGTCGATCAATGGGGTCTTCGTCGATAGGATTCGACTGCTGGGTGCGTTTCACCGCACCTCGACTAATGTATCTGCAGCGCTTGACGGCAAGCTTGTCGGTTGGGTAACGGGGATTATTGGGACAGTGCCCAAGGATAAATAGAACGTTGGATTTCGGGGAGCGCAATCAGAACTCTCGGCTTAGGAAGGACATCGCATGTCGCTGGTGGATAATGAAGTGGCCCCTGGACACCAATATCGTGTCGCGCATACGTAGCCGGACTCAACGATTGCCGATCGAGACGCCGTCTTAGCGGTGGGCTCAGCCGCCAAACAATACTGCTTCGTTTTCGGACCGTCGATCTGCATTTGGGTCGAGTTTCGCAGGAATCGTCCGGAGATGCTCAATATAGGCACTCGGCAGGCCGTGCTCAGCAGCTCCAGCCACAACAAAAGCCTTGTACCAAGAATAAGGTTTGCAGGCCGGCTCCTTTTCAGTCGCGACATATGCTATTGCTGTGATAGTGCGGTCGGCGGTCACGACCTGGACGGTTTCTTTGCGATAGCCGGCTCCCAGCCCTTCAGCCCGGTCAAGTGCCTCCACTTCACCTTGAACAATTCTGAACAGGACGCCATAAACGCGATCCGCAGGATTTCCCGGCTCGATGTCGCACTTCCCCGATCCGTCCTTGCTCACCTTGTCGAACGTGAAGCGCCGCCCGGCGACAAAACCGGTCCCTGCGGCAACGGCGGAGGGCGTCCGGTTCGGTGCGATCAGGCGGCGGGTGAACATATTCGAGCCGTAGGCGAAATACAGGAAGGTGTTGGCCATTGTTTCAGACATAGGCCACCGCGGGCTGGCCCAGAACATCGCTCACCAGCTTGCCGCCGCCTTCGCGGATGGCTTCATGGGCCAACATGCGGACGGCACGCAGGAATTCTTCCGACTGTGGGTTGAGCGCCGGACCTGGGATGGGTGCTGAAGCATCATAGATGGTTTGTATAACTTTTTTGCGATCGAAAGTCGAGCCCGGTCCCCTATATTCAAAGGCCTTAAGCCATTCCTTGCGCGGTATCTTCAATAGCTTCCCTTCAACAAAGGAGTGTAGACGACCGAAAACTTCACGCTGGACACGGGTAAGCGCCTCATCGGCCTCGACCTCCGACGGCGTCCGAGGATCCCACCGGGTAGGTCTGTCCAGAAACTTTGTGATCGACTCCGAAAGACGCGCAACGAAATCAGCAACGGGTTTCAGGTCCTTATATTCGCAGTCCTCGATGTCCAGGGCAACGCGCCGATTGAGTGCCTTAACCTCCGCCCAATGCGCCGTTCGGATATTGCCGGAACGCGTGAAACCCAAAATGGTATCCCACCGAATGTGAAAGTCGGTCGTTGCGGCCTGGATGGCCAACACCAATCCAGCGGTGTCGTAGACAGGACTGAAATTCGGCGCGACGATCGGCGCGGTTGCGGCCTCGCAGAAATCCATGAGTTTGAGAAGTCCTGCTGCAGGGCCTCGATTTTGACCTGTCAGTTGCCGGTCGAGAAATCCGAGCATGAAGCAGCGCTGATCAAGCTCACGTTCAACCGCGCGGACGGCGGGCTGGCCCACTACGTCGCGAAGGCTCACGAGCTTCTGATTAACAGAGGAAAGCACATGGGCGCGCTGCGCCTCGAAGGTCGGGAGATTGGCCTGACCGCGGACGAGGTCGAAATGGGTGAATGCGATCGCAAGTTTCTTTTGATAGCCGCTGGCAGCGACCGCCCGAAGAACAGAGGTCGGCGCCTCCAGCATGGGGGCCTTGGCTGAATCAACGAGCAGGATGACATCGACGTCCGCGAACTTCTTTGCAATCCGTGCTGAAAGCCCTGCGGCCGGGTCGCCTACGTGCCCTATGCCTTCGCCGTCAAGGAGAACGAACTTCGGACGGCGATCTGTGAAGGTCGGAAAGAATTGCCCCTGAATCCTGATGCCATCCACCAATGGAGTGAGCAGCGTGCCAAAGGCGCGGGCGTAGTTGGATGAAAAGCGGCGGACGGTGCGGATAAATTCCTCGCGCTCCGTGCTCTCGAATTCCCAGGATTGAGGCCAGCCGTTTGGATGCGTGCGCAGTGCCTCGGAACTGAACCCATCGAATCGGGCCCTCACTTCATCCATGATGTCGTTGACCAGTTCATCGAAGTCGGGAAGGGTCTGCACGGTGTCCTCGAAGAGGTCTTGCGCGGCCTCCTTATCCTGGCCGGTAAGCGTTTCAAGATCGATGCCCAAATCCGCGCGGAGGCGCAGCTTCGCCTCCGCGGCAAGATCGCGCAGTCTATCCAAGAAGGCCTTGAGGGTCCGGTGCATGCGCTCAAGATCGGCTGCGGTCGGCACGCCTCCATCTGCTTCGTCAATGGCCTCGCCGGTTTCTTCGTCTTCTTCGCCATAGGCCCAATCGTCATTGGCGGCGCTGGAGGAAGTCGCAGTCTGTTTCCATGAGCCGATGACGTACCCCAAGCGAAAACGCAGATCGCGATGGGTCAGAAGCCTTTCTGCCAGCCTATCGTCCGAGGCGTCATCCCAGAGAACGGCGCAGGCGTCGGCGACGCATTCGTGAACATTTGTATGCACCGGCCATTCGCTGAAGAAAGTGACTACGGCTCGATAGATCGGGTCTTCCGAAGTGATGATTTCGATGTCAGAAATGGTGGTGCGAGATGCTGAGGTGGAGGGAAAACGATCATGGTCGGGATGAGAGCCGATCAGATGGCGCAGAAGGGATGTTTTTCCGGCCCCTGTGGTGCCGACAAGCATCGCCTGTGCGTAACCGTCTTCAGCCGAAGGAAGCGGTATTGCGGCATTTCTGATTTCCCAGGAACTCGATGGAGCGGATTCTATGTCGTCATAAAAAGCCCGGATGACGATGGAGTCGAAACGACGCTCGGCTTCCAAACGTTTTGCGATGCTGTGCCAACTATCGTCACCGAGCAGTATGTTCATCTCGTCCACCAGCCTTTGCGCTTCGGCCTCGTCTGGGGTGCCAAGTCCGCGCCGCATTTTGCGCCCCTGCTTGCCACGCGGGTCCTTTCGTAACGGGTGGCGGAAGCTCATAACCCAACCAGTGCCATCTTTGGTCGGGATCTTCGATGCGGAGTATCTTTGAGTGCTCATCTAGTTGTTCCTCGTTGTTCCTGATCTGGAAGCTATGCTAACTTGGGTCGCCGAATTTGTCAATATCTTCCTGGAACAATGGGGAACAATTACCAAGCCCTGACGTCATTGGTATAAGGCGTTTTAAAACATAAAGTTAGCTGGATCTGTGCGAATCGGCTTTACGCGAAAGCGGCGAGGCTCCCCCGTATGGCCAAAAATCTCAAACACTTTGAAAAGGCTTGGTTTCCGTGTGGTTCATCAAAACTAAACGCCGCCCGGTTTTTCGCTGAAAATCTTGCTTTCTATGAATGGAAGGGAGACTCCGCGAGTGAGGTCCTCGATCACAAGATCGTCTTGGAGAGGAGTGGAAGAGCTCGACTCGACGGCCAGAAATGGAATTTCCCCTCCCCTTGATGATGCAGCAGTCTAGTTCACGGCTGTAGATGGTTTAGGCCGCGACTGTGTAGCGGTGATGCAGACCACCGAGTCGTGGCAGAGAGATAACCTTGTGGCCACTCGAAGGCGGTGACGCTGCAACTCGACCACCGGGAGTGTCCTTTCCAAGTCCGAGATGAGTCCGGTCCTCGTGGTAGTAACGGACGTACTCATTCAGCAACCGTCGCAGATGTTTCCGATTCAGCACGATCACATGATCCAGGAGATCTCGACGTACACTGCCAACCCAGCGCTCGGCAATTCCGTTCTGCCAGGGACTGCGGAATGCGGTGCGAATCGGTTGGCTGCCCATCGCCTTCACGGTCGAGACCACATCGGCACTGAACTTGGCGTCCCGATCGAAGATCAGGAAGCGCTGTGGCTGTTGGCTGTATTCCCAAGTCTCGTGCAACTGGAGGGCAACCCAAAGCGCGCTGGG
>PLBW01000095.1 GCA_003135475.1 Acidobacteriaceae bacterium
GAGGCACTCCCAGAGGAAACGGGGAGCAACGGCTAGGCTGAACCTACGGAGTGCGGCGCCAGTCCTCGACCCGACCAAGGGAAAACTCGACCACCACCAATGATTTATTAAAATTTTGTCAAAAAGTGATTGACATCTTGACAAACTGGGAACACTATGATCCCACTCTTGGCCGAGGCATTCCTCTAGTCGGCCCTTTACGTACGACACCTCGTGACCCGTTCGAGGCGTGGGCGATTAAGTATTTGGTTGTTTAGGAATTCAGGCAGGGAACTCTTTGCATGTCATCCGCAGACAAGTACGCGGAGCAGCGGGAGTAAGGATGCCTTTTCCTTGGGCCCTGGTGAAGTCAGCGCCGCTGTCGCGTCCGTGGCTCTCTGCGGCGCTGCATAGCAACTCTTTCCTTTTTCGAGCCAGGGCGAGTTTTTCCGCGGGACATTTGCGTCTCTCGTATAGCACCTCTGGCCCGGAGAGTTGGGCAATCAGCCTGATGGGCAAAGGGTTGGTCGGAAATACTATGGATGAGCTTCCAACTGGTTCATCTCCTAGTGACGACGCAGCTACGGTGCGGGGATGAGTCCGCGGGGGTAAGGCAACTTGGCGGTTCCACGTCGGCTCTTGCGGGCTGCATAGCTGCCCTGCACAGAAGGGCATTGGTGATAAAAGGGAAGGTATGAAATGAAAACCGAAAAAAGGAGCATGACAATGACTAGCTCAACATTCCGCGCGACTTGTCTTCTGACCGTCGTGCTATTGCTGGCTCTTGCCGCGACACCATCCTTTTCGAGCAACTTTGTAGGCACCGGAGCTGGCCTAGCGTGCGGGGCGCCTCCGGGGGTATCTGATCCCAACTACACCCTTACTTCGGCCCCTTTCCCCGGTCCCTACGACGCTAGGACGACAGCGCCTAACCTCCCGGGCTGGGTGGTACCTCCGTCCGGGTATTGCTGGATCAACCCGTATGGAGACGGGACCGTGGATGCCCCAAGCGGAGATTACCACTACCAGATTACTTTCGATTGGAGCGGTAACATATCGGCAGAGTTTGCCGCTGACAACGATGCCAAGATCTACCTAAACGGCGTATACACCGGAATAGAGACCTTGAACGGGGTTTTCGGCTTTGAACAGTTCACTCCTTTCACGATCACCGACCTAACCCCCGGCTGGCACTCCGGAAGTAACACGCTCGACTTCGTGGTTAATAACTGGGTGGACATCCCGTTGGCCACCGGTCTTCTTGTCGTTCCCACTCCTGAACCATCCAGCCTGGTGATCTTTGGATCCGGCGTCCTTGCAGTCGCAGGTCTGCTGCGTCGCAAGATCAACCTGTGAGTCTCCCTCTTATTCCCTTATGGCCGGAGCCATCCGCTTCGGCCTTTTGCTTGGGTGGGGTAGTTCCGATTGTTTCCGAACGAACACCTGCGGGATAAGCCGGGTGCCCGTATGGTAAAAAAACTCATCTTCGCTTCCGAGGAAGGGAAGTTTACCCGACCGAAGGCTCATGCCGCCTCCGTTCAGCTAGTCCTTCTTTATTGAGCATTCCCTGCGTGTCCTGATTGATGGATTGTACCCGATTGCATTCTTCTCGATCTCAGCAGTAACAAATAAGGAAACGGACTGTGGAAATCCAGTAGTGGCTTTCCGGTGGGGATCAGCGCCGGACGCGCGCTGAAACACGGACACTGAACAGTCACGTTGGTAGAACCTACTTTCGGCGTCCAGCATCTACTTGGAGAGGAGCTTCGTGTGAATTTCAGGTCAGCGACCGCGGTTGTGTTGCTGTTAGGCGTGGCAACGGAGTTACCTGCACAGGCCCACACCCATGAGGAGATCGGATACCGTCCGCCGACCCTGTTCAATTTCAATGTCCCGTCCGCAAGTGGCAATTTTTCAAGCGGCGGTTCGCTCGATGGCGTTATTGTCGCCTCGCTCCCAGCTCCACGAGCTACTCTTAGCGCCGTGCAACAGACACGCGTTCCGTTCTCGCATAGGCTCGCGTCGTACAGTCCGCGAACTCACCCCACACGCACGAACAAACATTTCTACCGGAACACAGTCCTGCGCAAGACCATACCCCGAAGTTAGGTCCTCTGCGGTCACCATGCCGCCCGCCAGCAGAGGAAGGCCCAGAACGAGAACGCCATCAAAGCGGTGATCACGGCGATGGTGGTGTTCATGGGCTTTCAGGCCACTAAAAGCTCCACGCTGAACGGGATCAGGAGGGCAGGGGGTGCGGGGGTGGGAGCAATGGTGCGAGACGCCCCCCGGCAACCAACGGAATCATAGAGGATTTGAATCTCCGACCCCCTGGTCCTGTGGTTGACTTGCCGATTCACTGCAGTCTAATTCAAACTTACTGCAACGCAATTCAAACACTACTGCAACTGAATTCCAACAATTACAGTAGCTGTGGGGAGCCATTTTATTTTTCAGTGGCGAGTTTTCGCGAGAGATGGAGAGAAGTAGTGAGTTTTCGCGAGTTTGCGCCACTTTTTGAGCGCAAAATTGGGTGCGGAATTGATTTGCAGTGCTGCGGGATTTGACCTCTGTAACTGCTTGATTCTTCGTGAGGGGTCAAGACTTTTCGGGCACTTCTCGCGAACCTACGGCTCCGGCGTAGGGCAGGACTCGGTAACATGTTCAACCTAAGTGGCTTACGTGGTGAGCTTGTGCCGAAGTTTAGAGCAATCCTGCGAACCTCCAACGAACCTATAAAACTTCCGGATTTCCGGCAAACCGGGGATGAATTAGTTGGAGCACGCGTTTCTCGTTCCTAATCCGGTTAGATCTCGCAAAATCGGACTTGTGGACCACCTCGATTTTGGCACATCCACTGGCGCATTTTTCCGCACGGCGAGCCTATCGGAATGTACGATAAGTAGACCCATGGGCCCAACCAGCTGTACCGGGACTCAATGCCGGCCACGGATACGCTGTCCCAGCAGAACGAAGACCTCATGACCATCCTCGCCCGCTTAGAGCGCTGGAGGGAACAAGGCGCGATATCGCCAGAGCAGCACTCGCATTTGGCGAGCCTCTGCCGTGGAGAACCCTTCTCCCTTTTTCTTGAGCTGAACGTTCTTCTCTATGCTGGTGTGCTGGCGTTTGTTGCCGGACTTGGCTGGACTGTCACCACCTGGTCGCAACAACTCGGTGACGTTCTCGTCCTGGCCGTTCTCTCCACCATCCTCGCCGCCTGTTTTTGGTACTGCTTTTCCCGCGCGCCCGCTTGGTCCCTCGCGCAAACGCCTGCACCGAATGCGGTCTTCGACTACGTACTTTACCTAGGCAGCCTCGTCTGGTGCATAGAACTCGCTTACATGGAGAACCGGTTCCACCTGCTCTCCGGACAATGGGATTTCTATCTCTTGGCGACGGCAGTCTTCTTTTTCTTCCTCGCTTATCGTTTCGACAATCGCTTCGTGCTGTCGCTCGCTTTGTCGTCACTTGCCGGATGGTTCGGGTTGACGATCTCGCACTGGCCGTCTCATCAGGACGCGGCGTACCGCCAATGTGCCCTCCTCTATTGCCTCCTGGTCGGCCTCGGCGCGGTGCTTCTCCAGCGGCGCGGTCTAAAACCGCATTTCTTCGGCACGTATCTGAACATCGCGGCCAACGTTTTGTTTTGGGCTTTGCTCTCGGGCGTGTTCAATCGGCAAGGCTACTGGGTATGGTTTCTGGCACTGCTTCTCGCCTGTGGCGCATCTCTCGCCTGGGGTCTGACGCGCCGGCAGTTTGCCTTCGTTGCTTACTCCGCGGTCTACGGCTACGTGGGTGTTAGCTCGATACTCATCCGCGGCATCAATGACGAGATTCTTCTCCTGGGCTATTTCATCATTACCGCAGTTGCAATGGTGGTGGCGCTGGTACAGATCGCGCGCCGCTTCGGAAGGCCGGCATGAAACTCTACTCTTTATCGAGCGAAGAGACTCTGCGGGCCCGCAAACTCCTGGCGGACTGGGCCGGCGAGGGCCTCATCACTCAGGAGCAGTACCAGCGTCTGGAACAGGAAACGGTCTCTGAGCTACGCACCACCAACATTTTTCTGCGGCTGATCTTATTCCTCTTCACCCTGATCACCGTGGGCGCCCTCGCCGCACTATTCTTCAGAGTTTTTCTTTCGGGGTCATCGGACCAAACCGTTGGCATTTTCCTCCTGATCTACGCTGGCGTCTGCTACGCGGCCGCCGAAGTCGCCGTTTCCCAAGCCCATCTGTATCGTTATGGCATCGAGGAAGCGCTCGCCGTCTGCTCGGTTGGTTTTCTTTGCGCGGGAATGCAACTCGCTTTTTTCAGCGGCAGGCCTTATTCGCCTATGCCGGACGCAGTCCTATTCCTGGTTCCCGCCGCTGGCGTTGTCTTTTCGCTATGGATCTGGCGCCGCTTCGGGCTCTGGTATGCATTTCTCGCCGCAATGGTCTTCGCCCTCTTTCTGCCGGGCCACTGGACCTCGTCTCACGCGGCGCAGCATGTGATCGTCGCCTTGCTTTATGCAGTGGGGCTCATATGTGTAACCGCGCTACGTTCCGGCCACCATGTCAACTACGTCGAAGATGATTACTCGCTCGTTGAAGCGTTCCTCTGGCTCGGCATCTACCTGGCCATCAATCTCCAGCTTTCGTTGCACCTGCGCCCGCAGTGGTGGGGTGGCGGCGCCAGCGCCGCCTCTGAATTCGCGAGGTCGTTCTACTGGACAACGTGGGTGCTAGTCTGGGTCCTGCCGCCCGTCGTACTCGCGCGCGGGATTCGGCAGAAGGACCGCTTCGTCATCGCGGTGGGTGCGATTGTCGCCGTCCTGACCTTGGTCTCCAATAAACCCTATCTGGGCTGGCCGCGGCATACTTGGGACCCGATGCTTCTGGGCATACTGTTGACTGGCGTTGCATTGTTCATTCGACGCTGGCTTGCTCGTGGCCCGGGCGGAATTCGCGGCGGCTTTACCGCCGCGCGCCTATCGGGAAAGGACAAACAGTGGATGAACGCCAGCTCCGCCGTATTGGGCCTGGTAACACCTCAGTCAATAACGCCAAGCCCGCAGCCAACGAGTGCAGACGTTCGCTTCGGTGGGGGAGCTTCGGGAGGCGGAGGTGCCGGCGGCGATTTTTGAAGAGCACTCAACTGTCGATTATGGTTGAGAGAACGATAGGGAATGCAGCGTGACCAACGTTTCCAGAAGCCGCCGAATGGCGAAGAGGTGGCACTGCGCGACGATCATCGCAATCGCCACAACAAATCCAACTAAATAGAGGAAGAGGTCATATGCGTTATCTCTTTTCGTTTTTCCACACGAACTGCTTAGCCTCTGCGCCGGCCGCCGCTTTGCGTTTGTTTGCCACTTTTCGGCGGTTGACTGCGTCCCGACCGCTCGTCCATGGCGGCTAGGTTCACCCCCATTAGGGTGCAGAACTGGCGCTGCTCTTCTGTATCCATCATCTTCACAACCCTTGCTAGATAAGCGCCCTCCTGGAGCGCACGCTCCATAAAATAGGTGCGGTCGTCTGGGTCCTCGGCAAGCTGCGCCAGTTTGGCATAGCCCTCGCCAGAGGGAAAGCCCCGATCCGCTTCCCATTTCCACACCAGAGCTTGGCTGAACCCTAGGGCGCGGGCTAACCCAGCCTGGTCGACTCCACGGCTTTTGCGCAGCCGAACCAGCCGCTCGAAGAGCTGTTGCCCTTCAGGCGAAAAATTCTCCGGGTTGCGCAGTTTCCCTCTTGACATCTTTTTACCAAGGTTGTACAACCATGATTGTTCATGGCTGTCAACATCGACCCGAAGAGTACCACGACGGCGTCCGCCCGAGCCGTGCTTTATCGCGGCCTGCAAAGTGGGGTCGACCGACGCTTGGTATCGGCAAGACAGTAGCAAGGTCGGCCACTCATATGGGTCACGAGGGGAATATTCAGAACGATTGATGCCCGGGTGAAAAATCCCGAACACGATGACGGAACAACATTGGATCACCATCCGTGTAGTGATTGATCTGACTGGCTGGCACCCTCAGCATGTGCGCCGGTTGGCGAGAGAGGGTCAGTTGCTACACCGGCCCTCGAAAACCTCGCGGAGGAACGGACGAGGTCAGCGCGAATACGCGCTTTCGTCTTTGCCGGTTGAAGCGCAGCTGAAATTCCTCAAACAGCCGCTGCTGTCAGGGCCAGCTTGCACGGCTCTGGCGCTTCGCTCGGATTCAAGCCAATCCAACCTGTTTGCTTCTCTGCCAGAGGTTCCCGAGCCCGAGCGCCTCAACTTTTCTCGAGAGCAGAACGCACAGGCCTTGAAGCGCCTGGAGACCATTGCGCCGCTCGTGGAATTCAGCAGCCGCAGCCAGCGATCCCGTCCGACATTTCGCACCGCTGGTGGAGTTGCCGTACGCAGCATGACCTCGCTGGTCGGCGACCTCGCGGATCAGCACCACGTCAGCACTCGAACTCTGTGGAACTGGTATGCACAGTACCGCAAGCTCGGCTATGCAGGTCTGGTCGACCGAGTTCGCTCGGATAAGGGAAAATCGCGGTTTCTCAGAGCCCATCCCGCGGTCCGCGCATATCTGGAGAACAAGTACCTGGGTGAGCGGCTGTCGATTCGACTGGTGTACCAGGCCTTGCTGCG
>PLBW01000025.1:0-215 GCA_003135475.1 Acidobacteriaceae bacterium
GACGCCTACGAGCATCACGTCGAGCCCAGGCTGCATGTGAGCCGCGAGCGTGCCGCTCTCTCTATGGCTGTGCTGACCCAGATGTGCATGGCCAGCATTGGCGTGCTCATCGGTTACGTGTTGTTCATGGAAAAGCGCTGGGTCGTCCTGGACCTGGTGCAGGCAGCGGTGAGTCTCATCTTCATCATCGTCATCTTCAACCGTTTGCTGCCGTA
>PLBW01000025.1:243-3303 GCA_003135475.1 Acidobacteriaceae bacterium
TCGGAGGCCGTGGACGCGCTGATCGAAGCCGGTCAGGAAGAGGGCATTCTGGAGGAGGGCGACCGCGATCTTATCCAGTCGGTCGTGGAATTCGGCGACAAGACGGTGCGCGAGGTGATGACACCCCGGCCCGAGATCGTCGCCGTCCCCATCAACACGACCATCGAAGAATTCACCGAGCTGGTGAAGAAGTATCCCTATTCGCGCATACCGGTGTATGAAAGCGAGATCGACCATATCAAAGGTATCGTGTATGCGAAAGACCTCTTGCAGGTCCTCGACACGGACGCACGCACCAAAACGGTGCGCGACTTGATGAAGCCCGATGTGTACTTTGTCCCCGAAACCAAGCTGGGCAGCGAACTGATGCGCGAGATGCAGCGCGACAACATTCGCATGGCCATCGTCATCGACGAGTACGGCGGAGTCGCCGGGCTGGTCACGATCGAGGACCTGGTGGAAGAGATCGTTGGCGAGATCCGCGACGAGCACGAAAAGTCCGAGGTGATGAAAGAGAACGAGACCTCGTACATCTTCAACGGCAACACCGATGTGGACCTGCTGGAAAAATTGCTGGGCGTGCGGCCCGACGAAAAAGAGGCGACCACCATTGCCGGGCTGGTAAGCGAGCTTGCGGGACACATCCCCAAGGCGGGTGAAGTTTTCGAGGAGAACGGATTGCGCTTCGAAGTGTTGGAATCCACCGAACGCCGCATCGATCGCGTGCGGGTTAGTCTGCAGACCAGTTCTGCCTCCAGCCAGGTTGGAAGCTGATGGCATTTCGATCCGGCTTCGTCTCCATCATCGGTCGCCCCAACGCGGGAAAGTCCACCCTGCTGAATGCGCTGGTCGGCGAAAAACTCGCCATCGTGACTCGCAAGCCGCAAACCACGCGCAACCGCATTCAGGGAATCATCAACGTCGAGCGCAAGGGCAAGAAACCCAATCAAGCGAAAGAAGCTGGGGTGGGGCACCCGCGCCCGGCGGGACAAATCGTTCTGGTGGACACTCCCGGAGTTCACAAGCCGATCAATTCGCTGAACCGGCGCATGATGAAGGAAGTGTATGACGCGCTGGAAGGTTGCGATCTGCTGCTGCTGATCGCGGATGCGACCGCCAGGTTCGGCGCCGGCGACAAATTCGTGCTCGACATCGTGAAGAAGAGCGGCCAGCCCTGCTTCCTGCTGCTGAACAAGATCGATGTGCTCGACAAACAGCGGCTGCTGCCGCTCATTGCCGAATATAAAGAGCGGCATGAATTCGCCGAGGTGATCCCGATTTCGGCGATGAAGCGCGAAGGCCTCGACGCATTGCTGGCGTCGGTGATGAAGGCGCTTCCAGAGGGCCCGCGATATTTTCCCAAAGATCAAATCACCGATCAGCCGGAGCGATTTCTGGTGGCGGAGTTGATTCGCGAGCAGGTGCTGTTGGCAACCGAGCAGGAAGTGCCCTATGCGACGACGGTGCTGATCGACCAGTACGAAGAGGGCGCTAGACTGACGCGCATCGCGGCTACCATTTACTGCGAGCGGGAGGGGCAGAAGGCGATCCTGATCGGTAAGCAGGGCTCGACGCTGAAGAAAATCGGGACAGCAGCGCGGCTGCAAATCCAGGGACTGCTCAACACAAAAGTGTTTCTGGAACTTTTCGTGAAGGTGCGCGCCGGCTGGCGCGATTCGCGCGACTTCGTGCAGGAGACCGACTGGCGAACTCAGATGCAGAACATGTCCAGGGCCAAACAGAACGAAGAGCCCGATCCGGAGAGCTAAAGCATTTTCATCCGGAACCCCACAGGTGCCCCACCGACTGGGCCTGGCCCCAGCCGCCGCCCCATCCCCCTCCCCCCGTTCCCCGCAAAATATTGAAAACAATGAGTTGGCTCAAGAAATTCCCGGCAAAATATTGCATTCAGGACGTTTACAGGCAAAATATTGAGCCGAAAAGGCTTAGGGGATGCCAGGGAGGGGTTGGGGGTCCCTTGGGAAACGCGGTTTGGCAGTTCGAAGGTCTTCACTACCTGCACCAAACCTACCGCAGACACGAAAGGGCAGGAGCGCCAGGCGCGGCGGATCCTGCCCTGCAGTCAAAGTATGGACATGTTGGGCAACGCGGTCAAGTTACGAAAGTAGGGTTTGCCGCTCCTATTTTGCTCCCCCTCCCGAAACGGGAATGAGGAATTGGGGAGGCTGTCAGCTCTCAGCCGTCAGCATTCAGCCCTGGTAGGTCAAGGCTGTCATCCGGAGGGTGGGTATTGTGTTCGGTTGAGAAAAAATCTCCGCCCAAGCAAAACCAGCTTGGACGGGGCACCCGCGCCGCTCCATGATGTGCCGTGCCCGGGGCACTCGCGTCGTCTAACTACATCACCCACCGCTGAAGCGGTGGGCTTTCTTATTCCGTCCCGCGAAGCGGGACTGGTGGGTCAGCGATTCCAGCTTGAACGCGACATCAAATGGGGTGCGGGCGCAAATCTCCTTGCCGCGCTTGACTTAAGCGCCTTTCATCCCACAATGTGGGACTCGGCACGCTGGGCGAAACCGGCACAGCCCCAGCGCCTCGGGCGCGAAAGATGATAGCCCACGGTTTCACCGGGGTCCCCAACCGGCGCCCCGCCGTGGCGGGCTGGTTGGGGTGGTTGAACCGTGGGTAGCGAGAGGAAGGAATTCGAGTCCCCCGGGGGACGGCACAGGATTCTGTCTTGGTAACTGCCCCGCCCTAGCTAAAAGCGGGCTAGAACGGGGCACCCCATGTTGAAAGCTATCTCGCAACCTGAATGTGCTTGGCCGGGCCACCCGCCCTCCGAATGGTCATCCTTTCCTGAACTGGTCAAAACGAGACAGTCGATCAATGTGGCTAAGCTTAAGCTGAAATGTGAGGCACGCTTATGAAACGATTGGCAATTGTCAGCACAGCATTTCTGTTGTTCGTGCTTCTCGGAGGCAGTCCTTTTGCCTACGCGCAGCAGGGACAGCAAGCCAAGCCCGAACAGCAGGCACAGCAGAACCAGAAGAAGCAGCAGGCTCAGCAACAGCAGCATGCCCAGCAGCAGCAGAGCCAGAACAA
>PLBW01000066.1 GCA_003135475.1 Acidobacteriaceae bacterium
TGAGCGCCGTGTGGTGGCTGTATGCCCCCTCGACTTCCTCGTTTCGGTTCCGGGACCACAGTGCCCAAAGGACAAGGTCGGGCCGATCAGCCGCCGGAAACAGAGCGAGCCGGTAGATACCCCGGTGCTCGCGGATCCAGTTCCCGACCTGCACATGATAGGGGTGCGTGTTTTCGGCGAATCCGGCCGTCTTAGCCTGCTTGGTGGTGAAGAAACCTTGCTGCTGCTCAGCGAACTCGAAGAGTCGCCGCGAGGCTTCACGGTGAGACTGGGCCATAGCACAATACTACAACTTTCTTGAGGCTCAATCAACTGCAGGTGGTCGGCGCCCTGTTGGCAGGGCTAGACCGTCATGGGCACGCTGGCTCTGGCGAGGACGAAGGTGCCGGTCGCACTCCCCCGCAACACTCTACTGATCGGCTGAAACCTGAACGCTCACTGGCGCTGGTACGTGCTCCCCTTTGCGAGCCAGCTGCAAACGCTCCAGTTGTTTGATGGCGTATGCAAACTGGGGCTGGATCGTGATTTCTGGGTTTCGGTCTACCGAGGGCTGCGTAAATGAAGGTTATAGTTTAGATTTCTCAAATGCCCTGTATCCCCAGAAGTTTGGAAGGCGTGCTCCCAGAGGCAGCGCGACTTCCCGGTAGTTGTGGTGACCCGCCGGCACGATCGCCATGTTGTTGGTGATCGATTCCATCCTGCGCGTTCAGCGTCGAGACGGGCATAGAATTGGTACCCTTTCACCGAATCATGTTATGCAGCGGTGCGGGCGTGCTTCCTTCTCGGCTTAGGGTCTGGCACTTGTCCACCAATCCCTGACAAAACAACGGGCTCTCGACCGGGAAATTCGGCCACAAGGGACAGTTGTCCGCCCATGGCCTCGACATAGCCCCGCAGAGTGGAGATCAGGAGGTCGCTGCGCTTTTCGATTTTTGAGACGCCTTCCTGTCCGATGCGCAGGGACTTGGCGATTTTCTGCTGCGTCAGCTTGCGCGCTTTCCGAATCTCCCGGAGCGTCATTTCCTCAGCAATGAGCCGAGCTGCGCGTGTCTCGACCTTCTTGCGCTGCGCGGCGCTGAGCTTCTCAATAATGTCGTTCACGTTCCTGGCCATGGCCTAATTCCTTTCCTTCTTTCTTAGCCGGTTAAGATGCGCGTCAAACCGCTCGTCGGCTTTGGCGATGAGGTGCCTATAAAACTTCTTTTCGCTCACGCCTGACTTATCCCCCGCCACCAACAGGATGGCCTTGCGTTTCGGATCGAAGGCAAAAGCGACTCGCCACTCGCCGTCAGCCGCACTAAACCGCAGCTCCTTCATATTGGCGTGGTGGGAGCCATTGAGCGTGTCGACGCGTGGCCTTCCCAATTGCGGGCCAAATTGCTGTAAAACCCGCGACAGAGCGAGGACTTCAGCACGCACGTTCTCGTGCAGCTCGTTGAATTCCGGCTCAAACTCGTCGCCGATTTCAACAGTCCATCTCGTCATAAGAATATTCCTACTATGCCCTATGAGGCATAATGCCGTCAAGTGCATTATGCCAGCCGATTTGCTCGGATAACCCGCGGTTGAGACCCACGAGAGCGTGCTGGCCGCCCAGCAGATGCAGTGCCGCGGCGACGGCTCAAGTCATGGATCTGACGCTGGTCACCAGCGACGACCTCCTGCTGGGTCTGGGGACTATGCGGACCATGAAAAACTGAGCGAATCGAACCCTCAATACCCGCAGCGCGGAGCGGGCCGCGATGGGCGCTCAGCATCCGATATTGCACTTGCCGAGTGCGCCTACACCGCGGCCGCGGTGTGTAGCTCTACTGGTCGCTTGAAACCTGAACGCTCGCTGGCGCCTGGGCCTTCCGTCGCCGCTGCTGAGATTCAAGGAGCCTCTGCAGGGCCCAGTCAAACTTTTTCTGCAATGCTCTGTCGTATCGGAGGAGCTGATTCATCTCATCTTCCTGAGGAAGAACACGTGCAGCATCGTAATCAGCCTTCATTTTCGGGTCAATGAGATAAGTAAACGAGCTCTCCAGATCGTCTTTGGCTCGCTGGAGCGTCGCAACAAACTGATCGAGCGTGACCCCATCAGGACTGCTTTCATTCTCGGTGCCTAGGGAGATTTTGTTTATCCGTGTTAGTAGATGTACAAGGGGGATGGACGCCTCGCAAAATTTCGGCGAGTCGGCTCGTGTAGTTTCAATCCACTTCAGGTACCCCTTGAGGACAGAGATTTGATATGAAAGGCGATTGAATAGGGTGTTGATGGCAACTGATGAGTTTATTTCCGTCGTAGCTAGGACCAAGCCTCTCTCCGACCGACTCACACGACGTAGTTTCCACATGCACTCAGCCATAAGTCCGACCCAGGACAACTCGGACAGACCTTGTGGTTTGTATTCCTCCTGCAAAGACCCGAGCAGTCTCGCAAATTGCTTCTTGGGACCGCCGTCCCAACGATCTTCGCCGTCACAAGAAGGAATGACCACGTTCTCCGCAAACAGGCCATTCTTCACGGCGTTGAACTTTGAATTGTTTTTACCTCTCTGAGTTCGAGGGCCAGTCGAGCGTTTGGCGTTCAGGCGATTCGCGGCAAGCGTCTTTTCGGTAACTGTCTTCCTATGGCTCATAACAACCTCCCCGCCGAAGCGGTAGGAGTCACAGCCACCTCCTAGAACAAATGATTAACAGATTTCGTGCGCAAGTGGCGAAGAAAACGCGAAAACGAGGAATGCCTAACCTACTTAGTAATCAAGTTAGCGGGAAAAGGCAAATTCAGAGGGAAGCAGCGCCGATTTCTGAGCTCTCTCGTGTTTGCGTGCACTCAGCAATTGCGCAGACAAGCTCTGTACTTCGTTCTCAGCTTCTGTTT
>PLBW01000040.1 GCA_003135475.1 Acidobacteriaceae bacterium
GAGGAACGTCGTCCTGCCCGGGTCCGGCCCGGTTGCCGGACTGTAAAGCCGGTCCACCTCAAATTACGACTTATGTCGAGAGTAATGCGTTCGGAATCGATACGCGTGCGGTCACGGTGACTTCCGTATGCTGGCCACCCAGCCACGCCTTTACCGCACCGCCCTGCGCTCCCGGCAAAACGGTAGAGGTCACGGTGAAATACAATTTTGCATTCCTTTCGCCCTTGGCCCCCCGTTCCTGGACCATGACGAGTTCTTCGATGAGGACAGTCTCACAGTAGAGTGCGGCGACCATGCCGTCACTTCCAACCACACTTACGGCCAGCACCCGACTCCAAACCTATTATTAAAACGTACTTCTACGTTTTCGAACCAGGCAAAAAGCTCTCGGCAAAATTGATTGCCAAGCTTGCGTTTCAGTATCGGCTTGGACCGATCTTTCGTCCCGCGCCCGCTGGGCCTTTGTGACTATGTTTAACCACCACTAATTTACTGCCTTCTATAAGACTAACGAGCCAAGCTTGATGTTATATCAATAAGCCGTTAGCGCCATCAGTTTTTCGCTATTAGGGCCATGGACTTTGGGAAAAAAGAACCCTAAACTGTTGCAATGTTTCGCCTAGTTTTAGCCGGTTGCCGTTGTAACCGCGAAGTACTAATAGCCATGCGTTGCGCGATTGATGCGGTTTTCATGGATTCCTTCTAGCTCCGTGTGGGTGGCACTTATTACGATCAGGCCGGGCTAATATTGCGGATTTGTTTACTTCCAGGACCGTTCGGCGACTGCTGTTCCGTCCAGGCTAACGTGGACAGATCGACGGAGTTGAAACATGCGCGTACGCGGAGGTGCTAGTGTGACGAATTTGTTGCCAACCCAGAAACAGAATTTGAAGCGATTCGGCAGGGCCGACGAAGGGCAAGCTCTGGTGCTGACCGCCCTGGCGCTGGTTGTCCTGCTGCTGATGGCCGGCTTGGGTGTCGATGTCGGGTACCTGCGCTACCAGAAGCAGCAGTTGCAGAAAGCGGCTGACGCCGGCGCCCTCGCCGGTGCCACGGCGCTTTCCTATAACGGGAACTGGAATGCCGCGGCTGGGGCCGATGTCAACGCGAATGGGTTTACTACCACCAAGACCGATGGAACGACCAATGGAGTAACGATCACGGTTAACAGCCCTCCTAAGACTGCGGGCGATCCGTTTCAGAATCAAAGCGGCTATGTGGAAGTGATCGTGTCCCAGCCTCAGCCGACCTTCTTCATGCGGGTCAGCAACGTGTATGCGGTGCCGGTGAGCGCCCGCTCGGTGGCTTCCGCGATAGCGCCCGGGTCGCCGTGTATTCTTGCCATGGCCCCCAGTGGCCCAGATACGTTCGATGCGAGGGGGAACATCGGCATCAACTCTTCTTGCGCCATCTACATTAATTCGAGTGACTCATTAGCTTTAGATAAAAAGGGAGGTAGCGGCACTATAAAGGCCAACTATATCGGCATCGTAGGAAACGAATCCCAGAGCGATTTGACCGGCGTTGTCAGCGACCTTTCATCAGGACAACTGCCGGTCACTGGGATTGCCCCATTCACTGATCCGTTGTCCAATGTGCCACCGCCGACCCCTAATCTTGGATGCACGCAAACGAACTATTCAACAAATGGGAGCGCGGCGCTCACTCCGTGTACCTATTACGGAGGGATTACCATCCACGGCAGCGGCACGGTCACCTTCGCTTCGGGCCTTTACACTCTGCTTGGCGGTGGCATGACTGTCGATGGCGGGTCGACACTCAGCGGCAACGCGGTGACCTTCTACAATACCTACGACTCAACGCACGCGTACGGCGGTATCTCGATCGGAGGCAACGTCACAACGAATTTTTCGGCCCCCACGGACAGCTCGAACGGTGGAATTCCAGGAGTCCTCTTCTTTCAAGACCGTTCAGTACCCATCACCGGCGCAGGGAGCACCTTCGGTGGTAACAGTGCGCAGGTTTACACGGGAGCTCTCTACTTCCCAACTACTGCGATCACGTACAAAGGAACTCCCTCTCTATCGGCTGATTCCATGATTATAGTTGGGTGGACATTAGAATTCAGGGGGGATGTGACGCTCAGCAACTACACTTTCCTACCCGGTGGTGGAGGCCCAATTACCGGTGCGACCCTGGTCGAGTGAGTGGAATCGGTGGCTGGGAATGCTAAAAGATCCGGGGGCTGGCCCTGTTTAGCAGGGACCTTAACTTCAGTGTTGGTACCATTGGGAACTAAGTCGAGAATTGCTTAAGATAGCAAATGGAACAGACGGCAATGAGGCAGAAGAAAGCGGTGGGCCGTCTGTATAGGCAGGCGGCACGGCAGCGCAAGACCGCGGAGTCTGGGCAGACTTTGCTGGAGTTTGCGGTGATGCTGCCGTTCATGCTGTTGCTTTTGCTGGGAATCGCAGAAATCGGGCGGGCGGCTTTCACCACCATTACCGTGACTAACGCGGCTACCGCGGGCGCCGAGTATGGTTCTCAAAACGCTGCCACTGCATCGGACTCTCCCGGCATGCAAAACGCAGCCTTTCACGACGCCGATAGCGGCACTAGCAGTGGTATTCTCACGCAACC
>PLBW01000226.1:0-2188 GCA_003135475.1 Acidobacteriaceae bacterium
GAGCGCGGAAAATCGCTCGTGACGGTTCGTCCTCATCGACTGACCGTTCTGGATGCCACTGGACCGCAAGCACGAAGTGATCCGGCGACGTCCCCTCAAGCGCTTCGATGACTCCGTCTTGCGGAGACCGCGCCACCACCCGCAACCCATCCCCGACAATGTCCGCCGCCTGGTGGTGACTGGAATTGACCGCGACGACGAGTGGCTGCCCCTCAGGGGCTGAAGCCCTCTTTTTTGCAGTCTGGGCGGCACGGCTGAAGCCGTACCCTTCCCCGCCAGCCCGTACGATCCTCTGCAGCTTCGATCCCGGTTCGATTTCAACGCTGTGCGCCACCGCGACCTTTCGTCCCGCCGCGTGCTGCACCGGAGACTCGATGTGCTGGATCAGCGTACCCGTACGGTACACGTTCAGCATCTGGAGGCCATAGCAGATGCCGAGGATCGGCTTGCGCATGTTGTATGCGTCCTGCAGCAATAATTCGTCTACGGTGTCGCGACCGGAATCAGCGGCAGCCGTCTGCGGATCACGTGGCGCATCGTACTTGGCCGGGTCGACATCCGCTTTGCTTCCCGGCAGCAACACGGCATCGCAGCGCTCGATCAGCTTCATCACTTCCGCGGGCGGCTGATCCAGGGGGATGCGAACCGGTTCTCCTCCCGCCATTTCGACGGCGCGCTCGTATTGAGGGAGAGATCGCTCGGCATACTCCCGGTCACCAGAATGAGGTACGGGCATGGCAATGCGCGGCGGCATGGCGATATTGGTACTCAGGCTGACTTCTTTTTCGGGGGCTTTCTTTTCTCGCGTTTTGGTGCGTTCTTGTTTCCCATGTACACAGTTTCACACATAGGCCTTCCACTTGGCTATCCCCCGCGGATTTGAAACTACGCTGCGCGCCGATGAAAATGGCAAGTCCGTTCATGAGGAGTGCTACGTCAAGAAGATCACGAGTTTTAGGAATCGAGTCTCCTCCACGCTTTAGTTGGGTCTTTTTCAGCCTAGTACGGCCCAACACTGTATTGCTAAGAAGTAACGGAAACGGTATAACGTATGGGTTATATATTCCCATGGCGCTCGTTGCCTTTGAGGAGTCGTATGGACCACGATAGGCTGCGAGCGATAAGCACCGAGATGTGCTCCCTTATTGAGCAACAATCCAATCTCCTGAAAGCTTCCCCGCTGGGTTCCATACCACGAGCCGACATTGATGAATACCACGAGAGAAATCAGCGCCTTCACGAACTCCGCCAAGAACTTGACCAACTGCGCTAGCGTTTGTTCTGGTCGGGCTAGCGGCTATTTTTAATTTAGATCGAGAACCGCTTGGACGTAGAGGTCTGTAGCCGCTTTTAACTCGGCGGCAAGTTGGCGGTGCAGATTAACGTCTAACTCTTTGGCCTGTCTTTCGGTATAAGCCCTCAGCGCCTCTTGAGCTTCCCTCATGCTTCGCTCTGCTGCTCTCACTTATGCCAAGCTATCGAACGCCCAGATCTACACCCGCGTTTCGATCGGGGGTATGATGCAGACCTACCGCTCGGCCCATCCGCACGCCCGGTAGTGGTGCAGCAACTATCTTCAGCAGTGTTCGACATCGAACATACCCGACGTGCGGCGTGTTGAAATACTGCCGGTTCACGATGAACAAAGCCGACAGCGACCGCATTCAAAAACTGTGCTCCCTGATCGCAGCGGAACGGGATCACCACAAATTCCTAAAGCTTGTCGAAGAGCTAAATCGCCTCCTTGAGGCGGAAAGGCCGCCGCCTCAGAGGCCTGACAATTGAAAAGAACTGGTTCACCGAGCAATTTTCGTGAGCAAGGTCTAGGGGCAGAGAAACGGGAGACAATAAATGGCGAATGCACCAATGCTTCTGGGGACGGCTGATATAGCTGATTGGCTTACCCGAGTAGTTAGTCGCGAGTACCAAGTGAAAGATCCTGGGCGTGACACCATTATCCTTTTGCTACGCCTGAATCTTGCGATTGACGAACTGACGCGGACTGTGGAGAGGCTAGCAACAACGAATTAGATCGTCCAGATCGAAGGCTTGGTCTAGATCTGCCAAATTCAGCCACTACCCACCCGCACCACTACCCCAAATCGGTAGTTCTTAACAGTGTGCTGCTGACTACGAGGAAGGCGTCGCCCCTTTGACCCGAGGGTGCTCGGCGCAAGCGTGGGACGCA
>PLBW01000226.1:2266-4045 GCA_003135475.1 Acidobacteriaceae bacterium
TAAACCCGACTGCGGCTGTCTAGTTCCGCGGATTCTTGGGACACTCCTCTCCGATCCTCCAGGATGCCTGTCTTTCGTGTACCGTTCGTCGCTCTACGCCGCGGCTCGAAACGCCCCTGAGAGGCCCCTATGGCGCTTTCCGTGAATGTGTACGATGTGGGATGATCAAGCGAAGCCAAAACCTCGGCTTCCCCCGATTTTGTCGCTGTCCGTAGCCCCGATGAGTCAGCGGTGGTATGCATCAATTGGTTTATCTTGGCCGCTCCCTGCCTTGTCGAGAATAACGCTGTTATGCGGCAACCCTCCGTCGATGAAAGCGTCGCTTACTTCCGGTTTGCCCATCATCCGTCCGGAATCGTTGGCAGGGATAGAACTGACTGTTGACGCCAATCGCCCGTTAATGCAATCACCAGCGGTAAGGTGGAGTTCTGGGAAAAGGTACAGCTACCGTCACTATTGCGGCAGCCCAACTTTACGTACGAGTTCGGCGAAGCGCGGGTCGGAATGCACGAGATCGAGCCGGAAGTCGGTTCTCATGCCCTCCATCTGGTAGTCGCGCTCTTCGCACGCAGCGTTGAGCCAGCGAAAGACTTCGTCTTTTTCTCCCAACCCGGCGTAGAGAGCCGCAATGTCGTACGCAGACCAGTAGCCGGCCTTCCGCTGCGCTTGCCGCACCTCTATACCTTTCGTCAGCGCGCCTTTCCAGCCTCCAAAATGAAAGCCCAGTTCGAGAGCAGAGGCAAACTCAGCATCCTTCGGGTTCCCATCCAACTCACCGAAAATCTTGAATTCTTCCACCACCTTTGGGTACATACCTTTGCCCCAATAGGCGTACGCCAAACAACTGTGCGCCTGGGCGAATGTCGGGTTCTCACTGGCTAATTTCTGGCAGGTGGCGATTGCCTCGTCGTACTTTCGTGCCGTGTTTTGAACCAGTCCTAGAGTCTCGGTAATGATCGGGGACAGTGGGTCAAGCTGGTGGGCGCGATTCATCTCGTCCAGCGCTTCCTGGTCCTTGCCGCCAATCCAGCCAATGTCCTGCGCATACCATTGCCGGGCTGTGGCGTCATTCGGATCGAGTTCCAAGGCTTTCTTGTACTCAGCTTCTCCCCCGGCAAAGTCCCAGTCATACTCCATGTGGTTGCCGCCCAGAACGGCATGGGGATGAGCCAGAGTCGGATCCAGTTCCAGCGCCTTGCTCGCCGCGGCATCCGACTTAGGAACGACCTCGCTCGGTTTGCCGCCATAGACCGGATACACCGTATAAACATCAGCCAGACCCGAATACGCCAAAGCGTAGCCGGGGTCTTTGGCGATGGCTTGATTGAAATAGGAGATTGCAGTGGCGATGTCCGAAGCGGTTCGTTGATTCCAGTAGTAGCGACCCTTCAAATACAAGTCATACGCTTCCGCATTTCGCGTGCCTTGTTTCGTGACCTGCTGCCTTTCTGAAGTGCTGAGCTGGGAGCGCAACTTTTCCGCGAGGTCGCCCGCAATCTGCTGCTGCAACGAGATAATGTCTGAGCTCTTGCCACTGTAGTGCTGCCCCCAGATTTCGGTGTTGTCCCGAACATCGGTAAGCTCGGCGCTCACTTCGAGGCTGCCCCCTCGTGGCACCACGCGGCCGCTCACTAGCGCGGACACGCCTAACTCATTGCCGATCTTCTGCACGTCCACATCTTTTCCCTTGTAGCGGAAGACTGAGTGCCGCGACTTCACCTTGAGCTGGGGCACATGCGCGAGACTGTCGATCAATGATTCGGTGATGCCGTCGCTGAG
>PLBW01000060.1 GCA_003135475.1 Acidobacteriaceae bacterium
ACTACTCTGGAACCGCTCTAGCGCTGACACGCGCCAGCCCGGCCCGCACTTGGCTGGCCTCCGGACCGTTAGGACTCTCCCGGAGATACATTTGGTACTCCGTAGTGGCATTCTGCAACTCATGCTTATTTTCGAAGGCGCGCCCGGCAACATAATGGGCAACGGCATAGCCCTCATGCGAAACATGGTGGACCTTGAGCGCACTGCGCAGCGCTCCGTCGTAATCGCCGGTCCTTAACTGCGCGATCGCGAGCAGGATCAGCGAGGAGGGGGCGTGCGGCTCGACCATGAGTGCCTTCTGCAACAACTCTTTCGCGGCAACGTACTGCTCCTCGCTGAGTAAAAGCCGCGAATAATTGCGGTCGGCATCGGGGTTCTTATCGTTCAGTTGCACTGCATGCGCAAAGGCAGCGCGCGCTTCGCCGGTTTGTCCGAGGTTCATGAGACTGACGCCCAAATTGTCATAGGCGGCGTCGTATTCCGGATAGGTGGCAGTTGCCTTCTGGAACAGGTCAGCCGCCTTCTTGTAGTCCTTTTGTTGAAAGGCTTCCAATCCTTTCTCAAACAACTTGCGGGCGGCGGGCGGGATCTTCAGTTCCGCCGCTGAGGTCATGGCCCGATTGCCCGGCTTGGAGTTCGAGTTGGATTCCGAATCGGAAGTGGGATGCACCTGCACATACACCGGTCTGAAACGGTCATTCCCGTTGATCTGCACTTCGTCGGAAACGGCTTCCTCAATGCCCATTCCTGAGACCTTCACCCGAAAATTGCCACACCCCGTGATGTGGAAATGCGTCTGCCCTGAATCGTTGGTAAAAGCCTCCATCGCCGGTACGCCGGAGGCGTCCAGCAAGTCGACTCGCAATTGTTGAGATGCGGGCCGTTCGTCGGCGTAAGTGACGTGGACCTGGATGTCAACCTGGCTGCTACATTGCGACGCGCGTTGGGCCAATGCGATCGGGGCGACGAACAACGAAAACAATAGAACGAGGAGCCCTAATTTCGACCGGAACATACTGCCTCCGGATTCCCGGGTAAGTGGGATGGATTGTATCGCAATTCGCAGTCAGACAATGTCAAAGTTTTGTAGAGAATAGGCTGCCGTCAGCGCCGGCAGACTGGCGCGACTCAGGCGGGAAGGGAAAAGGCGGAGGCCCGTTCCAGACCTCCGCCGAGTGCAAAGTGCTACGGGTGCATCGGCATGTAGAGTGGTTCACCCGGCTTGCCGGAGATCAATTTGTAATCAGAGGGCACCTGGAACAGGGAAGCGTCCGGTTCCCCGCGGTTGATGTTGACCAGCTTAATCGTCATTGTGCCCATCATCGGATCGTTGTGAGTCGTCAGCAGCGGCAGTTGCAGGTCGGAAGAATACCAGCGCTCGGTGACCACCTCGATGGGGTTCCGATTGCCAATCTCGCCGGCGGGGATGGTGCGCGTCATACGCGTACCCAGCGCTTGCAGGCCGTTAATGGTCTTGGTCCCCAACTGCTCCGTCTTCAGGTTGGCGGCATTGGATCCTATCCATACCTTTCCAGGCATGTCGTGCATGGCTTCCGCGGTGCCGGGTCCTACGCCCATCCTTCCGTGCATGGCATCTGGACCACCACTCCCCGGCTTGCCAGGATGAAGCGGCATCTGGTGCGCCGTCTTGTTTTCCGGATTGAGCATGTAGCGATTTCCCGAGACCGGGTCCATGATCGCGATCATGGTTCGCTTAGCAGCGCCGGTGGACGGCGTGATGAGCTCAAATTGGATCTCACGGCGGACCCGGCCCTCGGAGTCGCGGTAGATCGTGGTCTGGTTTTGAGTGTGAATGCTATTCCCATCAGCCAGCGTCTGGTCGCGGGTAACCACCATCTCCCCGCTCATGGGCACGCCCTTGACCAGTTTCCCTTCACCAATTTCGTCATGACCCATTCCGGTCATGAAGCCCCCGCCGAACGCCACATTCATGTCATGCGGCGGAGGAGGCGGTGGTGCCGGAGCGTCGCTTTGCGCCGCCGCGAAGGCACTCAGTCCAACCAACGCCAAGCCGAGCAGCAGCCAGTTACCGGCCCTGAGAAGAATCACAGATTTCGTAGTGCACATGGTTTCTGTCCTCGATTTCGATTCAACTGGGTAGTTGCTATCAATTCAGTTCACAATCCGGACCGCCCGTACCACTCCGTCGTAGCCGACAACGACATCGGCAATCCGCATCTGACCATCCTGTTGGCCGCCCGAGGCTGCCATTCCAGGACTCGGAAGTTCCATGCGCACGACCTGGGCATCGCCGGAGCAGCTCAGCGGGTCGCAGAACATCAGCGCAACATAGTCTGCGTCCGGGATGGCCTGCGACGGCTCAGCCGTATCCGGACTCGGCTTGCTTACAGACTGAACGCGCTGTGTTGGGGGCCGATTAACGTTGCTTCGTGACACCGCGGGTTGTTGCAAGTGCGCCTGGGACTCAGAGTCGCCCGCAACGACGCTTGGCACACTGACGCTTGGATGTGTCACTTGGCTCTTCACCGGTACGTTTATGGAGCGCTGCTCCAAAAGCCGCACCCCCAGGAAAAGTGCCACTACGATGGCCGCCCCGACGGCCACATACGCCCCGACTTCGAAGAACCGGCTGAGCCGCATGGCGATTGGAGTGAAACGGTGCGCCATCTCCGGCTGCACAGGTTGGGAGGCGCCTTGCCGGAATACCCGGAGCAGCGCCCGTTCCACATCGGGGCCAGCGGCGCAGGCGGCGGTTCGTGCCTGCAAGGTTTGCATCGTAGCCGCCAGCATTCGCTGCTGTTGCAACCAGGCTGCGCATTTCTGGCACTCGCCCGCATGGTCCAGGATCTGCTGGTCCTGCGCCTGCG
>PLBW01000012.1 GCA_003135475.1 Acidobacteriaceae bacterium
CACCTTACTTCCATTTGGTCTTTGCTGCGTTGGAATCAGAACTCGGGAACCAGGTTCGCCTTTTCAACGTTGGCCAGATCGATTTCAACTTCCGTTCCCGGCTCCACTGCCTGGTGCTTCTTCGACTGCTTCCTGCCGGTCAATTCCAAACTGAGCCGGCCATCGTGAAACGCTTTCAGCCGCCCTTCAAAATACCGGTTTCCGTTCACTGGGTCCCGGGTCATCAGCTTCACCAGGCTGCCGGTGAAACGCTGGTAGTCCGCCGGCTTTGACAACTGGCGATCGAGTCCCGGCGATGAAACTTCCAACAAGTACGATGCGCCCGGTACCGCCTCCTCAACATCGAAGATGGTGCCTACTTCGCGGCTGAAGCTGGAACAATCCTCGTGCGTAACTCCGTCCGGCTTGTCGATGAAGATGCGAAGCATACGCGCTCTACCGCCGCCCAGCAGCTCGATATCGACCACTTCCAGGCCGCTGGATTGCGCCACTCGCTCTGCGATCTCTCGAACTTTTTCCAAACCGGCTGCCATCGTCTGTTCCTGTCCAAAAACGGCCCCCTGCGAACAAGCACAAACCACCCGTCAGGCTATCGCTGCCGCCTGGACTCGCCGTGCACCAGCGGATTACGGGTGGAAATAAAAAGTGGGCTCTCGCCCACCGATGTGCTTCGCCGATTATGCACCGGGCTCGCCGTCACGCCGGGAGGGAGTGACAGAACCCTCAAAACACAACAGTACTTCACTAACTATACGCCGAAGAGTCCGAAAATTCAATGAACACACGGGGGATAGCAGCCTGAACGGCACGGAAGGGCGGGTCGCTCCCTCCTGCCAACTAAAGATCCTGGCGCAGGGGCACCTCCGTTTGCTTAACCGCCAGCACAACTCTACAATGAGGGATTATCCTTCCGCGGACCCAAAGCCATGATTCATTTTCCAGTGCCTGAGGCGCTTACCTTCGATGACGTGTTGCTGTTGCCTGCCAAGTCCGATGTAGTTCCGGCCTTAGCGATGACGACGACCCGCCTGACCCGCAACATCGAACTCCGCATCCCCCTGATCAGTGCGGCCATGGACACCGTCACGGAGGCGCGCATGGCCATTGCCATGGCGCAGCAAGGCGGGCTGGGCATCATCCATCGCAACCTCAGCATCGAGCAGCAAACCGGCGAAGTGGACAAGGTCAAGCGCTCGGAAAGCGGCATGATTGTCGATCCCATCACCATGTCGCCCGACGAAAAAATCTCCGATGCGCTGGAAGTCATGCGCCGCTACCGCATCTCGGGCGTGCCCGTAACCAAGAACAAGAAGCTGGTCGGCATCCTCACCAATCGCGATCTCCGCTTCGAAACCCGGACCGATATCCCGATCAGCGAAGTGATGACCAAGAAAAACCTGATTACGGTCCCGGTGGGCACAACCCTGGGCGACGCGGAAGCGATCCTGCATGAACATCGCATCGAGAAGCTGCTGGTGGTGGACGATCATTACAATCTCAAGGGCCTGATCACGGTCAAAGACATTCAGAAGCGCCTGAAGTATCCCACCGCCGCCAAGGACGATCATGGCCGGCTGCGGGTGGGCGCCGCCATCGGCGCCACGGGGGACTTCCTCGAACGCGCCCAGGAGTTGGTGCGGGCCAAAGTCGATCTGCTCGCCATCGACAGTGCCCACGGACATTCGACGCGCGTGATCGAGGCCATCCAGTCCGTCAAGGCGGCCCTGCCTGAGGTCGATGTCATTGCGGGCAACGTCGGCACCTTCGATGGCGCCTGTGAACTGGCGCGCGTCGGAGCCGATGCCATCAAGGTGGGCATTGGCCCGGGATCGATCTGCACCACTCGCATCGTGACCGGCGCCGGAGTTCCTCAGATCACCGCCATCGCCGAGGCGGCCCGCGCCCTACGAGACACCGATGTTCCCATCATCGCGGACGGCGGCATCAAGTACTCCGGAGACATCACCAAGGCGATCGCGGCGGGCGCAAACTGCGTCATGATTGGCTCGCTGCTCGCCGGTACCGAAGAAAGTCCAGGCGAAACCATTCTTTACCAGGGCCGCTCCTTCAAGGTCTATCGCGGGATGGGATCGTTGGCGGCAATGGCCCAAGGCTCCAGCGAACGCTACTTCCAAAACATCGATGCGGATTCCTCGGTCCCCGTCTTGTCGGAGGACGGCAGCGATGGCAATCGTCTCGCCAAGCTGGTGCCTGAGGGCATCGAAGGACGCGTTCCCTATCGTGGCACGGTCGGCATGATCGTGTACCAGCTCGTGGGCGGAGTAAAGAGCGGAATGGGTTACGCCGGCTGTTCCTCCATCGCCGAACTGCAGCAGAAAGCGCGCTTCGTACGTATCAGCGGAGCCGGCTTGCGCGAAAGCCACGTGCACGACGTAATGATCACTCGCGAAGCCCCCAATTACCGCGTTGAGTAACCGTCAGCTCAGCTCGGCAACCGTAGTAACTCAAGCCCCGCAGTTCTCGGAGCAACGTCGTCCGCTGAAACCCTCATATCGCATGCTGGCACGCCGTTGGTGGCCCGTCCTGGTGTGGCTGGGAGTCATCCGGCTGGAGTCCACGGATT
The DNA here is from genome assembly GCA_003135475.1 of Acidobacteriaceae bacterium. GTDB lineage: Bacteria > Acidobacteriota > Terriglobia > Terriglobales > Acidobacteriaceae > Bog-257. The sequence continues at coordinate 2,585 of PLBW01000012.1, forward strand.
TCGCTTCCGCCAACAATACCTCGAGTGTGCTGTACAGGGTGATTGCAGCGGTGGTTCCTCACGTGGACCAGGCCTTCGTGTCAGGGTTCGACGAGATTCTGCGCAAGACGGGGCATTTCGCCGGTTACGGAATCCTCAGCGCCCTGGTTTTTCTGGCGCTCAAGAACACCAACTATGATCGGCTCCGCCCGCTATTGCGCCGGCCTTGGGGAACATGCCTGCGCGATTTCTGGCGCTGGGATTGGGCCTTGCTCGGCATGCTGGTCACCGTCGTGACCGCGGCGGCGGACGAGATCCACCAAAGCTTCATCCCCTCCCGCACCGGAGCATGGCAGGATGTGGTGCTCGATTCCTGCGGTGCGGCGGTGCTCCAGGTGATCATTTACTTCCTATCGTTGCGAGCTTTCAATCGCCATCGCGCCCGCGTCGAACAGCCCGACCTTTCGTCAATACGATAGCTTTCGTGGTGGTTGCATCAACCGCAAAAAGCCCCGCCCTAGCTTCCGCTAGAACGGGGCACAATGTTGTGAATTACTCACCGGCGCCGGCAACCCGGCTGGACCCTGCTTCTACTCTTCCTTCTTGTCTTCGTTGGCGGCTTGCTGCGCTTCCATCTGCTTGTTTTCGGCCTCGGCCGATTCCATGGCCTTGCGGGTTTCTTCGGCACGCTTGGCCCGAAGTTCGGCGCGCTTCTGGCGCTTCTCGTCCAGAGTTTTCTCGCTGCCGAGCAGTTCGACAAAGGCTATGTCGCCGCCATCTCCCTGGCGGAAACCGCCATGTATGATGCGCAGGTAACCGCCTTCGCGATCGCCGTAACGAGGTGAAATGGTGTCAAACAGCTTGTCCACCGCATCCCGCGTCATGAGATACGACGCTGCCTGCCGGCGCGCGGCCACATCGCCGCGTTTGCCCAGCGTGATCATCTTCTCCACATGAGGACGCATGGCCTTTGCCTTAGTGACAGTGGTCTCAATGCGCTCGTCCACAATTAGCGAGGTCACCAGGTTGCGCAGTAACGCGCGCCGATGCTCAGTATTCCGTCCTAACTTCCATCCTGCTCTACGATGACGCATTTCTGTGATCCTTCAAAATCAGTAGTCAGTAGCCAGTTGTCAGTTGCCTGCAGTGGCGCGCGCCAAGAAATCTGACAACTGGCCACTGACTACTGGCAACTCAATTTAGAAATTCGAATCGTTGCCGTAGCCCGACGACGGCAGCGAATAGCCTTGCGATGCTCCCGGCGAATTGCCGGGAACGGCATTTCCCTGATCGTCGATCTTCATGCCCAGCCCCAGGCCCATCGAAGCCAGAATTTCTTTGATCTCGTTCAGCGACTTGCGACCGAAATTCTTGGTCTTCAGCATCTCGGCTTCGGACTTCTGCACCAGCTCGCCGATGGTCTGAATGTTGGCGTTCTTCAGGCAGTTATAGCTGCGCACGGAAAGCTCCAGCTCTTCCACCGAGCGATTGAGGTTCTCGTTGCGGATTTCCGGCTTGTCGCCAAGCCCGGCAGCCTGCGCCTCGAGTTCTTCCTCAAAGTTGATGAAGATGTTCATGTGGTCTTTCAGCAACTTCGCGGCCAACCCCAGCGAATCCGCCGGAGTCACCGAACCGTTCGTCCAAATTTCGATGGCCAGCTTGTCGTAATCGGTGATCTGTCCCAGACGGGCAGCTTCGACCGAGTAGTTACACCTGCGCACCGGCGAGTGCACGGAGTCGATGGGAATGAATCCCAACCCCAGGTCCTCATCGAAATTCTTGTCCGCCGAAACGTAACCCCGGCCCCGCTTCAGCCGCATTTCCATATCGATCTTGCCACCTTCGCTGACGGTGGCGATGTAAACGTCCTTGTCGAGCACCTCGACGTCAGCGTCAGCGTCGATCATGCCGGAAGTGATTACGCCCGGCTGATCGGCGCGCAAGTAAATCGCCTTAGGCGCGTCCCCGTTGAGGCGGAAGGGAATCTGTTTCAGGTTGAGAATGATGTCGGTCGCGTCCTCCACCACCCCCGGGATCGACTGGAACTCGTGCAGTACACCTTCAATTTTGACCGCGGTNNAACGGCTGCGCCCAGAAGTGACCATACTGGTCGGTCAAGGTCTCGGTGTCGGTAGCCAGCCGTTTTGGTTTCTGAAATCCTTTCCAAAGCATTCCTAACTCCTGTCTGTTCAGTTCGGCCATGCTGCGCGGTTGGCGCCCCATGGAAGCGCACACCGGCTGATCTGGCGCGAAGATTGTAGAGAGCGCGACGCAGATCGCTCCGCGCCGCGGGCGTACTACTTGCTATAAAGTTCCACGATCAACTGCTCATTGATGGGCAAGTTGATGTCGTTCCGGGTAGGCAATGAGACCACCCGTCCCTTGTAGCCGTCGCGGTCGACTTCCAGCCAAGCCGGCGGGGCCTGATGGCTGGCAAAATCCTTCGCAATCTCCAACAGTCCGAGTTTATTGCTCTTCTCGCGGACGGAGATTTCTTCGCCTGCACTCACCTGGTAAGAAGGAATGTCCACCTTCTTGCCATTGATCTGCACGTGACCGTGACGAACCAACTGGCGGGCCTGCCGCCGCGCTACGGCAAAGCCGAGACGATAGACCACATTGTCGAGCCGGCGTTCCAGTTGTTGCAGGAGCACTTCGCCGGTGACGCCGCGGGTGCGGGCGGCGCGTTCAAAGTAGTTGCGGAATTGCTTTTCCTGGGTAAAGTAGATGCGCTTCGCCTTCTGTTTCTCGCGAAGTTGCAACCCGTAGCCGACGATTTTGGCCTTGCGGTCCTTACCGTGCTGGCCGGGAGCGAAGTTGCGCTTTTCGACCGGACATTTGTCGGTGAAACACTTTGCGCCTTTGAGGAACAGTTTCATGCCCTCGCGACGGCAAAGGCGGCATACTGCGTCTTTGTACCTTGCCAAGTTACGTTCTCCTTATGGGGCAGAGCTTGTCCGCCCTTGTATCGATCGGTTTACGGGCGCTTGGCGTCCCTTCGTCCCGAACGAAAATCAGTTGTCAGGGGCTAGGTTCTAGTGGTTAGCAATTAGATGTTGCGGCCAACCACTTCGATCCTGCCCAAAATCCGCTTACAGTCGCCGTCAGTTGCTAGTTGCTCTTTCTAGCCCCTAGCCTCTGATCCCTAGACCCTTCGCCTTTTCGGCGGACGGCAACCGTTGTGCGGAACCGGCGTCGAGTCCTTAATCGAACGGACGTCCAAGCCGGAGGCAGACAAAGCCCGCACCGCCGACTCGCGCCCCGAACCCGGACCGCTGACCCGCACATCCACAACGCGCATGCCGTGGTCCCGCGCCTGATTGGCGGCGTTAGCGGCCGCCTGCTGCGCCGCGAAGGGCGTGCCCTTACGCGACCCGCGGAAGCCCAGCGAACCCGAACTCTTCCACGACACCGTATTTCCGTTGGGATCGGTGATGGTAACGATCGTGTTATTGAAAGAGGCCTGAATATGCACGAGTCCGTTGGGAACGTGCTTGCGCTCCTTCTTCTTGAACTTCTTGCTCTTGCCTTTTTTGTCCGCTGCGGCGGATCCAGCTGGTTTCGCCATGTTCTATGTCTTCCCTGCCGCTTTCTTTTTATTGGCTACCGTGCCCTTGCGCGGACCTTTCCGGGTGCGAGCATTGGTGTGAGTGCGCTGTCCGCGAACCGGCAGGCTGCGGCGGTGACGGTACCCACGATAGGAGCCGATTTCGATGAGCCGCTTGATGTGCATCGAGACGTCCTTGCGGAGATCGCCTTCGACGTTGCCACCCTCTTCAATCACCTGGCGAATGCGGTTTACTTCCTCTTCGTTGAGGTCGCTGACCTTCTTATTGGTCTCCACGTTGGCGGAGCCGAGAATGCTCCTGGCGCGCGAATTCCCGATCCCGAAAATGTAGGTCAGGGCGATGCTGATGTGCTTGTTGCGCGGTAGATCCACGCCTGCAATACGTGCCATAGTTGCTCCCAAAAACAGCTGTTAGCCGTTGGCCTTTAGCATTTAGCTAAATGCCAAATGCTAATTGCTCCGATTACCCCTGCCGTTGCTTGTGCTTCGCGTTTTCGCAAATCACCCGGACCACCCCGTGGCGGCGAATCACCTTACATTTATCGCAAATCTTCTTGACTGATGCCCGTACCTTCATGAAAACCTCGGTTGTCAGTTGCCAGTTTTCGGTTTTCAGTTCTCAGTTACTGGCGACTGACAACTGGCTACTTATAGCGATACACAATGCGGCCGCGCGTCAGGTCGTAGGGCGATAGCTCCACCGCTACTCGATCGCCGGGAAGTATGCGGATAAAGTTCTTGCGCATCTTGCCCGAGACGTGCGCCAGCACCTGGTGCTTGTTCTCCAATTCCACCTTGAACATGGCATTGGGCAGGGGTTCAACCACCACCGCCATTACCTCAATCGCGTCTTCCTTACTCATTCAACTCCGGAAAATCAGTTGTCAGTAGCCAGTTGTCAGTTGCCAGTCATGAATTCCACGTTTCCAAAGCCGCGCAGTCAACTGGCTACTGACTACTGGCCACTGGCAACTATTCCGTCAAGATCACCGGCCCGTTCCGGGTCACCGCGATGCAATGTTCGAAGTGGGCGCTGTAACTGCCGTCTTCAGTCACTGCCGTCCACTTATCGTCGAGTACCCGCGTTCCTGGCCCGCCTATGTTCACCATGGGCTCGATCGCCAGGACCATGCCGTCGCGCAACTTCGCCCCGTGTCCGGGAGTTCCGTAGTTCGGAATCTGCGGGTCTTCGTGCAGCTTGGTACCGATGCCGTGCCCGACGAACTCCCGCACCACGCTGAAGCCGTTGGCCTCAACCAGTTGCTGCACGGCTGCGCCCACGTCCCCGACCGTATTACCCACCCGCGCCGCGTCTATTCCGTGAAAGAGAGACGCGCGCGTCACTTCGAGCAATTTCTGCAGCTCCGGCGTAATCGTGTCGCCTACTGGAACCGTGATCGCCGAATCGCCGTAGTACCCATCCAGCACGACGCCACAATCAAGGGAAACAATGTCTCCGGCCTTCAGCATCCGCCGTGCCGACGGGATACCATGCACGATCTCGTCGTTCACCGACGTGCATAGCACGCAGGGATAGTCGTAATACCCCTTGAATGCAGGCTTGGCCCCTAAGTCCCGGATCGTGCGCTCGGCAACGCGCTCCAGATCCATGGTTGAAACCCCGGGCGCAACCGCTTCTCGTGCCGCCTCAAGCACTTGCCGGACGATGCGCCCACTGCGGCGCATCTTGTCAATTTCCGAGGCCGACTTACAAACGATTGACATTCTCTATCGCACTGAACGTTTGCGCCATTACCGCTTCCACCGGCTGATCGCCGTTCACTTCGATCAATCGGCCCCGGGCGCCGTAATATTCCACCAAGGGCAGAGTGAGCTGCTCATAGGCCTTCAGGCGTTCGGCGATAACTTCTTCTGTATCGTCCCGACGCGTCACTAAGGGCGTACCATCGACATCACAGATGCCTTGGACCTTGGGAGGCTGGTAATAGACGTTGTAAATCAGTCCGCAGGTGGGACACGAACGACGCCCGGTAAGCCGTTGCAGTAGTTGATTATACTCTACTACCAAGCGGATCACAACCGGCGGCGCG
>PLBW01000059.1 GCA_003135475.1 Acidobacteriaceae bacterium
ACTCCTTTAACTCTTTGCGCGCGAAGCGGTGACCTGCATGGGATAAATCCCAAACCGGTTCAGGCCACCACGGACCGAGGGATCGTTTTCGCCGAACCGCCGAGCTTCCGCCTCGTCCGCGACCTCTAGGATTCCCAGACCGAACGCTCCATCAGGCGCCATCAGGGGCCCATAGAGAAGCAGTTTGCCCAGGTCAAAGTGCTGCCGGAAATAAGCACCATGCTTTCCCATCAGGGCTCGCTCTTCGCTGGTCATGTCCTGGGGAAAGCTCGGCCGGGGCGGAATCAGTGCGAAGTAGTAATGCGGTTTGTCCATAGGCGGAACATGATATTTTCGGAGAGCCTGTTCCGGATGTACACTTGTGCGCACTTATGGCGATGACAGTGGACGCCGCCGGTCTGCTTGCCGCGTTTCTGCTGACGCGACTCATGCGCGCAATGTTGGTCGGCGTGAAGGCGACCGATCCCGTCACCTTCGGCGTCGTGGCCATCGCGTTCCTGCTGATCGCGGCGGTGGCATCGTGGGTGCCCGCTCTGCGCGCGGCGGCGCTCGATCCGGTCAGGGCCCTGCGCGAAGAATAAGCACCTCCGCGACGGGAGCAAGGCGGCGCCACCAGGCTGGAGCGATCGTTGAGATTTGTTGTTCTTGCCGCGGATCTAGCTGGACCTAAGGCGCTTCGGGCGATGCTTTCGCTATCGGGCCGGGCTCGGTCTCGGGTCTGAAAAAGGGCCGCGGTTTGGTCAGCTTTCGGGAACGCCAAGCCACTGCTTCGTCGATGGAAAATGCGCCCGCTCCTTTGATCAGCACCACGATGGCCAGCGCGATCGCCAGCAGGTGGAATTCAAAACCTTCGCCGTTCTGCGTACCCGCTACCCAGCAAAAGATTCCGGTGCCGGTCCAGTCCGGCCAAAAGGAAAAGGGGATGAAAGTGGCGTCCTAGACTGTGGTCACCCGCCACTGAAAAACGCGGAATTCGGCGAGCCGGCGATAGTCTCGCTCGTTGGTGGTCATCACTCGAATGTCCAGTCGCCCTGCGCTCATGGCAATCAGTGCGTCGTTGGTCAGCCGTCCCTGTCCGATTTGCTCGTAGTCATACTTGGCCGCCAAGCGAGCCAGCACTCGGCCGGCTTGAGTCCAGTCGCTGAGATTCGGCACCAGGATCCGCTTCGCCCGGCCAAAATCTCGCTCCAGTCGCTCCACTACGCGCCGCTCACGGTCACCGGCGCCCGCATAGAGTTCTTCGAGCACCACGGCACTTAGCCAAAGTGGTGCATCGGCGGCCAGCCGCCTGAGGGCGAGGGCTGCGTCGTCTCCCCGACGCAAGGCGGATATGTAAATGGATGTGTCGAAAAGTGCGGGTTGCATCTAGCCATCCAGCGTTCCGTACACATCTTCAATCTCAATGCCGCTCTTGACAAAGCGCTCAGTGGCCGTGAGAACCAAGCGGTTTTTCTCATGTTCCGCAATCGTGAAGTCCAAAGCGCGTTCGATGGCCTCGGTCTCGGTTCTCGCACCCAAGGCTTTTTGGGCGCGTTTGATCTTGGCTGAGTCCAACTGAAAGTGTTTGTGGGTTCGATGGGTTGCAGTCGCCATGGGATCGCCTCTTCCCTCAGTCTATCATTGATGTACATGGCGGTGACTCCTATGTACATTGCGGTAGTGGGCTAAAGAGTGTGCGTGAGAANNAGCGCTGGGTAAGGTGGGATATGTGACCCGAGTCCCGTAGGGACGGCAGAGGTTCTCACGCACACTCTAAAGTGGCGTCGATATGAAACAGCCAGGAAACTAACAGCAGCTTAAGGAAGAATCAGGTGGTCATTTTCATGGCGCACAATTTCGACCTCAGTGCGCTAGCGGCCATGTACACCGCTTTCCCGTCTAATGCTTAACGCGTTCTTGATTGCCAACCGATTTGTGGATCAATCAAGGTCTCCTAATTATTCTTCAAAACAGGGACTACCTTTGTGGCCGGCCATCTGATGGTCCTTAATGATGTGGCTCAACTCCGCATAGGACTTTTCCAGGGCCCTTCGCTGGGCGTCGGTTAAGGTTGGGTCCTCCAGCGCGGTCACAATCTCGTCGAATTGTCCCTCAAGCAGTTCCAGTTCTTCGCAAAGCATGGCGACCTCCCTATCATGAGCGCCGTTGCGTCACGGAAGCGGTTCCCGGGTGAATTGGCGGTCGCTCGACGGCCGAACGACCGCCGAGCGCCGCGTTACGGTTAACGATCCTCGAATCTCCGACCCGCACTAACCGGCGTCATGCGCCAGCCCTGGCGAGCAATTCCTTCTTTCCGAGTCCCAGCACTCCGTGCTTCTCGCCGACCTTCTTGAAGGCCTCGATGGCAAAATCCAGGTGATGTTTCTCGTGCGCGGCAGATAACTGGGTGCGAATGCGGGCCTGTCCCTTGGGCACGACCGGGAAGAAGAAGCCGACCGCATACACGCCTTCGTCGAACAGGTCGCGGGCGAAGTCCTGCGCTAGTTTGGCGTCGTAGAGCATGACCGGCACGATCGGGCTCTCGCCTTCCTTGATGTCGAACCCGGTATCCTTCAGCAGTCCACGCCAGTACTTGGCATTCCATTCCAGCTTGTCGCGGCGCTCCGTAGTGGCGGTGATCAGTTCCAGCACCTTCAGCGCGCCAGCCACAATGACTGGCGCCACTGAGTTGGAGAAGAGAAATGGACGGGCCCGCTGGCGGCACATCTCTACCAGTTCGCGACGCCCGCTGACGCAGCCGCCGGAAGCGCCGCCCAGCGCCTTGCCCAGCGTGGTCGTGATCACGTCAATCTTCCCCAAGACGCCGCAATGTTCGTGCGTCCCGCGGCCGGTGCGGCCGATAAAACCGCTGGCGTGCGAGTCGTCCAGGAACACCATGGCATCGTACTTTTCTGCGAGCTCAACGATCTCACCGAGCTTCGCCATGTCGCCGTCCATGGAGAAGACGCCGTCGGTGATAATCATGCGCGAGCGCTTGTCCATGTGCTCTTGCAGTTTCTGCTCCAGATGCCCCATGTCGGAATGCTTGAACGTGTCTTGCATGGCCTTGCACAGGCGCATCCCGTCCACGATGGA
>PLBW01000182.1:0-197 GCA_003135475.1 Acidobacteriaceae bacterium
CGGATTCTGCGCAATCTGCGATTCGATCTCAGCCAGCGCAAGGTGCTGTTGGTCTTTGACGAAGCCCAGCATCTGTCGATTGAGTGCCTGGAAACTATACGGGAACTGCTGGATCAACCGCCGCACTGCGGGTTGCTGTTCGCCGGCACCCACGAGCTGGAGCAGATCTTCACTCGCCAGGCCTTGGAGCTGGAGCA
>PLBW01000182.1:256-7976 GCA_003135475.1 Acidobacteriaceae bacterium
GTGATTCGCGAGTTGCAAGCCGTTGGCAACGGAGAATCGACTCACACTCCTCATCAATAGTAATAAGGATGTCAGGAGCAAGCCTTGGCGCAGCATCAGCCACAAGCGTCCGCACCGAACCGACACTTCCCAGAAGAGGGTTTCGGGCCAACTGACGGTTGGCCAACCATCGACGAGTTGGAGACCTCAGCTTACGCGAAGCCCTGTTCTCGCCAACTGACACTTCATTCTCGGATATCCGTCACTCGCTCCGGGAGCGTCGCAACCTCCATGAAACTAGCTGTTTTGCGCCAATAATCGGTGAACAGTGGAATCGAAATGTTGATGGAAAGTGGTACGCTTCATGGCCCCCTAGTGCTACACGGCTGCTCGACTCGAAGCCCTTCGGTGGAAACGAGCTGAGCCGGTTACAAGCCATCTTGCGCCGGGCCCTGGGTGATGCTGGCGGGCACGTGTCCCTCAGCAATGGCGGGGACTGTTGGGATGGTGGTGTCTCGGGAGGCAGCGCGTCGCGCAGTTCGTGTCGTTCAAGCAAACTAGCAATAATTCACTTGACCAAGTGGCCGAGTCAGGTGATTATTCCCCACAGTAAGTCTCATGATGAGGAATGGAGACTCTCCAGACCAGCGAACCCAGCAGTCAGCCAGCATGCGAAGAAGACCCGGACGCAGTGCCTGGATGTCCGAACGTGTTCGACTTGGTATGCCTCACCAAGTGAGTAAGAGTTCCCAAATCTCATGAAACCAACTTAAGTAGGCGGCTATTTGTCCGACTGAACGAGGAAGGCTCTTGTCGGCCAGAGGCGAGATTAAGAAGTTGGTCGAAGCCAACCGGCAGTTTCACGCTCATGGCTAGACTGTACCAATCCGCTAACTTTCTTTGCTGCTGTCAGAGAACTGCACGCACGCTGATCGCGCTGACAATTGCTGGAGCAATGCTCTTGCCCTTGGTCGGACAGGGACAGGAGCGTCCGCCGCACTCCAGTGCTTCGACAACCGCAGCGCAGGCGCCGCTTCCGCAACTGCCGAAAGAGTTTGCGCAGGAGGTTGCCGATTACGAAGCGTCAATTCGCGAAGCTCTCCACCACCTCGAGGACCTTGCCTTAATCGATGCTGCCATTCCCAAAGCTGAGCACGTCTTGCAGATTCGGTCGACCCATCAGGGTGATACCTGGTGGGAGACCGTCAATGCGCGCCTGGATGTTGCGGATTTGCGGCGTATCTCGACCATGCCTGCCGATGAAAGGACCAAGCTCGCAGCGGCCGAACGAACGGCCGACTCGGTCCAAGATAAGGACCTCGAGGAGAGTAAGAGCAACGACGCGCTCAATACTCTGCTGAAGGCCGCGAGCACGGAACATCAGATCCTCGGTCAGGAAGATCGTTGGTATGCGCATAGCCTCTACCGGGCGGGCCGCGCATACTTCGCGCAATTGCGATATACCGACGCCGAGACCTCCTACCGTCGAGCGCTGGAAATCCATCGGAAGATTCTGGGCGAGGAGCATCCGGACTACGCTGCAGACCTGGAGTCGCTGGCGGAGCTTTATGTGGCCATGGCCCGCAACGAGCAGGCCGAAACGCTCTACAAGCAGGCCCTGGAAATCGAGGAGCAGACGCTCGGCGAGCAGCACCCGATTTACGCGACGAGCCTTTGCAATCTGGGAGACGTGTATCGGTATATGGGCCGCTATGCCCAAGCCGAGCCTCTGTATGTGCAGTCGCTGGCGATTCGCAAGAAAGCGTTGGGAGAAGAACATCCCGACTACGCGCGGAGTTTGGACCGGCTGGCGGCGCTGTACGACTCGATGGGGCGTTATCCACAGGCGGAGCCGCTGTTCAAGCAAGCGATCGCGATTCGCAAGAAGGCGCTGGGAGAGGAGCATCCGGACTACGCGCGCAGCGTGAACAATCTAGCACTGTTGTACAAGGAAATGGGACGGTACCAGGAGTCTGAGGCTCTTTATCTGGGGGCGATGGCGATCCGGAAGAAGACTTTCGGGGAGCAGCACCGGACGTATGCCAGCAGCCTTGATGATCTGGCGCAGCTCTATCAGGCGATGGGGAAGTACGAGGAAGCCGAGACCTTGTACCGGCAGGCGTTGGCGATTCGCAAGAAGACGTTGGGAGAGCAGCATCCAGCCTATGCGGTAAACCTGGACAATCTGGCGTCGTTGTATGAGGAGATGGGGCGCTACAGAGAATCGGAAGAGCTAGGCCGGCAAGCGCTGGCGATCCGCAAGAAGGCCGTGGGAGAACAGCACCCCGGCTATGCCCGCAACCTGACGAATCTGGCTGAGCTTTACCGGACGATGGGCCGCTATGACCAGGCGGAAGCAATGTATCGGCAGGCGCTTGCGATCCAGAAGAAGCTGCTAGGCGAGCAGAACTCAGACTACGCGACAAGCGTGGATGGCCTGGCGTCTCTCTATGTCGCCATGGGACGCAACGAACAGGCCGAAACGCTCTACCGGCAGGCGCTGGAGATTGAGAAGCAGACGGTCGGCGAGCAGCACCCGATATACGCGGCGACCCTGTGCAATCTGGGCGACCTGTATCGGTATATGGGCCGCTATGCCCAGGCCGAGCCTCTGTATGTGCAGTCGCTGGGGATCCGCAAACAAGCGTTGGGGGAACAGCATCCCGACTACGCACGGAGTTTGGACCGGTTGGCGGCTCTGTACGACTCGATGGGGCGCTATCCACAGGCGGAGCCGCTGTTCAAGCAAGCGATCAAGATCCGCAGGAAGGCGCTGGGGGAACAGCATCCGGACTACGCGCGCAGCGTGAACAATCTAGCGCTGCTGTACAAGGAGATGAAGCGGTACGAGGAGTCCGAACCTCTGTATCTGGAGGCGCTGGCGATCCGGAAGAAAACTTTGGGGGAGCAACACCGGAGCTATGCCAGCAGCCTGGACGATCTGGCGCAGCTCTACCAGGCAATGGGGAAGTACGAGCAAGCCGAGCCCTTGTACCGGCAGGCGCTGGCGATTCGCAAGAAGACGTTAGGGGAACAGCATCCCGCCTATGCCGTGAACCTGGACAATCTGGCGTTGTTGTACAAGAAGATGGGGAAGTATGAGCAAGCCGAACCCTTGTTTCGGCAAGCGCTGGAGATTCGCAAGAATGCCGTGGGAGAATACCACCCCGCCTATGCACGCAACCTGAAACACCTGGCCGCCGTACTGGCGGTGACCAACCGGACGCACGAGGCTTCGCAGTTGCTCCTCGAATCGGCGCAGCTGCAATGGCTGCACTTGACCGAAAATTTCCCCACCATGTCGGACCAGCAGAAGCGTGAATTCCTGTCCCGCAGCTATTTCTTACAGAGCGAAGAGCTTTCCACTCTGGCCTTTCAAGGCAAAGGAGACGCGAAAGACGGGTTGTCCGGGGTCTTGCTAAGCAAGAAACTGCTTTTTGAGGTAGCGCGGCAGGAGAGCGGGGCGCTGGCCTTGGCGGTGGCGGCTGCGCCGCCGGCGTGGCAGGAGCAATGGCACGAGCGGGAACGGCTGCGCCACCAGTACGCCAGCGTCGTCTTACAGCTCATGTCGGAGAACGGGCCTCCGCAACCAGGCGACCACAAAGTGGACGCCGCCTATGTGCGTTCCCTGGCAGAGAAGATCGAGCAATTGGACGCTCGGCTCCGGCAAGGCAATCCGGCTTACGCCGCCACGGCGCACGTGCAGCAGGTCAAGCTGGAGGACATCACCCGGGCATTGCGGCCGGGCGAAGCTTTAGCGGAATACGTGCGCTATCAGCTCTACGACTTTGCCACCGCAAAAGCCGGGAGCGCGCACTATGGAGTGTTCCTCCTGCTGGGCGGCAGCGGGCAGGTGACCGCTGCCGAGCTGGGTGAGGCCCAGGGGATTGACGAGGCGGTGAAGCGGTTCCGAGCAACGATGCGCGGAGCGATTGAGCAATTCGGCGGGATTGCACCCAATCGTCGTCAGATGCGAGAGTCTGAAGAGGAGGTCGGGCTGGCCTCCTCGGCGGTGCGCGAGCTCGTCTGGCAGCGTTTGGAACCGCAACTGTCGGGCATCAAACGCGTCTATGTCGCCCCCGATGGGCAGTTGAGCCTGATTCCATTTGAAGCCCTGGCGCGCAAGGATGACTCGGGGGGATGGCGCTATCTGGCGGAGGATCGGGAGCTGATCTACCTGGGGACCGGACGGGATTTGAGCGGCCTAGCACTGAGCGCCAGCGCCACCGCACAGCGGCCCAAAACCGCGGTGTTGATTGGCAATCCAGCTTTCAGTGCCGAGCCGGAGGAGTTGGCCGCCCAGGAAGCACGGCTCAACTCACCCACGGCTACACCCGTGATACAGTCCAGGGTTCCAACTGGCCCTTCCACGCTGGGCGTGACTGGCGGAGACGGCGCGCCGCGATTGCAGATCCCACGCGACTGGCACCAAGTCGACGTGCTGATGGACCTAATTCAGCAGGCCGGCTTGCAACTGAGGGGCTTGGGCTGGTCGGTGACCACGTTGACCGATCGCTTGGCGGTCAAGGAGGCGGCCGAGGCGGTCGAAATGCCGCGGATTCTGCAGTTCGCCACCCACGGCTATGTTCTGGATCGGCCCAATGACAACCCCCAAAGCTGGGACAACCCCCTGTTGCGTTCCATGCTGATCATGGCTGGAGTCAACTATTGGCACCCGGTCTATCGGGTTGGGACACAGTTTATGGCCGAATCGGCAGCCCGATCCAGAGGCTTGACCGACGAGCAATTGCAAGGGGCGCGGACGGAGTTGGGCGATGGAGTTCTCACCGCGTACGAAGTGACGGGGATGAAGCTGCAAGGCACCGAATTGGTGAATTTGACGGCCTGTGAGACGGGGTTGGGCGAGGTAACACCGGACGGGGTGGCGGGACTGAGCCAGGGGTTTCTGCTGGCTGGGGCGCGATCGCTGACCATGAGCATGTGGGAAGTGCCGGCAGACGAGACGACCCAGCAGATCGGCGACTTCTATCATCGCTGGCTGGGGAATGAAGGCAAAGGACGAAACCCCGAACATCGATACGAAGCGTTTCACGCTGCGCAAGTGGACGCACTGGCTCGTGCCCGCCAGGACCACGGGGCCGGGCATCCGTTTTACTGGGCCGGAATGATCTTTGTGGGCGACCCTGGCGATCTGCCGCGACCAGCGGCGTCAACCGTTGCGGCCAAGAAATAATGCCTTTTCAGGGTTAACTCGCGGGCCACTTGCGAGACAAAGGAGCAATAGGGATGGGTATCGAGGCAAGCGCAAGGCGGTTACGAGACCGGAAAGCATACATATGGCATCTTTCAAGCGATAGATGGGTGTGACCGTGAATCTCAAAAACAAAAAGGAGATGAGGATGAGGCGACAGATGATGAGGTGGGTAGGTGTTTTGGTAGTGGGTGGGTGGCTTGCGGTGACGGGGTTGGCGGCTCAAACGCCGAAGGCCGACGACAAGCAGCCGAATATGTCAACCGAGAAAGGCAAGGAAGGTAACGCCGCTGCGGTGTCACTGCTGAGCCAGGCTACTCAGTTGGTGCAGTACGCGCATGACAACGAATCCCCGGTGGCGATGCTCACGGCAGTGCAAATGCTTGAGCGCGTGAAGACCCAGGACAACGCCGAGCGCGTGGGCAGCAAGAAGACGGGGTTGCAGAACGAGGGCGAGCAAGTGAAAGAAGGCAAGAAGGGTGGCACGCCGGCGCCGATGCTCGACCCGGAGAAGCTACTGGCGGAAGCCAAACCGTGGGCAAAAGGCAATCCAAACTTGCTGGCCCTGCTCGATGCTGAGGCAGCCAAGGCGAAGTCCGCCGCGTCTGGAACCCTGGGCTCGACACGGGGGGCTATCGCGCATCGCGATTCGGTTGCAGCCCGGTCCTACGACGACTTCGTGATCAACTTTTATGGCGGCCAGGTGACTCGGATTGGTGTGGTCGGTGATGGCGATACGGACATTGATCTCATTGTGTACGACCAGGGAGGACACGAAATCACAAGGGACACCGACTCAAGCTCGAACTGCCTGGTGGAGTTTGTTCCGCGGTGGACTGGCCCCTTTCGGGTGCGGGTCATCAACAACGGATACGTTTACAGCAACTACGTCTTAATGACGAACTGAAGTACAGCGGCAAGCGCCTGATCAACCGGCAGCCCTTCTCGAACGAATTGTACGGAGGGCTTCCTCTAATACTTCGGCAGAGTGGGCGGGTTCTCCCGCCTGCTCTTGCCGATTTTCTAAATACCCGGATACCGCCCCGAGGGAAGTGGTGCATCTCGCCGGATTCCCTGCGTGCGGAATTGCTGCTATCAACCGATCAGCTATCTTAACTACGACAAGCTCGGCACTTGATCTCGAACTGATGTTCGCACCTGGATCGTTGCGCCAAACGTGGAGGATTCTTGAGAAAGCGCATCTGCATCTGGCTCGTGTTTTGCTTCGTTGCTGTGGCCGTACATGCGCAGGATATTGATCCGCAGTTGATGTCGTACATCGATTCCATCAAGGCGGTGGACAATCACGCCCATGTATTTGCGCCGGATGTGCCCGACGACAAAGGCTACGACGCTTTGCGATGCGACGTTTTGTTTCCGACTACAGACCTGGTGCCGGCTAATCTGCGTTTCGGCACCGACACGCAAACAACCTGGAAGGCTCTGTACGGCGAAGTGCCGAAGACCCCCGAGGAAGCCGAGCAAAGGCGAGCGGCGATGCTGGCCGGATTGCGCGCGGCGCATGGCGACAACTACTACGACTGGATCCTGGACCAGGCCGGGATCGAAACGGTTCTGGCAAACCGGGTGGCCATGACCCCTGGCCTCAAACCGCCCAGGTTTCGTTGGGTTCCCTACGTCGATGCCCTGTTGTTCCCTTTTGACAACAAGGAACTGGAAAACAACCGGGATCGCCAAGACCTTTTCTCGATGGAAAACAATCTGCGCCAGAGCTACTTCCAGCAGTCAGGCGTAAACGGACCCCCGCCTACGCTGGACGAGTATGTGGAGAAGGTGGTGCTTTCCACCTTGCAGCGCCAGAAAGCAGCTGGAGCAGTGGCAATCAAGTTTGAAGCTGCCTATCTGCGCGGGTTGGACTTTGCTCCGGTGTCCCATGCGGAAGCCGATGCAGTGTACCGGCGGTCGCTGAGCGGTCCGGCGCCAAAACCCGCCGAGTACAAGATCCTCCAGGATTATTTTTTCCACGTAATCGCTGCAGAAGCCGGCAAGCGTAGGTTGGCAGTCCACGTTCACACCGGGGCAGGTTGCGGAGAATTCTTTGATGTTGCTGGATCTGACCCCATGCTGATGGAAAAGGCGTTCAACGACCCGACTCTACGCAGAACAAAATTTGTGATACTACATGGCGGTTCGCCTTTTGAGCGGCACGCCATTGCGTTAATCACGAAGCCCAATGTGTATGTGGATACATCGGAGCTTGAGCTAATGTTCTCACCTTCAGAGTTCGCGCGCATTTTGCGTCCATGGCTGGAAGTAATGCCCGAGCACATCGTGTTCGGCACTGACGCCGACTTCTTCAGTCCGGGCATGGGCTGGCAGGAGACGACCTGGCTGGGATCACGAAATGCAAGGCGCGCGTTGGCAATCGTGCTGACGGAAATGGTGAAGGAGAACGTGATTTCTATTCCACGCGCCAAGGAAATCGCCGAGCGCGTCCTGCGCGGAAATGCATGGCGCCTTTACCACCTCGGCCCAAATCAGTGAGTTGTGCCTCGTCACAATCCTGTC
>PLBW01000159.1 GCA_003135475.1 Acidobacteriaceae bacterium
ATTCGGCGGCAGTGGATCGGGAAGGATACTGTCAGGCAGCGCCTCGTTTTCAATCACCACGGCTTCCCAGGCGTCAGCCGGCAACGTCTGCTGCTGAATAAAATCGAGGCAGCGCGCGGTGAGGTCGGGACGATGCAGCGAGGGAATTGCTATGGTGACGGTCTTCACGCGGCTATGCTCGCGATTGTACACACCATGTGCCGCCTAAGACATCGCTGCCGGCCCTTCGTTCAACACCGACCGTATGCTCTCCGCGAACGCGTCAGGACTAAGTTCGTCGAGCACGCGTTGCAAGGCGTTGGCGCGAAGGGTTTGCCAAAGGGCTTCATCGCTGTATAACCGGCTGCACTGTTGTGCGAAGGTGTCCGCATCGCGGGCGACAAGATAATCGGTTCCGTCCCGCCACTTCATTTGCCGCGCAATGATTTCGGAGACCACCAGTGGCACCCCGAACGCTGCCGCCTCATGAGCTTTGAACGGCAAACCTGCGGCATAGCGGGTGGGAACGACGAACGCCCGCGCCTGTTCGTACGAAGGCCGCAAATTCTCCTGCGCTCCAAGCACGCATACAGTGGGACTGTTCAGATCGCCCAGGACCTGGTCGGTTCCGTAGCCCGCGACAACGAAGCTTGCTCCGGTCGCCTTCTGCGCAGCCGGCCAAACCGCGCGACAGAAATATCGAATGGAGTCGGCATTGGGATTGTCGGGACCGTGCACCCCGCCGACAAACAGGAATGTATCGCGCTCCGCGAACGGAGTGGACGTAGGAACGGGAGAGAACCGATGTCCGATCACGTGCACCGAGCGGACACCGGACCGAAGCATCGCTGTTCGGTCACTCTCAGAAACCACAACGACAGTATCCGCCGACCTGGCCAAAGCGAATTCATGATAGGGTTCAACGGCGTCGGCGCTCGGTCCGCCCAATGCCTGCTTCTGTTGCGCTCTCTCCGAGAAAATCGCCTCGGCATCATAGATCAGGCGAAAATTTCGAGGGCTCGCACCGGCCAGGCATTGCGTCAGCAGCAGGTGGAGGTTATGGGGACGGCTGACCCATACGACGTCGCTGCACCGGCAATAGTCCTTCATCAACGCCGCGCGGTTGCGAAGGCCGTCAAACAGCTCAACTTCGCGGGGTATGTCAGAATACTCATCCTGCAGCAACGGAAACATAAATGTTGAACAGGTGACGTGATGACCGAGGGCCACGAGTTGGCGCAAAATGTCATTACTTCGCGGATAGCCGGAACCGAGGTTCCTGTGGGGTATCCGGTCGTCAATATAGAGTATTCGTAACCCGCTGGCGCCGGCCGCTATGCGTGCCGCACTGATTTGCGACAAGCTGGGAGCCTGATGTTGCTTTAATACCGGCTCCCATTTATGCAGAAATTTCTTCCGATGTTCCGCCATGCGGGCCTGCGCAAACTCATTTCCTCCCGAGGTTGCCGATTCATAATGTCGAATGACCGCAAGCGGTTCATAAATAACCTGAAAACCTCTCTGCCACAGGGTCATGCAATAGTCGGTATCTTCGTAGTATGCGGGCGCGAACTCGGAACTGAATCCGCCTAGTTCGGCGAACAATCGCCGCGGCGTCAGCAAAAAGACTGCAGAACAGTAGTCCACCGGCCGGCGAAACTCGTATGGCGGAGCCTGGGGGTCATGGCCTCGTCCGTAGCCCAAAGCGCTTCCGTCAGACCACACGATGTTGCCGGCTTCCTGCAGTGCGCCATTGGCGAGCAGCACTTTTCCGCCAACCGCACCCACGCTGGCATGCGCGAAATTGGCCAACGCCGCGCCGATGGCGGTGGGGCTTAGTAACGCGTCATTGTTGAAGAAACAGAGGTACTCTCCGGTAGCGCAGGCCGCCGCCTGCATGCAGGCCGGAGCGAATCCGGCATTGCTCTGGTTGCGAATTACTTTCGCGCCCGGCAACCGGTCCAGCATCAGCCCCGTCTCGTCAGTGGACGCGTTGTCCACGACAATCAGTTCACAACTGGTGTCTGCGTTTGCGATGACGGACTCTAAACTGAGTAGCGACAGGTGTGCGTGGTTATGCAGAACTACGATGAAGGATACGGTAGGGTTCTCGGCTACCGGACAGGCAAGTTGTTCGCCTCCCTGTAGAAGCTGACGCAGCCGCGCGCGTCCGTGCTTGTCCCATGCCTGCTGGGCCGGCCGGACATCTGCGGGCCGTGCACTCCAAGTGCGCCACGCGATGTGATCCAAACACCAGGAACATACGCGCTGTCGGGCTCGAACCGGTAAGGGCAGCCGGGTACACACCCCCTGCATAACCCGGTACCGGTCGTCCACATTGGCCGGCCGGACTGCGCGGATCAGAGTGCCGACCCGCTTCTTCTGCCGCCGCATGATTTCCGTCAGGCTTTGCAAGGGCGATCTCAAGTATCCCAGTCTCGCGATTTGGTGCTTGCCGTCACAACTTGTTCGATCCCGTCCACATTCCGCTAGAGGACTTATTCCCGATTCATGCAGCGTTCACCGTGCTCGAAAATGGGGGCGACGGTAGCCGCTTACCGCGCCGGTAGGAACCAGTGTCGGAGTGAATTTCTTAATCGCTGATTGAATTCGCCGGGGTAGTGTCGGAAATCCCAAGTTTTCCCTCGAGTTCGGCTACGCGCTCCATGAGGCGATTGTCGTATCCCTTGAAGTTTCGCAGGCGAAAAAGAAATTCCCCGAGCAGCAGCAGTCGGGAACAGACAACCACCACAAACAGCAAGGCCAAGGTTATGTCCAGATTCGCGTGGAAGCGGCTATACGCGCCGGGATCTCCCCGGTTTTCCACCCGAATCGAAACCACCTCCAGGAAAATCCCGCCGATGAAAAGGCTGGTGAGCAGCAACACAAAGATCAAGAAACGGGAAACATAAACCAGAGTTGCGAATGCGTTGTTTTGACACTCGCACAGATTGAACAGCTTGGAGTTTACCGAAAGCAGCCTCGCCTTCAAGATCCAGGTCGATAATTTCTGGGGAGGCAGGGACAGAAAATGCCGGAGTGTGTCGGCATAGAACGCCACCAGGGCGCTGAGCACGACCAGGGTAATCTCAAAGAACCTTGCGTGTTCGTGAAGCCAGAGAGCGAATGCGTGCAGCATAGATTGGCGCAAATATAACACGAATGCAGCGTGGCTGTGGGGAGGCCAGTCCGTAGATACCATAGCAGTTTCACTCTGGTGTATGAGCGATGGGTGGAGCTCGCCTTCCAGGGGCTGCGGAAAAAGTCGGGGAAGCAGATCCCTCGCGGGCTAAACTTTACCCCAAACAAGCCCGCCACGGCGGGGCGCTTGTCGGGGACCCCTGTTCGCCCGCTCGCGATGACAAGAATAAAGGGCCTGGTGGCGCACCTGAAGGTACGCCCCTTCCAAATAACGACTGAAACCTAGTTTTTCCGCAGCCTGTTCCAGGCGTGCATAACTGCCGTTAGTTCCTAGATCAATGGGCCCCGACTGCCTCCAGCGCCAGCAAACTCTTGTAAACCTCGATGACGTCGTCCGGCAGACCGTCGGCCATGATGGCTCCCTTGTCCAGAAGAATGGCGCGGTCGCAGTGCAGCGCCACTTGTGCCATGTTATGGGTCACCATCAGGATGGTTTTACCGGCTCGCCGAAAATTCCGGATGCGTTCGAAGCACTTGTCCTGAAACCCGGTATCACCAACGGAAAGGATCTCGTCAATCAGCAGGATCTGCGGGTCCACCTCCGTGGCCACTGCAAACGCCAGCCGCATGTACATTCCGGACGAGTACTGTTTCACCGGAGAGTCGATGAAGTCCCCGATCTCGGCAAAGTCAATAATGCGTTGCTCGCGCTCCAGCATCTCGCGTTTGGAGTAACCCATCAGCAGACCGTTGAGCAGGATATTCTCCCGGCCGGTCAATTCATGGTGGAAGCCGGCCCCCAATTCAATCAGCGGCGCCAACGAGCCTTGCACCTCGACCGTCCCGGCGGACGGCCGGTATACGCCTGAAACGATCTTCAAAACCGTGCTCTTGCCCGATCCGTTGCGCCCGATCAATCCCAGCATCTGGCCTTTGGGGACCTCAAAGGAGGCGTTTCTTACCGCTTCAAAGTCGTGATAGCTGGATTGGTGGCGGAAAAACGTGGAGAACAGTTCGCGCAGCGTGTCGGGGCGCTCTTGAATCACCCGAAAGCGCTGGGTGACGTTCTGCAATCGAATTGCAAACGGCCTGGAAGACATTCCTGACTCAGACATAGAAAACGAAATTGTCCTGGTACTTGCGGAAGATGGCATATCCCAGGAACAAGCTTAAGAATGCGCAAACAAATGAGGCCACGATGGAAGGCGCTTTGGGCAACATGCCGTAGTACACCGCCAGGCGAAACCCGTTAATGACATAGATGATTGGGTTCAGCTTGAAAATCCATTGATACCGCGCCGGTATCATATCAAGCGGATAGATGATTGGAGTCAGGTAGAACCACGCCGAGAGCAGGATCTGCAGGATGTGCGCTACATCGCGGTAGTACACATTGGCGGCGGCAAAGAAGAAGGTCATCCCCAGGGTGAAGAGGGCCAAGGCCAGCAGTGGGACCGGCAAATACACCCAGGTCCAATAGAAGGGGTGCCGCAGGAGTGGCACCAGCAGGGCCAGCGGAATAAGAGAAAGCAGCAGGTTGATGATGTTCGAGACCACCGCTGCCATGGGAAACACCATCTTGGGTACGGCGATCTTCTTGATCAAATCGCCGTTGGCTACGATGGCGTCTACGGCGTAGGAGAGCGATTGCGAGAAGAACGTCCAGGGAAGCAGCACGCTGAGCAGAAAAACCGCGTAATGCGGTATGGCGAAACGCATGATCGTAGAAAAAACCAGCGTCAGCACGACCATAAGCAGGGCCGGGTTCAGCAGCGCCCACATGAAGCCCAGCACCGACCGCTTGTAGCGGATCTTGAGCTCCTTGAGGGCCAGTGCCCAAATCAACTCCCGATAGCGGTAGGTGTCGCGAACAAGTTCGATCATAGAGAAACAGGCTTCGTCCGTCGTCCCACTAACTGCAACGCTGCAACGAGCGGAACCTCGATGTTAAATTATTTTGCGGAGCAGTGCTTCAGATCGTGGGAAAAACGGGTGGAAGGTGAAATCCAACCAGAACTTCAGCATGCTTGGCGGCAAAGTGAAGCTCGAGGAACTCCCCTCCGGAGTTCCACCATCGATTCCGCCGGTGAAGTCACTGGCCTTTGCCCTGGATCGAAAGCAGGTCGATTTCAAAGATGAGGGCGGCGTTGGGGCCAATGTCGGCGCCCGCGCCGCGCTCGCCATAGGCAAGTTGGGCGGGAATAAAGAGCTGCCACTTCGATCCCACGGGCATCAATTGCAGGGCCTCGGTCCAGCCTTTGATGACGCCATTCACCGGAAACGTCGCCGGTTGGCCGCGTTTGTAGGAGCTGTCAAATTCGGCGCCGTTGATGAGCGTGCCGCGATAGTTGCAAACCACCGAATCGCTGGCCGAGGGCTTGGGTCCCGTACCTGCCTTCAAGATTTTGTATTGCAGACCGCTGGGCAGCGTAATGACGCCTTCCTTGGTTTTGTTGGCGGCCAGAAATGTTTCACCTTCCGCCTTGTTGGCGGCGCCCATTTGTTGCGCCTTCTCCGCCTGCTGCTTGCGCATGTCTTCCTGTAATTGCGTAAGCAGGGTCCGAGCTTCCTCTTCGGTCAGCAGTGGCTTGTTACCGGCAAGTACGTCCTTTAAACCTTGCAGCAGGATCGCCGGGTCAACGTCCAACGACTGCCGGTGCAGGTTGATCCCGATATTCATCCCGACCGCATAGCTGATTTTGTCTTTCTGCGTGTTCAGGACAACACCCTGCTGGCTTCTTTCCGCGGGTGTTTGCTGAGTCGTCACTGCAGAGGCCGGTTGAGCTTTTGTCGTAGGAGTCTGTTGGGTATTTGCGGGCGCAGCCTGCTGTCCCCATGCATTGGCAAGCAGCATCATCCCGGCTGCCCATATACCGATCGCCGTGGTAAGTGATTTCTTCATCCAGGTATTGTCACATTGGCGCGCCCTCTCTGCAAACCCGTGGGCGCGCGCAAGCGTCGGAGCGATTCCAGGATTGGTGCATCCACTTGTCCGGGTAGCCGGGTCTCCACTCGGAGGATTCATCTGCTTTGTAACCGAAGACAGCGAGCTTTAAGGGGGCAGGGCTCCACAGGCTGCGGAAAAAAGCGATGTTCGGCAGAAGCGGGTTGGGTCTTGGTTGCGGGAGTCTGTTGCGTGCTTGTGAGCCGCCCACACTACTCCCCTTTTTCAGCAGCACTGCTTTAGCCCGCTCGACGGGGCTCCGCCAGCACTTCGTCGAGCGCGCCCGCCAGTTGCTCGGCGCGCTCGTTGTAGTCGGTGGCGATGGAGTCGTACTTCCGTTTCAGCATGTGGAACTCGTCGGCGATGTTCAGCGCGGCCAGCACCGCGACGCGCAGGGAATCGACCGTAGCGGCCTGCTTGGAGATCAGTCGCATCTTGCTGTCCACGTAGTCGGCCAGCTCGCCAATGTATTCCGGGTCGGAACCCCGGAGATGGTAGGTCTGGTCATAAATCTCGACACGGACACTGCCCGCGCCGTTCCCGTTGCCGTTAGACTGACTCAAACGCCGCCTCCCTCTCCCTTGTAATGCTCGTGTGTGCGCGTAAACCGTGCCGTCCCTACCGGGACTCAGCTCTGTTTTACGACTCTTCCCAGCGCTCACGCGCTGGTCTAATATTGTTCCGCCCTCCGGGCTGGCTTCTGCGCGCTTCCTTCCGCAACGCAAACCGACAAAAGGTCGCGACAAGATCTCTGAAAGACCTGCACCACCCGAGCCCCTGATCCCTGATCACTAACTACCGACAACTGACTACTGGCTACTGGCTACTGCTCCCGATTATCCTGCCGATTCTTCCGCGTTCAAAGCCTCAATTTGGTCCAGCATCTTTTCTACTCGGGTACGTACCTCTTCGCGCTCCCGGCGCAAGCCGACCATTTCCTGGCGCATGGTGCCGATTTCCTCTTCGCGCTCGTGCAACTGCTGGCGCAGGCGGGAGGCATCGCGCTCGGCGGCGGCCTTGGCCTCGCGGGCCGACTTCAACAGCTCGATGGTGCGCAGGATTTTTTCTTCCAGGGACTTGAAATCAGCATTAGAGGAGGCGGAGACTGTTTCGACTGCGTTCGCGGGCATAGAAAGACCGAACCTCAATAAAATTTGTTATCGCGAGCGCAGTATATCGCAGAAATTTGTGTGCGGGAGTGTGCAAAGTACAATTCCGTCGCGATTTGTCGCCGGCGAACCCGATTGTGCAACGTTCGCGGTGCAGACGGCTCCACATTTGCGAATCTGTGCTTGCCGTTGTGCTCTATTGTGCGCGCAGCACGCCGCCCAGCGACTGCAGTTTCGCGACGATCTTCTCCGACCATTGCGCCACTTCGTCGTCGCGCAGCGTGCGCTCCCTCGACTGAAACTCCGCGTGCAGCAGCACCGAGTATTTGCCCGGGCCGACCTTCTCGCCGCGAAAGATCTCGGCCGGAACGAACTGCTGTAGCTCACCCAGCCCCAACTCTTCGATGGCCGAGCGGATGCGCGCGAAGGTGACCGCTTCCTCGAAGATGAACGAGAAGTCACGCTCGACCGTGGGGAATTTCGAGATTCGCTGATACCGTGGCTCGCGCAATGAGTGGCGATACACGCAGTCGAGCATGACTTCGGCAATGTAAACTTCCTGACGGAACTTGCGCGCGGCCGCCTGCTCGGGATGCAACTGCCCGAAGACCGCGACCGTCTCGCCATCCATGACGGCGCGCGCCGAGCGGCCGGGATGGAAGTACGGCGGCGCCTGATTGTCGAAATGCAGCTTCTGATGCGCGAAGGCCGCAAGCAGCTCTTCGACATCGCCCTTCATGTGGAAGAACGTGTACGGCTGCGCGGGCGAATGGACGCTCTTTGCGATGGCGTCGCCCGTGGCGACAAAGCCCAAGTGGCGGCGCTCATCGTGACGATCGCCCTGCTTCTGGAACACTTCGCCGGCTTCGAAGAGCCGCACGTTGGCGTTGCCGCGATTCAGGTTGTAACCCACCATATTCAGCAGGCCGGGAATGAGCGAGGTGCGGAGGTATCCCGCCTCTTCGCTCAGCGGATTGGCGATGGCCAGCGGTTCGCCTCCACCGAAGGCCCTGCCTTCCTGCTCAGAGACGAAGGTGATCGAAATGCTCTCGTTGTAGCCGAGCGCGAGCATGGTTTCGCGAACCTTGGCATTCTTCGGCTCGTCGGGCAGCGTGACGACTGCCCCGGTGAACGCAGGCAGGGTGTTGGGAAACTTGTTGTATCCGTGGACGCGCGCCAACTCTTCGAGGAGGTCAACCTCGCGCTCCACATCGAGACGCCAGGTGGGAACCTGGATGCTGAAAGCGCCCGCTGGTGCGCGCGTCACGCCGAAACCGAGACGACCCAGGATGCGCAGGATCTCATCTTCATCAAGATCGATGCCGAGAATACGATTCACCTCCGAGCGATGCAACTCGATGGATGCAGGCTCTGCCCTACGGGCGACAGTGTCGATCTGTTCACCCTGTAACTCGCCGCCGGCGCTGGCGAGAATCAGCTCGGCTACGCGATCGCAAGCCAGCGGCGTAATGCCCCAGTCAGCGCCGCGCTCGAAACGATGCGACGCGTCGGTGTGCATGAGGTGGCGCTTGGCCATGCTGCGGACCGTCGCCGGATCGAACCATGCCGACTCGATGAGCACGTTCTTCGTCCGCTCGGTGATCATGGAATCGAAGCCGCCCATCACGCCTGCCAGCGCGACCGGCTTCTTCCCGTCAGCGATGACGAGGTCATCGGTCGTGAGCCTGCGGTCCACGCCGTCGAGGGTCTTGAGCACTTCGCCTTCACGCGCGCGCCGGACAATGATGGTGCCGCCTTCCAGCAGGTCGAGATCGAAGGCGTGGGTGGGATGGCCAAGCTCGTTCAGCGCATAGTTCGTCGCGTCGGCGGCGTTGTTGATGGGGCGCGAACCGAGCAGTCCCAGCCGCTGGGCGACCGGCTGCGGCGATGGCCCGATCTTCACGTTGCGAACGATGCGTGCCGTATAACGCGCGCAACCCTGCGCATCGTCGATGACGATCGGAAAAATATGGCTTGTCATTCCGGCCGAAGGCGGCCCGCTGTTGTGCGCCCCTTCCCCTGTCATCCTGAGCGAAGGCGGCCCGCCTTTGGCCGCCGCAGTCGAAGGATCTGCGGTTCCCGGCAGCTTCGGTTCAACTTTTTTCAGTTCGACGTCGTAGATGGCTGACGCTTCACGCGCGACTCCATAGTGATTCATCGCGTCCACGCGATTGGTCGTCAGGTCCATCTCGAAGATGGTCGCGCCGTTTTCCTCCTGGATGGACTCCACCGCGATGCCGGCCGAAGTCAGGTCTTCGGCGAGTTGGCGGTCGTCGGCCGCAACCTTGACGAACTCGCGCAGCCATGCAGGAAGGATTCTCACGCAGGCCTCATGGCTGGTCCGATGGGGACAGATAGTTTTCGGCGACCTTCTCGGATGAGGAATGAAGCGCAGAAAGCCGATTTCCCAATAGAGCTTCGAGTAAGGAATGACGCATGCATTGCGAAAGAAACAGTCCCGCTTGCGGGACAGAAAATCTTAGCCCAGCGCTTCAGCGCTGGGTAACGGTGGTGAGTGGTCCCGAGTCCCGTAGGGACGGCACACGAAATGCCTGTCGTACCTACGGCACTCCAATCCATCTTTATGCCTACCCAGCGCTGAAGCGCTGGGCTAAGCTCTGCCGCGCCTACGGCGCTGGTTTTGTCGCAACTTTGCCTTGGCCGCAGAAGCCCGGCTTTCTCACGCTTCAGGCGAACCTGGCAAGACAGCAAGCCTTCTCCGATTCGCTGCGGACGGTCATTTCCAGAACCCTTACGGCCGCGCGACATTATCGGCATCCAAGAGGAACTCCTCACGCGAACTGCTCCAGAAACCGCACGTCGCCCTCGTAGAACAACTGAATCTCTTCCACCTCGTACTTCAAGATGGCAATGCGCTCGACGCCCATGCCGAATGCGAAGCCGCTGACCTTCGATGAGTCATAACCGTTCTGCTTCACGAAATCGAAGACGTTGGGATCGACCATGCCGCAGCCCAGCAGCTCGATCCAGCCGCTGAATTTGCACTTACGGCAACCCTTGCCGCCGCAGAAGATGCAGCTCACCTGCATGTCGGCGCTGGGCTCGGTGAAGGGGAAGAACGACGGATAAAAGCGCGTCTTCACCGACGAGCCGAACAGCGCTTTCATGGCATGGTCGAGCGTGCCCTTCAGGTCGCAGAAGGTGATGTTAGTGTCCACCGCCAACCCTTCGACCTGGTGAAAGACCGGCGAGTGGGTGGCGTCGAGCGGATCGTTGCGATGCACCTTGCCCGGGATCACGATGCGCACCGGCGGCGGCTGCTGCTCCATGGTGCGAATCTGCACCGGCGAGGTGTGGGTACGCAGCAGCAGACGATCGCGCGCGGGCTTGCTCTCCTGGCCGGCGATGAACAGCGTGTCCTGGGTATCGCGCGCAGGATGGTCCGGCGGGAAGTTGAGCGACTCGAAATTGTAGTAGTCGGTCTCAACCTCGGGGCCCTCGCCGACGGAGTAGCCCATCGCCTTGAAGACGGCGACGATTTCGTCCATCACGCGCAGCACAGGATGCTTGACGCCGATAGGGCGCTGGATGCCGGGAAGGGTGATGTCGAGGCGGTCGGAGGAGAGCTTGGCGCTGACGGCGGAAGCATGGATTTTGTCTTGCGCCCCTTCGATGGCGGCTTCCGCGCGCGCCTTGAGTTCGTTGACGCGGCGGCCGACCTCGCGCTTTGCCGACCCTGGCGCGGCTTTCAGCCAAGTGTCATTGACCTGGGTGAGCACGCCGTTCTTGCGAGCCAGCCAGCGGTCGCGAAAAGTTTTCCAGTCGGATTCGGTGTGGAGGTCGCGGCTCTCGGCGTCAAGCGCGGCGAAGAGTTCGGCGACGGCGCGATCGAGCGCTTCGGGCGAATAGTCCTCGAGTTTGGGGACGGTGTACATGTTATTTGTCGCGCGTCTGAAGCCGCGGTGGTTTCGTGCCGCCCCTGAAGGGGCTCGGATTTCTATATGCACGTTACCCAGGACTTACGTCCTGGGCTAAGATTGTTTCGCCCTCCGGGCTGCACCGTCGTGCTCCAAGCGCAACGGGCGGCCGCGCGGGCCGCCCATCGGAAGTCTACTGCACGGTTTCTGGGATGGGCGGGCTACGCCGTGGCGGCTTGCGCTTGCTTGCACAGCGCCGCAAATCCGGCGGCGTCGTTGACCGCCAGATCGGCCAGGATCTTGCGATCCAACTCAATGCCTGCCTTCTTCAAACCATGGATGAACTGGCTGTAGCTGGTGCCATTCAACTTGGCCGCGGCGCCGATGCGCACGATCCAGATGGAGCGGTACTGCCGCTTCTTCTGCTTGCGTCCGCTGTAGGCGAACTTCAGGCCGCGTTCGACCGACTCTTTGGCCGAACGGAAAAGTTTGGATTTTGTTAAGTAATA
>PLBW01000001.1 GCA_003135475.1 Acidobacteriaceae bacterium
GTGATGGTCACCTTCTGTGTATTGGCGCTATCGATGAAGAACACAGCCCTTGTGGCCTTTGGATTGCCTTGGGCAGTTGAGTCCTCCCCGGTACTGTCCTGCTGCGTGATCGAACCAAAGTACTGACTCACGACGCTCAGATGAACGACGTAGCGGCTCGGTAACAATGATTTCGATCCACCACATCCCGCGACCATCATCATCATGCCGAAAATCACAGCCAGACATGCTGTCGCGAGGGTATCCGTCAGGCGAATTTTCATACATACCGTCGTCTGTCGCTGGCCTCTAAGACCCTTTTCTTCCGAATGGAGACAGGTCGTCTTTGCTGTGGTCTTCGCAAGAAAGCAACGGCAGCTCTTGCGCCTATCTCATTTCGTATGGCGGCGTGCTATAGAAGCATTGCGCGCCTGATATACCTTTTTTGACCGGGCTGAAGGGAATTCCCCAATCGTTGGCGTAATTCGGATCATCGGTGAATTTCAACGGCGCCGGAGGCGTGGTTGACACGCCGGTTTCAAAATCTGTAGGCAGAGTGATCCCGAAGGCGAAGCATCCCTTGAGTGGACAATCGATATCGCTGATGCCCCAGGAGCAAACGGAATCATCGGTGCATTCCGTGCCCGGAGCGCAGCCGCACTTGCTCATGTCTTCCTCTTTCGGTGCGCAGTAACTCCGTGGTTGGCAGAAATTCGGGGTGTCCTTCGTGAACTCGGAGGCATAGGGTGACAAGTTCACGTTGATGGACACGATACCTTTGCTCTGATCCCAACCCGTTACCTTGACGAATTTCAGATCGTTGCCAGCAGGGTTGAAAACATAGTTCTGAGTGTTGATGGTCGTGCGAAACTGATGCACCAATGCCTCAACCTGAGTGCGCGTTAAGTTCGTAGGCAGATACATCTGGTAGGTCTGCTCCAGGCTGGGCTTGGCATAGATGAAGTAAACGTAGTAGGTGTGTCCTGGCAGATAGACATTTAGATTGGTTGCTCCGCTCCTCTGCTGGGTCTCGCGTTTTACCTGATCGTCAATATAGTAGAGACCATGGTTCACTGTGAGAGTGCTACGTTGTCCGGTATCCTGTCCCATCATGCGAATGACCGGCCATTTGAAGTTCCTGCTGTCCCTCTGGTAATTAGCATATTCTGTGTCAGTCAGATACTCGCGATAAAGAGGTACCCCGTAGCAGCCCTGCGGGGGCGATGCTGCCGTACAATCGGCCCCCCACGCCTGGTAGGAATCCATGCCTGAACCTTGCGGGCATCCCTGACGATTAATCCCGCAATCGGCGATCGTTGCCGTCGTGACATATTCGTAGGGGCTGGTATTCGCCGTCCCCGGCGGACCGGTAGCCGGCTGATCGAGATCGTGAATGTCTGAGGCACACTCGACCGTGACCTTAGGCGCATTGAAGAAGGGATCCTCATTGACAGAGATCGTTTCCCGCGTTTCGTTACCAACCTGCGCCAGCAAGCCAGTTAACGAACCATCATCGTCGTTCAGCACCGTCTGACGATCAACGTCGCTGAAATTCTTGAACATGTCCGTCCGCCAGGTGCAATAGCGCTTCTTGATTGCATTGGGATCGGTCCCGAAGGTCCCATATTCAAATAGCGGTTCAATGACGAAGTGTCGAATACCAACGTTGCGAAAGTACAGATTGTCGGAGTGGAAGGCCGGAGGGTAGAAGAACCCATTCGATTGCTTCCAAGCAATGGCGGCATTGGGCAGATAACACGAACGATCTTCAGACGGACCCGACGGATCCGCCGGCAAGCCAAGTTCATTACCATACAGCCAATTGAACGAAGGGCAAAATTGCTCGACCTGGTCGCCTGTGCAATTGGCGGAATTGCCGATGTGTGTCTCGGTGACATCTAGATAGGCGTTGCGCTCCTGGAACGCAGGCCCATCGTAAATGTTGAACAGCTTCTGATTTACGCTGAACGCATCGATGGGGTAGCTGATGCCCTGGTCACGCGAGAGGCAGTAGGCACGCTGGTTCGGAGGTCCCACGTCGCACTTCAAACCGTCAGGATTGAACGGTCCGCCATTGGAAGTGAAGGGATTTATGTAAGTGCCCGTGTAAGCAGGTTGGGTCTTGCCGACCAGTACGCTCTTTCGCAGCAGCGACCAGTAGCCGACCGCAACGTCCGCCCGGGTGTAGCCGCCGCTGGTAACGAAAGTAAGACCACCCTGCTGCACGTCGGTGATGGCGCTGTTTTGCACCAAGAACCACCACGGCCGCAGCCAGACGGCGGCAAAATTCTTGTGCGCCCAGTTGTATGAGGTGGTGAAACGATCGATGGTCGTGACGACGCAATTGGCCTGGTCTGGGCCAAAGCCGGCACATGGCGGATTTGCCTGATTAGTACCGCAGTTTGTGCCTGTACACAATGTTGGGTTGCGCAGGCCGGTCACAAATGGATAATAGCGGTCCCTGCCGGGCGTCCCCTTGTTCGGGGCTTTAGTATTACGAATGGCCTGCAACTCCTGGGCATTGCCGCTATTACCTACGCCCGAGCAAGGAGTGGTCGCGCCGACGTTGATGAAAGCCGACATCGCCGTTGAACAAGAGTTGCCCACAAATTTCTGCAACGGGCTCAATCCTGCTCGATTGATCCCGCCCGGTTGCTGCCCCACCATTTGCTGGCCGGCGTAGCCCTCGAAGTGTTCAAACTGCGAGGGACCGCTGATGCCGCCCGGCAGCAGCCAATAGCACGCACCGCAAGTGCCCGCTGAGGAGGCGAAGTTATACTCGAAATCATTCCACCCGTTCATGATCCAGAACACGGTGGGGTGGTCCCAATCGGAATGGTAGGGCGGCTCCTCGCCTAGCCGGTCCGGAGAAGCCAAAATACCCGGGACTTTACGGTCATTCTGCACGTTGTTGACGGCGGCTCGCGCGAAAACGCCAAGGTTTGTACGCAGGGAGTTGTTGGATTCGGTCCCATCCTCAAGATAGAAGCCATGACCGATCGATTTGTAACCAACATTGCGGGCCAAGGTAACGTTTTGGGTCGCGTGAACCGTGATCCAGCGGGTCATGGAATCCCACATGGAAGAATCTTTCACGTAGGTGTTGTCAGGTGTGAGCCGGGCCATGTGGAAGTGCACCGGATACCGTCCCTTGGAGCCACCCTGTCCCAACTGATAGAGCTCTACCCCTTGTACCTGATATGACAGGAAGCCCTGGCGCACGATCGTGTGGCCGCCGAAATAGCCTGTGAGGGAGGAGCCGGCTGTGATCCCATCGGAGACGATACGAATGCTGCGCGATAGTAGGCCGACGGCCGCGCGGATGTCGATGTTGCGGTCGTCCGCCGTCTGACCTGGCAAGAGGTCAGGACCAATATCACACGCGGTCGAGCCCATCGGCGCATTGCATGGGACATCGCGCAGCGAGTAGGTTTTGCCCCAATGCGGATAGGCAACGGGCGCAACCAGATCTACGCTGCTGCCGGAGACGTTCGATATCTGCAACTGCTCGGCATGCCCGGGCAGATAATCCGTCGATGTCACGACAATGTAGTCATTCGGCTTCCAATCGGTTGGCATGCTGCTAAGCGTCAGCGAGCCTTCTCCGCCTTTCAGCGTGGCATCTAGCCGCGTCCAACTGCTGCCTGTGACGGCGGGGTTACTGTCATCCCCACCCTGCGACCCCTTATAACCAGACAGGTTGATTGTGCCGCCATAGGACAGGGCCAGTACCTTGTGGCCAAAGTAAGCGCCTTGACTTGTGGCGTCATCGTACTGATAGAAACAATCGTCCACTCCGCCGGGCAGTCTGGTCGGCGGCACGAGCTGCGAGGTCTTGGTGCAGCTCATGGGATCGCGCATGTTCATCTTGTTGGAGTCCCATACGTCGGGATCACTGGTGGGTACTCCGCATGTAAAGTCGTTCACAAGGCTGCGGTTAACGAGTTTCTTGCAGCTGACATCGGCCTCGGACTCGCTCCCGTAAAGATGGATAGTCAGGATCTGTCCGCCATTATTCTCGCCAATCCCTATGGCCTTTAGAACACCTTGGTTCTGCACCAGGATATTGGCCGCATAAAAATCCATGGTTGAATTGCTGAAGGTCAGCGTTCCGTTCCCAAAAATGTAAACGTTACGAAAGTTATAAGGTGTTTGGGTGCCATCCACCGTGCAGGTCATGTTGGTGATGACCAGGTCCGGCCCCTCCTGTTCTAACGGTGCACCTCGGTCCAGCGTGCCACCCTCACAAAGATCGATAGCAATCGCAGGTAGTGGTGAAATGAATGCAGCCAGCAGTAGCAGTGCGAGCAAAGCACCGTGTCTCGCAGTTGAGCGGAAGCACGATCTAACGCGAGGGAATACGTTTATACCGGACAGGTACGAGGTCGTGAAGCTCATCCTGATTCGGTTTCGAAAAGGGGCAGACCTCAAAGGTTGAAGACAAAAATGTCGCTTGACGTAGGCTAATTGGTGAAGTGGCGCTGGCATCATAGTCTCCTGGCCCTTCCATAGGGCGGCGCTTGCACCTGCGAACAAAGTTGGCTTGCATCGAAGAAAATAGGGGGGCTTACGGCTCACGGCGAACGATATTACACCCAATCTGTGCTGCGGACAAGCACTAGCAAGAGCGGCAAAATGAACCAGTCGCAAAAGTTTTCTTCGTTGCTTCACATCTAAAAGTTGTTGTTAGGTTGCGTTCAAGTGCGTGCATGGTCGCCTATAGCGTTTGCTGCGGCTTCTGAGTAAATGAGGCGAACCACAGATTCAGTGTTTAAGTCCAGCGGTCAGAGAGCGCCTAGTCCGGAATCCGCAGTGGATGTTTGTCCGGCACTGGTTGTGGGTGTTACAAAAGGGCAACGGAGAGTACGTTTTGATGCCCACTGGCTAGCGCCTTCCTCAGCTGAATTTCATTGCGATGCATTTGCTTTCCATATTGCGCTGATACACCTTTTTCTGCAGCCCAACTGTGATTTTGTGGGGACCATCGGCAAGCTGCCACATTCTGGTCCAACCAGGCACAAGCTGCCACAATTCGCAAACCGTTGATTTTCGAAAGAGATGCAGGGTAAATGCCTTCAAGCACTTTTCCACTCAGCGCATTCTTCCACGTCTTTCCTAAGAGCCTTGCCCACCGCTCTGCTTGCAAGTTTCAGGAGCCGAATGGCGTCGACAACAATTCCTGTCATGAAAATGTCACAATGGCGATAACTCGGCCTGACGCTCCGCCGCGAAAAAGCGGTTTAGACGAAGAGGCAAACCGGGGAAACCAGGAAACCAGAACGGCGTTCATCCGGCATTGTCATTCTGCCTGGCGGGGACTTGCCAAGAACGCTTTTGGCGCTTTTCTATTTCAAATCGTTTTTGCTCCAAAACGCATGTATCGCGCTCAAACTAAATCGCTTACGCTTTCACGCCAAAAGTTTCCCCGGACAGCAGTGGCTACGTTCTTTCACCCTCTCTAGAAACTGGGTTGCTCTGCGCATGACCTCTCAATTTGAAATCCGCTGGGTCCGCCGAGGCCGAGGAATCATCCCTTTTTGGCCGAATCTCGACCCGCACTTTAGGTTGAGCCTCTCGTTTCGCACCCGACCCGGCACTTGTTCAAGGCGCAGCCTGACTTTCGAGCCGGGCGCGGACTGACCTTAGGCCGCCCGCCAATGGTCGGGGTTCTTCTTGTCATTCAAGTGTCTGACGCGAGCGACAAGGGGAGCATGCCCCTTCGCTTTCGCCCAATCGATTGCTTCTTTCTGGGTTCTGAAAGTGCCGAGCTCATGGTTCGCATGGTCTTCGACTACATAATCCTGAATTGGCGACCCTTCAGGGCGACCCTTCGGACGCGCTTCGACGTAAACGTTTGCCATAGTCTTCTCTCCGCTGACATTCTTCGTCAGCAATTGCAATTAGACGAAGTAAAAGATTGCTGAGTGCTACTCCGACCATACTCGCTTCACCGGCGTCTTTGCAATGCACCTCTTTACCACCGAGGCAGTATTGTGATTATCCGTAAGAGTATCGAACCGCTCCGTACGGCAGAAAACCCCTGTAATGACGCTGGATTCTGCGCTTCTGATACTCGCAGATCGGTCTACATATCAAAATGGTGGCCCACATCGGGACAAAGCTCGAACCTTTTGGCAGGGCTTCCTGGACAGCATCGGCAGTGCGCGATTGCAGAGAATTAGAATTCGCGCGGGATTCTCACCTACCAAGGAAGTCGGGAGGTCATCACTCCGCGGTCTTTCGGCGTATTCAACTCAACAAAAAGACTTCTCTTTATGACCCGAGTGCACTATCCTTTCCGAGAAGACGATGCCCGCCACTTTGGTCGAACATCAGCTACACATGCCGAGGCTGCGGCGATTTCGAATTGATCGCATGTCGATCTACTCGAAGAAGCCGACGGTCGACGTGTCGTTTGCGAGCGGTGTGTTTTGCCTCGCAGGCGCGAACGGGCTCGGTAAGTCGACGTTTCTCGCTGCTCTGAACTACGCGATAACCGGAATTGTTCCCGATCCTGAAAGGAAGTTCGAATCCGTTCCGGAGTACTACGCATACAGTAAAGACTTTGCTGACAATTATTTCGATGGACGGGTAAACGACGCCGACCGCGAAGCCGCTGAGGTGACGGTCGAGTTTGTTGTTGGCTCGAAGTCCTTTGCGCTAACCCGGGGAATCTTCGAGCGAGACAGCCTTCGTTCATTGCTGATCACTGACTCAAAGTCAGGCGATGTGCTGTTGAATGGAGCCAAGCTTACGCCTCGGCATCGAGAAGAGCGTTACGCATCTGCGCTCGCAAGAGAGGCTGGACTTACCTCTTTTGACCAGTTTGTGTTCTTGCAGCATTTTGTCTTTACCTTCGACGAGCGACGGCATTTGTTGTTCTGGGACCAACGGGTACTTGAACAGGTTCTATATCTTTGCGTTGGCATTAATTCAGCTGATGCGCATCGAGCCGACACTCTTCGGCGTGACATAGAGAAAGCCGACTCTTTGGTGCGTAACTACCAATGGCAAGCAACGGCACTGACAGACAAACTTAAACAGCTTGAAGAGGTTGTCGAATCGGATGTTGCTGCTGACAGAGCCTACCGCTTGGCGGTGGAACATCGCGATCTGCTGCGAGAGCGAGACGCAGCGACGTCGGCAGTAATTAAAGCTCAGGAACGCAAGCAGGATGTCGAGCTGAGTTTTGCTCAACTCACCGGTCAAGTCGCTACTCTGACTAGTGAATATGAGGAAGCGTTTCAGGAGTATTTCTCAGCGCGACAAGCCCCACGCTCGCATCCCTTAGTTGCCGCGGCCTTGGATAAGGCCCAGTGCGGCATTTGTGGCGCTGCTGGTGATGACGTGAGATCAGCAGTTGACCGCAAATTGCAATCAAACATTTGTCCTTTCTGCCAGTCGCCAGTGGTCGAAAAGGCGAAGGCACCGGAGGCGTTGAAGAAGATTGATAAAGAGCTCGCCGGGGCCAGGGAGAAGCTGAGGAACGCTGGTGAGCGTGTCCAGCGACTTGCTGCAGAGCTGAAGACCTTCGATGAAATGGCCCTTAAAATCGCTTCACGAGTTGATCGCTTCGAGCGAGAACATAGCTCGGTCCTCAATCTCGCCGAAGTCAAGAATCCTACTGCTCTACACCGGACGATCACGGGCTATCGTGAGCAAATTGAGTCGCTGTTGAAGAAAAAGGAGACACAACGGGAAAGGCGTGAAGAAAAGAAGAAAGAGCTCCGCCAGTATCAAAAAGACCTTGTCAAGCAATATGCCGATGCGGAGGAGGTTTTCCTCCCGGCTTTCCGCAATCTGGCCCAGAGCTTCTTAGGGTTGGATCTTGATGTCCATATTGACACAAAGGCATCTGGTGTATCTCTCATTCTGACTGTCACTGACACTGCTCGCCGCGAGCAGTATCAGTTGTCCGAAAGCCAACGATTCTTTGTCGACATAGCGCTGCGAATGGCTCTAATCGAACTGACGTCGCGAGAGGAAAGGACCGCATGTCTCCTCATCGACACTCCTGAAGGAGCACTAGATATCGCCTACGAGAGCAGAGCAGGCGAGATGTTTGCGGATTTCGTTCTGCATGGGTTTAACATCATACTGACGGCAAATATCAATACATCTAGGTTGCTGCTTAATCTAGCCAGGTTATGCGGTAACAAGCACATGCACCTCAGTCGAATGACAAGTTGGACGGAGCTGTCGGAAGTACAAACGCAGGAAGAGCATTTATTCATAGAGGCTCTGAGCGCTATCGAGGCTGCGATGAATACAGTGCCGTCACCCCAAAAGCGAGTCCATGCTTAGTCCTGAAGCGACATTTGACGCTTTATTGATCGCGGATTCTATCCAGCAAAAGCTCGGCGATGCGGCCGAGGGAGAAATCCACCTATTTGCCTATCTCGCCTGTTTGCTTTCTATATTCGAAAAGTGGCCGGCTTCGCTATGGCTATACACTTTTGCGGGACTTCAAAATGGGGCACCATTTAGCGCGGAGCTTCATAATTCAATTGCATCATGCCTCAATTCTGGAGACTTAGTCGCAGTAGCGATCCCTGACACTCTCCGTCTAACTTCTGTGGGATGTGAGAAATTGACATTTATGAGGGGCCTCGGCTCTCTGTCACCACGTACCAGATATCTAGAGGCGGCCTGCTCTACTCTACGGTCGTTGCCAGTTGGCCTGATTAGAACCGCGATGGGAATGGAACCCGGTCTTCGGCCTGCTATTATTGCGCGCTCGGCGCGATCTCTTCTGACCGGCGCTGCTCTCGACCAGCTCTACGACCATTTTGATGCCGTTAGCAAGACTGTCGGAAACCAGGCCCGACATCTAATCATTCCAGCCTCCGTTTGGCTTTCATATCTGTTCGACACCGCCAGGAAGACCGACCGCATGCTCTCTGGGACTGAGGTCCAGCATGGCTGATATAAACCTTGCCACGATGGCTGCAATCATGCGTGACCTTTTCTGGCGGATGGTTTTGGAAGCACACGGCGACCCCGGGGTGCCTGCCCTTGCTGAACTGATTGATTTTATTCAAGAACTTTATAAGGCAGTGCCTCCCGAACAATGTCGCTTTCGGATAGTCATAGTTAAGCCCTTGGATGATCTTGCACTCCCGGCGCTCACAGAAGTCGGGTCCTTATATGAAGTCGCTGCCTTGATAGCAGATCATGCGGTGGTTATACAACGACTCAACAGTGGGCTGCTACGTATATCCACGACCGATATGGATGTTGTCGGGCTTGCCGCCAATGCTGTGGTATACAGCTTTGAGTCTGGTGTGGAGTGCTTTTACGCGAAAGCTCAACAACAAATCGTCAAGAACCCCGTGTCTGGGTCGGCCAGCGTTTTTGCTGTTGCTACGTTCACAGATCTCAAGCAGGCTCTTGAGGATTACAAAATGCGGCGGGCCAGGAAATGCTCCTGCCCTATTTTGGCAAAGGCCTGGAGGGGAAGAAACCGACTGTTCTTCAAGGCGGCACCAGAAAGAACAATGCAGGAGTCCCTGGCGGAGTTCTTGGACAGCCATCTGCGCGGCAACGTCGAAGTACGACGAGAGCAGAATGTCAATCCTACCCAGCCCATCGATATTAAGGTTACTTGGTTCATGACGAATCGTCTAGCACTGATCGAAGTCAAGTGGCTTGGAAAGTCTTTGAGTGCAGCTGGAAAGATAACGAGTCGAACCGATGCCCGCGCTCGTGAAGGAGCAAAGCAACTCGCGGCTTATCTAGATGACAACGCATCCGAGGCTCCCATCCAAGAAACGAGAGGATATCTGGTTGTGATCGACGGACGACGTGCAGGCCTGAAGCGAGGGGCACGACATATCGATCGTCAGAAGGGTTTGAAGTACTCAGATAGAGAAATAGCATATTCGCCAAAATATCACGAGACCAGAGCCGATTTTGAAACTCCGATTCGACTCTTTGTTGAACCGATCTGCGGATGACTATGGAACTGAATCGGACCTTTCCCTACCAGGGGGCGACTTACTCGACGACTCAAACGGCTGATACTTTGCCTAGGCACCGGTGGTATCTGATAAAGGAAGGGTTTTCGTCGAAGCTTGTCGAAGCGGCAATCGATGGAGCATCCTTGAGATCGCCGGATATGGTATTTGATCCTTTCAGTGGCTGTGGAACTGTCGCATTGACCGCAGCACAACATGGTCTCTCGGCTGCAGGGATCGAGGTAAACCCATTTCTAGCGTTTGTTTCACAAACGAAGTTGGCAACCTGCAACACGCAAAAGCTGTTAGCGTCCAGTGAAAAGGTTCTCGCGGCGGTTCTAAAGCCGCGTCCTGCTAAGTCTCCATTGGAAGGCTATTCAACATTTTCACAGTCTGGCGAAAGAAGTAAGTGGCTATTTAACTCAGAGGTCCTTCGTGCATTTGAGACTGGATGGCACGCAACAGCGACTGCCGGGCCGCGTCAGCGGCGGTTCTTGCGTTTGGCACTGGTAAAGGCGGCGATGGACAGCTGTAACGCCACGGCTGATGGCAAATGTTTGCGATACCGGAAAAATTGGAAAGAATGTGCTTTTGATCGCTTCTCTGTAGGCGAGTCATTTGAAAGATATGCTAGTAATATCGCCGAAGATATTGACGAGGTTCGACTGTCAGGCTCCGGCATCGTTTACAGCGGGGATGCTCGGTCACTAATTACCTCCATGCGGCGGAGGTTTCGTCTGTGCGTAACGTCACCGCCTTACTTGAATTCTTTTGACTACTCTGACGTGTATCGTCCGGAGCTCTTCTTGGCCAACTTTGTAAAGAATACCGCTGAGTTGCGGCGCATTCGTCTTCGCACCATACGCTCCCATGTGCAGGTTCGATGGGAACCGCCGACAAAGAGCGATTTTGGTGAGATTTACACTAGAACTGCTAAGGATCTTCGAGAGGTCCAAGCGAATCTCTGGGATAGTCATATTCCGTTGATGGTGCAGGCGTATTTTGAAGATATGAGCCTCATCTTAAGGAATCTTTACAGACTAGCTGCTAAGGACGCTCAACTGTGGCTTGTAGTTTCTACTTCGGCGTATGGAGGAGTGGAGATACCGGTAGATATGATCCTCGCCGAAGTAGCGGTGAGGTCCGGTTGGTATTTGAAGGAAATCGGGATTGTTCGGCACATGCGACACTCTGGGCACCACTGGATGAGACTTCCCGACAAAGAGCGTGCAGAAGCAAAGCTCAGAGAGGCGGTTGTGGTTCTCACAAGAATACCAGTGTGAGGACCTAGAAAGGCTGGGGGATCGCTGTCCGAACGATGGTCGTGTCAGAGCGCAATGGAGTTGGACTCTGCTGGACGGCTTTACTCAAAATTCCAGGCCTCGTGGGTGACAGACTTGAAATTAAGATACTGGAAGCTTGGATCGGAGAAGTTCGACGGCTTGCAGCCGAGGTTGATCGTGTCGTTATTGCTGATCAGAAAATTGGGGGATTGTTGGCACACGCGCCAGAAGATTCCGAGGACCACGAATGGCCTCACAGAGTCATACGACAATATCTTGAAGACCTCCGGTCAGCCGAGATTGACCTTTTAACATAGAGTGGTTCAATATGCGAGGAGTCATCACTCGCGGCTTCCGCGAACGCGGACAACAGGAGCATAATCTCGCAAAACGCATGCGAGAAGCCGCCGGAAGGGTCGATGCCTGGCCTCGCACTCGAACCCTTTTGCTTCGCATGGCAGATGAGTGGGAAGATTTCGCAAAGCGAGAGCTGCTGGGTCCTATGCCGGTCGAAGGGGCGTGGTGGTCATCACTGTCCCTTCCTCAGACCCCTGTGGTTCCCCACATCAGAACACTGCTCGAACCTGGAAGGCGCTGCTCGCTAAACTTGCAATAATATTGCAGCAGAAAGATGTTCAAGTATCGGGTAACACTAAAGTGGCAGGCAGATGGTAAAAATACCGTCGTATTGTCCCGCACGCCTTGCTAAGATGCTTCTTCTGCTGTTTATAGTCTCTGTCGTTCGGCTCTTTCACGCTATTCTCTCCACACTGGAGTTGAGCCATGAAGCTTCACCTGACAATCGCTTTCCTTCTCGGCTTAGTATTACTTGCGCCGACGGTCTTGTGTGCATCAGACGAGATCGGTTTACCGGTAGTCTTTGTTCACGGTTTCTGCGGGGCAGCGGAGGACTGGGAACCAGTGGTTGGGAATGTTCGGAGCTACCTACAATCTCAGTATCCCAACTTATATAGCAACAGCGCGACGGAGTATTACGCCTACTATGATGTAGTGACCTCTCGGGTGTGGTTTCAGTTCCCAAACTCTCGGTATCGCACGTGGAAGGTTGACCCGCGATCGCGCTTTTTCCTCGTCGCTCTCAAAGATCCTTCGCAAAGTCTTTACGAAGATTTTGATCCGACATCGGTCGCGCAAGTTCCTATATACGCCAAGGGCAATGAGCTTGCAAATATTATCTGGGCAATTAAGGCCTCGACTGGTGCGCCTCGTGTTATGGTGATCGCGCACAGCATGGGAGGTCTTGACGTAAGAGCGTATATTGAGCGCCTTGCAAGTCCTTCGGGCAGCTCACACAACCGCATTGGGTATTATGATGATATTGTATTGCTCGATACTTTGGATACACCGCACGGTGGTACTGACTTAGCTGGGATAGACTTGCGTCGATTGCCAGCATGTTGGGCTCAGGCCTCGACTAACAAGACGGAAATGACGCCAAACGGCGTTGGAAGCATCATGCCTCAGATGGACTATTTCGCAACAGGTGCCAGTCCATTGCCATTTGGTCTCACGATTGCTTCAATTGTCAGCTACTGGAACCTGGAGCAGACCGACGATATCTTAAGCAGGACGACTCAGGATTTAGCTTCTAATCTCAATGATCCAGGTAGGAATTCCGAGAGTACTTTGCTCAGTATCCCAAATGAATTTGACCATATTTTTGGTCGGGGTTTTCACGACGGCTGTGGATGGCCTTTGTTCTGGAATCCGTTGCACATCGTCTATTGTACGGGCCGTGCAGCACAAACGCTGACTCGACTGGAACAGACGATGCAAGTGGTATCACCGGCTATGTACCAAGGTGT
Source organism: Acidobacteriaceae bacterium (assembly GCA_003135475.1). Lineage (GTDB taxonomy): Bacteria > Acidobacteriota > Terriglobia > Terriglobales > Acidobacteriaceae > Bog-257. The sequence goes on from PLBW01000001.1 coordinate 13,045, forward strand.
CCAGATTGTTCCTGGTATGAGTTATATTCATCTACAGACCAGTATCCAGCTGACGGCTACAACTCTCTCGGGGGGCCCTGCTATTTGGAGTATTCTGGAAGGGGCCAATGGTGGCAATATAACGCCTACCGGTCTTTATGAAGCGCCTGGCATTCCCGGACGATATCATGCAATCGCTATTGATAGCCTACATCCTGACCAATATGGCGAAGCTACTATCAGCGTTAGTGCAGCACTCGGGAGCGGATATGCGAACACCCTGCTGGCTACCAACATTGGCAACAATTCCGTGGTCTTGAATGGCGATGCAAACCTCGCCGGCATCCCTGGGTATGTTAACTTTCTGTTCAGCACAGACCCAAATATGAAGGATGCGGGTGCAACCGCTAACCAATACTTGCCTGTGGATTCGCAGACGCACTCGTTTGTGCAGCCGCTTAGTGGCCTCCAGCAGAATACGAATTACTACTATCAGGCAGCGCTCTACGCCACTGACGGCACACTGCGCAGTCAAGGGAACATCAGCGGTTTTCTGACGACATCTGGCGGCCAGCCAATCTGGCCAATGAGCGGCCACGATCAAAAACGGTCAGGGTTAGCACAGTTCACGGGGCCACAAAGCTTTTCTGGGCCGCCCACCTGGACCTTTCTCACAACAAGCCCGATTGTCGGCGATTTATCCGTTTCTACGGAGGGTAATATTTACTTTGGAAGTGACCAGCTTTATGCCCTGAAACCGGATGGTACACCGTATGCCGATCCAGTACCCCTGACTGGCATTGCGACATCTCCTGCGATTGACGAGGCAGCTGGTAACGTCTACGTAGCCACAAATGCAAGCGACCACGGATTCGATATACTGCGTTACACGAAACAGCTGACCAATCGAACTACTGTTTTTCATGTGCCGCCGAACTATTATGGAGGTGGCATAAGTACGCTGATTATAGCGCCGAACGGCACCATTTATTTCCTGACAGGGAGATATCCCGGAACTCTCTACTCGGTAGGCGTCTCGAACTGGAGTAATAGTATCTGCCCATCTGAAACGGGTACAGGCAGCGTACCGAACGGTCCTGTTCTGGGCGCTGACGGGAGCGTGTACGCGATGTGCCAAGGTGTCGAATCTGGGGCGTCGGGTCTCTATAAACTGGATCCCGTAACGGGAAGCGTCCTCGCATACTACGGATATTCTCGCGGCGCGACTGAACCCATGATAGACAGCACAGGAAGAGTATACGCTGGTTACCAAGCTTTTGGCGGTGCGCAGTATGTTGGCTCATACGACCTCTGGGACAGTAACTTGAATCACCTCAGAGGCAACAGTGGGGACTATACGACGAGCAGAGCGAGTCTCTTTCAGGATGGTTCCTCGACGGTCCGCATGGGTTATGCTGACGCTAACTATGTCTATCTCGTTGCTGAAGGCGCATATGTGTGGCAAATCATCTCCGATGGTTTGACGACACCGTTTTTTACATCGGTTCCGACCGTCGACGCGTCAGGTACAGTCTTCGTCGGCAATGCGACTGGAGTGAAAGCGCTCAGCCAAGTTGACGGCAGCATCATTTGGTCTGCGACAACCGGAGATGGCATTACGACTCAGCCTGTGGTGGCAGGATCGGGAACCTTGTATGTCGGGTCGAGCTCTGGGAAGGTCTATGCGTTCATACACTGACTGAAATCTGACTGACCCGCAATTCGAATCGGGCAGGACTATCGGTAGCTGCACAGGCAGGGTGTAGAGCATCGCCCCTCACCCCGCCCTGCACTAATTCCGTAAAGCCTTCTGTTGTCGAAAGTTACTTGCTATCCTTTAGACAGTCCCAAAATATCTTCACGAACAATGTATCTGCAACTTAAGCAGTTTCTTTTGAAACATGATCTGGCTGCTATCTTACTCTTGGCGTTCTGTCTCCGATTACTTGGCATCCAACACACCAACGATGTGGTGTTCCCTGAATTCTTCCGCGATTACTATTCCGTCAGCAGCATTATAAGGGGTACCTCTTTTCCCCTACATGGCCCGCCTTCCATCTTGGGCGGCTTTCATTTTGGCCCGTTCTATTATTATTATCTTGTGCCGTTCCTATGGCTGTTCCGCCTGCATCCAGTCGGACTCATCATTGGCTCGATCGCCGCATCAGTCGGATCGATATACTTCCTTTATAAGCTCGTCTACTTGTGGTTTCGTGATTACTCGATTGCCAGAGTGGCTGCAGTACTCTGCACATTGTCGATTTACAGCGTCCGCATGTCGAACTATGTGTCGAATCCAAACCTGCTGCCCTTTTTTGTCCTGTGGTTCTTTTATCACTTAACGCTACTGGCGGACGGCAATGACACATGGCCCAATACTGTCTTGCTGGGCCTGAGCTTCGGTTGCGCCGTGCAGCTCCATGTAACTGCCATGATTGTGCTGCCGTTGGTGTTGGCTAGCGTGTTATTATTCACAAAAGCGAAGGTGACGACTCGAAGCGTCGTCGTGTTTTTCTCATCGGCAACGGCCGTTCTCGGCCCTTACTTGTATTACGAACTTGTCACCCGACTAGACGAGGTGCGCAGGCTAGTTCATTTAGGTGCAACGCAATTAGGTGCACATACTGGCGTTCTGGGAAATCTCAGCGCACTTTACAGATTTGCTGAGGGGACGTTAGTGCCGGCAATTAACCCGGAATATTCATATACCTACTTGGAACCTAATTATCTATATTATCCGCTAGCAGTTGGCGTATTGGTGCTTGCGGGCAGCCTCGTTTACAAGCTGTTGAGACATCAGTTTGACCTAAATGCTAGTAGCAATATTCACGTGGGTCGTCCCGGTGTGGTCATCCTCATATCGTGGATCGCGTCCACAGTAGCGATACTGCTGGTGTACCGAAGATTTGTACGGTACTACTATCTGATCATCTTGTGGCCAGTGCCAATGATCGCACTAGCGCTATTCATATTTTGGTTTAAGGCGCATTTCAGGATGTACTATTTAGTTATAGGCCTCTGGCTGTTGGTGTGCTTGTTGGAGCTGTATTCGTATGAAACCTTGAGAAGCGGAAGCTGGTCAGAGTTCTACTCGGAATATAGCCAAATCAGAGCAACCACGAACATAACGGAGATAGGGGCGCCGGGGGTTGTCGTGCACTGAGGGCACAGCCGACCGCGAATGTCGGCGCCGAAACCTTGGTTTGCGATATTGGAGCCTCGGCAGGAGATTCCGCGGGGTCCGGGCCAGTATTAGAGGGCCGGTTATCCCCCGGCGCACCACCACATCAGAACACTGCTCGAACTTGGAAGGCGTTGCTCAGAAACATACTGCAAATACTGCACCAAAAGCCGCTTGATATACCCGCAGGAACGTGCTCTAAATATGTTTCTTGAGGCGAAGCCCTGAGCCTTATCTTGCTTCAGCTCTGGTCCCGCTCCCGTAGATGCGCTTCCGTTATTCTGAACAGTTGTACCATACGCTGTCCGACAAAATCCAAGGCTTCGCCCCTGAACATGCCTAATAAAGCCTTGTCGCTGCTCCAATCCAGGTAAGGCATAGCAAAGTATTGCCACCACTCCCACGATCTTTCCGTTCCACCCCTGCCCAATGCCAGATTCAGCTTATCGCCTAAATCGCCAAGCTGGCGTCCTGGCTCAGGATGTTTCTTGCCGATCCCAAAGAACATCTTGGATGCATTTCGCGTCTCGCTTTCGAGGCTGATGCTATATAGTCCCGTCCATTCCGGACTGGCAAGCGAAAGACCCGCACCTTTTGTCAGCGGTTCAGTCAGCATACTCTCATCGACTACAACCGCGCCTGGTAGTTCCTGCATGAGGCGCTTTTTGAGGGTTGCAATGAATCTGGTTATCACACGCTCCTGAATGCGATGTAATCGAGTGCCAACTGCGATTGAGAGCTCCAACTGCTCATCGTTTTGCAACGCATAATCTACAATCAACTCATCTTCAGCGCTCACCGATCTGCTCCCTTCCCACTCAGGAAAAGTGCGAGCCAGGTATCTGCAAAAATCCCGCAGAAACCACCGGACCCGGTCTGCCTGACATCGATTGATGCAATCGTCAAGCCAGCCGAACATGACGTCCGGAAAACTTAGGACCTTTATCCGGCCGGCTTCTTTGAGTGACGAAAGCAACTCCTTGGAGATACTGTTTGGATCTGGATCAGAGCCATCACCTGATAAGTACACGAGCAGGAACCGACCTTGAGACTCTCTCTCCAGATCACGAACGTAATCCGCCAACTGCTCATCTTGGTCTTCGGCCCAAAGCTTGTTTTCGATTCCCAAGCTAAAGTCGTCCCAGCGAATCTTTATATCGATAAACCGAGGCCGGTTGATAAAGCGAGTTGGTTCTTCAGCCAAAACCAGAGGCGGCGGCCCGGGACTGCGGCTCGTCAAACCAATCAGAGCTAGGAAGCTCGCTAAGAACACATCGCCTTGCCCGTGACTTCCGTCCGGCCTGAGCAGATTCGCACTGATCTGCGAAAGCCCAGGTTCGCTGGTGTCGAGATAGTCAAAGCAATTGAAGTCTTCGGCCAGAAATATATTCGCCTGCTCCCGCAGCTTCTTCGCGAGTCTTTGCGGGGCCTGTATTCCACTGAAGAATCGTTCGAGCGCAGATCGAGTTATCATTCCAGGCTGCCTTGCCCCTTTGCTTAGAGCATAGTAGCCCCTCTCGCATCACATTTCCAGTCGCTCACGAGAGTGACGCAGGGGTGTGTTGGTTCTTGACTCCACGTAAAGGCATGGTACCTTTATGTTATTAGACGAAGCATAACAATCATGATCCAAACTGAAAAGAAACTCCTTGATGAGCTTAAACAGTCGCTGGAGGGGACGATCCCGAAGGCGCTTGTCGATGCCTATGTTGTCGAGCCTGGCCCTGAAAGCATCGTGGCTTCTTTGCTAAAGATCCTGGAGCAGGAGGTTTCAAGAGATGAACATTCTTGAGCTCCGGGTGGCTGGCCTACGTGGTTTCAATGACCGACAGACCATTGAACTAGGTGGACAGCTAGTGATTTACACAGGCCCAAACGGCGCGGGTAAAACGTCGATCGGTGAGTGTTTGGAATGGTTGCTGTATGGAAAGACCTTAAAACGCAGCAGGGGCGACGAGATAAGCAAGAGAGAATACGCTGACAGCTATAAGAATGCCCACTATTCGGCATCAGACAATCCCTTTGTCGAAGCGGATGTAATCGATCCTAGCGGCGCTAAGCGTGTTGTTCGGAGGGAACTTATTGACGGTGAGGGTTCGGTACTGACGATCGATGGGACTCGGGCCAGTAGTTTGGAAGAGCTTGGTATTGGCACTCCTTATGACCGCCCATTAATCTTGCAGCACACACTTCAAGACTTCATTTTTATGAAGCCGAAGACCCGATATGAGGTTTTATCGGCGATGTTGGGCCTTGAGCCGCTCATCGCTTTTAGAAATGCCGTTGATCAGGCAAAAACCAATCTCAACAGGAGTTTGCCTGCCAGAATAGTCGAGGCTCAAGCGTATAGCGCCACTTTGGGACGCTCCTTTCAGCAAGAGCCTTTGCTTAGGCCGGTATGGCTGGCAATTCAGCAGGGAGATTTGAAAGAGGCACACAAACACCTGACTCAGGTAGCACTGGGAAGAGTTGCTCCTGGAACCACCGAAACAGATCTTAGGCCTGCCCTGCAGTCCGTAAAGTCGTCCAGAGAGCGTGCCCAACTAGATTGGGGTCGCTTTTCCCTGAACCCGGTGCCAAAACCAGAAGCGCATCAGGCGATTTCAGGACTCGGTGTAATTGACGGCTTGCTTGAAGACTTTCACCAACAATTGGAAACGGCCCAAGCAGTGGCGCAGCCACAGTCAGAGGAACCAAGCCAACCGACCGTCAGAGAATTCATCAAGTTAGGTTTGCAAATTCATTCGTCTCGTGACGACAAGATCTGTCCATTTTGCCAAGAGGAGACCTTGAGCCCCGAAAAACTCGATGCGTTAAGGCAAACGGCCGAATTTGTCCCGGCAATGCGTCCGTCGCTTGCTGAAGCGCAAGGTACCCTGGGTCGCTTACAACAGGCTGTCCGTCAGCACGGGGAATATGTTTCTTTTCTGAGTCCGGCACTTCCATCTCAGGAGCAAGAACAAGTCATAACGGCCCTCACCTCGGAAGTCTCGGGATTGACGAATAGCTTCAAAGAGGCAATTGGCGCGATTCGGACCCAAGTTGAACTCGTAAGGTCAAAGCGCAATGCTCTCGATGACAGTATAAAAACTCATTCGTCACTCCTCGCGAAGCCTACGGGACATAACGGCTTTACCGATCTAACTGAAGCTATCAATCAGTACGCCGATGCGGTGAGAACACTGCCGGCGGTTGCGAATGGGTACGCCGCCACCTATGCGGCGCTCGACCCTTATGTCAGACAGAAATTGTCATCTACTCAGGAAGTTCAATTCCTTGTGCTTCTGGACAATGCGCTCGGGCGCTGGAGAGACGTCGAGCTTGCACACCTCGCCGACGGTATGTCTCAACTCTTGCAGGACGTTGTACGTCAGACTCGGCAGTTCATCGAGGACAAGCAACGCGAGATTCTTGGAGTTCGTGACAAAGACATACGCCGCTGGTACGACATGATGAATCCAGGAGCACAAGTCGGGTACGACTGTATTGTTCCTGGAACGGACAGCCTTGAGCTGCGAGCGCGATCATTTACGCGAACTATGATGGCTGCGCCCAATCTTAGCGCCAGTCAGCTGAATTGCATTGGTCTTTCGGTGTATTTGGCCTGTGCTACCAGAACAGCCTCGCCTCACACAATGCTGTTGTTCGACGATCCTGTTCAATCAATGGACGACGAGCACCTGGAAGCTTTTAAGAAAATTGTAATCAAGAACCTGTTGGATAGCGGCTTCCAGGTCATTATGCTGACCCACATGGATACATTCGCGGACGACATCGAAAAGCTTTACAGGACAACGCACAATCCGAACCTGTTTAAGCTGCAGTCATATTCTCAGTCGGGACCGACTGTACAATACACTGGGCCACAGATACAAGGACTCCTTCAAGAAGCTAAGAAGAATATGGACTCTGTCAACGACGGCTTTCGAAAACAGGCGATCCAAGCATTGCGGCAGTTTGTCGAGAGATTTGTCAAAGATCTGTTTATTGCAGAAACAGGCACATCGGTTTCAAAACGTTTTGAGAACAAGAATTGGGGAGAGCTCAAACCGCTACTTCGGCAATGCAAGACATTCGACGCCGCTGATGAATCCAAACTCGAAGATACGCACTCGTTTACTAGCCAGTTTATTCACACAGACGGCACTATCCCCGCCAAGATTGCATCGTCGGCACAAATCAGGCCGCACTACAGCGAGATGGATGGGCTCTTTACGAAGTACAAAAGCGTGTTTGGAATTAAGTGACTGAAGCCCCCAGTGATAGAGGGTTCATTGCACCAAGGTTCGTGCGTTGTAGGCAAAATTGTAACTGTCAAAGCCTCAAAGAACCGCGCACTTCAATAGCTTTCAACGAGCGGCATGCAACACGTTCAATATCAATCACTTACGAACAACAAATTTCACCAAGTTTCAATATGCTTTGGAATCTAATTCGGGAGTTAGGTTCCCGACCCTAAAGTGCCAGGAGTACGTCCTTTAATTTCAGCTATTTAGCAATTAGGGGGATGTGGAGATCTGTTGAACTGAGTGGATTTCGACTGTTACAAAAGATGCCCGTATTCACTGCCGAAACGGTTTCCAGATGCCTTCCGCTGGGTCGCCCACCTGGTCTTTTGCCGAGCGAGTCCAACTACAATTGTGGGAGCGCGACCCTCGAGGGATTTGAGAATGAAGCCCATTTCATAAGTCTTTTCGGTCGGATTCGCAGAGCTGATCCGTGAAACCCCAAGGATTGCTTCAGGGTAGTCCGGGATACAGAAAGAATCCCCACCTTTAAGCCTAAGGCCGACTTGGCAGGTTGACCCCATAAGAATCCAGCACATCGCGCAGGGTCACGATACCCTCCAGCTTATGCACATCCGCGCGACTCGTTACCGGCAGGACATCGATCTGGTTTGCGCCCATGCGTTCGAGCGCCAAATCAAGTCCTTGGTCGGGGTGAACGTGTGGAAAAACAAGCCCAGCCACGATCTCCTCCAGAGACTTGGCCGCGCCTTCCACTTGCTCGCGTTCGAGCGTCGGGAGATTGATAACGCCAACTACACCTCGCCGATCAGTCACCAGCCACGTTCGGGATTCACTCGCACGGACCCGTTCCAGGGCTTCCCCAATCGTGATCTCGCTGGGCAGCGACTCGCCAGCGGCGCGCATGATTCGAGTTATCTGACGTCGGCCATGCCGCTGGCGTGTCTCCGCCGTAGGCAGGTGTATGCCATCCTGTACTGCCAAAGCTTCGTAAATGGGTTGCCGCTGCAATCGGGAAGAAATGAAAAGGCTCACCAGGTTCGCAATCATCAGCGGCACGATGACCGCGTAGTCCTGCGTCATTTCGAAGATCATCACCACCGAGGTCATAGGGGCGCGCACGATACCCGCGAAGACTGCTCCCATTCCCACCAGTGCGTAAGCGCCCGGAGTGGCCGTATGGGCGGGCAGCAAATGATGGGCCACGGTGCCCACCGCACCTCCCAACATAGCGCCGATGAACAGCGCGGGTCCGAAAATACCGCCCGCGTTGCCCGAAGCATAGCTAGTGGTCACGGCTATGAGCTTCAGGACCACCAGCAGAACCATCAAGTTGAGCGCCATCCGTCCATTCAGGACATCGCCGACGTAGCCGTAACCTACGCCCAAGACCTGCGGCACAAACCATCCCATCAAACCGACCACCAGACCGCCAGCCAAGGGTTGGAACCAAACCGTCTTTTGGGGGAAGCGCAGGAAACGCTGCCGCATGCCCAGCAGCAGTTTCGTGAAGGCCACGGAAACCAGCCCGCCAGCCACGCCCAGCACTGCATAGACGCCAAATTCCAGCGGATGCACCAGTTGGTATTGCGGAACCTTGAATAAAGGGTTGTTACCGAGCAGAAGGCGGAGTACCAACCAGGAGGTAGCGGAGGCCAGCACCACCGATCCCAGCACCGGCGCGTGGAGGTCGCCCATAATCTCCTCCAGCGAAAACAGTACCGCTGCCAGAGGCGTATTGAATGCGGCCGCAATTGCTGCCGCGGCGCCGACCGGCAGCAGCGCTTTCACTTTTTCGGGACGCAATCCTAGGAAGCGCCCAAGCACCGAAGCAACGCCAGCGCCAACTTGAACCGAAGGCCCCTCTCGGCCCAGCGGTATTCCGCTGGCCAGGGTTGCCGATGTGCAAAAGAACTTTCCCAGCACGGTGCGCAGCGTTATCCGGCCTTCGCGGGCAAACAGCGCAGCCTTGGTCTGCGGCACTCCGCTGCCGCGCGCGTTGGGAAAATAGCGGTACAGCAGATAGCCGATGCCCAGCGAGCCTGCGACCGGGAAGAGCACACGTCGCCACGGAGCGCCGCCCGCCGGATACAGCCGCATTCCGGCTCGTTCCGTCAGCAGAATGAAAGCGACAACCGTCAAGCCCGTTAACGCGCCGATCACCAGCGCCAAAACCAGAAACACCTGATCCTCACGCTGCTGCAACTTGGCTACGAGATATAGGCGCGGCGTCCTCCACCAACTTCCGCTCGTCGTCTGGCCGCTATCACTCATCTCTGGGGAATGCCCCAGAAGAGCATACCTCACGGGATTGCCTTTGGAAGGCAGAAGTGAAGGTTGCCGGTGCGATTTATATCCGTGGAAGTGGCCGTGCTTGGCATTTCGATCCGGGGCGCCACGCGTAGCTCCTGAATTGTCGGCAAACCGGAGGTTGAGTCCTGATGCTCGCCATAACTGAAAACCTGAGAGGCTCTCGTGGAGCACACGAAACTGCGGGAAAATGGCGCAAATTCAAGGGCCGTTCTCCGCGAGGTGCGCACCAATCTCGTCAGACATCCAAGAACTATTTCGACGAAGGGCGAACCACAACTGTAGGCAAAATTGTAACTGTCAGAGCCTCAAAGAACCGCAAGATTCAATAGCTTTCAACTAGCGGCCTGCAACGACTTCAATATCAATCACTTACATTGGCAAGAATATACTTGACAGAAGTTAATGATTCTGCTACACTTTCTCTTGTAACGTTGTAAGAGGCTTATATGGAAGACTTTAACCCAAAGACACTGCAAGAGACCATCCAATTCTTCACTGAGTTCGAGAATTGCCGCTTGTTCATGACGGCCTTGCGCTGGCCGGACGGCAAAGTGCGCTGTCCGCGCTGCAGCTCGTATAAGGTTAGATACCTTGACAATGCCCGCGTGTACTGGTGCGCCGAGGGCCACAAAACCCCCAAGTTCTCACTCAAGGTGGGCACGGTATTTGAGGATAGTCCGATTGCCCTTGAGAAGTGGCTCCCCGCCGTCTGGATGCTGGTAAACAACAAGAACGGCATCTCTAGCTGGGAACTGCATCGCGCACTTGGCGTGACGCAGAAGTCCGCATGGTTCATGCTTCACAGGATTCGCGCTGCAATCAAGACTGGCGGATTCAAATTTGGCGGTCCCGAAGGTGGAGAGGTCGAAGTGGATGAGACTTTCGTCGGCGGCAAGACCATCAACATGCACAAGAAGAGACGAGCCGAGATGCAGCGGAAGCATATGGAAATGCGCGGCTCTGACTCTGAACAAGTTCACCGCTACGTGAACAAGACTGCCGTGCAGGGAATGCTTGACCGCGAGCTTCGGCAGGTGCGTGCCAAGGTCGTGCCGAACGTGAGACGCGATACCCTGCAGAACGAAGTATTGAACCACGTGCGCTTCGGCTCTCGTCTTTACACCGATAACGCGGTTAGCTACGAGTTGCTGAATTCAGACTATGTGCACGAAGTCGTTAGCCATGCCGATGAATACGTGCGGGGCCGCGTCCACACAAACGGATTGGAGAACTTCTGGTCGCTGTTGAAGCGGACGTTGCGCGGCACATACGTTGCAGTCGAGCCGTTTCACCTTGACCGCTATCTGGACGAGCAGACATTCCGATTCAATAACCGCGCTACCAAAGATAACCCGTTGAATGATTCCGACCGCTTCGTATACGCGCTCTCGCAGATCGTCGGCAAGCGGCTCACCTACAAGGAACTGACGGGGAAGGAGGAGGAGGCGCCCTTCTAATCCCTTTCGCCGGAAGCGTGGCCCGAAGTCGAAATCTTAGGCTTGGGGCCACGTCTCGGCATCTTCGCTCGTTCCGCTTTCTCTTCCGCCAGGACTCGGTTCACTTCCGCTTTGGGCGCGCGCATAATCGCCCGCATCGCGTTCTCGAAATTCGTGTACTCTGCCGACGGTTTGGGATTAGACTTCATGCTTGCATGATACAGCACGCTGCAACTCCTGCCATGACCGCTGGGGTTGCAAGTGAAGTTTGGACGCTAATTGCTCTGCTTGCGGCCAACCAATACGAAAGGCTAAGTCTATGCACGAGATTTCTTCCGAAGTTGCATTTTGGATTTTGAATGCATGGCGACGGATGGCCGCGCAATTACAGGTGAGGGGCACCAAGGGGAATGAGTCCAAGATGCTACCAGCGGGTATCTTGTGGTGTGATCCCCAACTCTCGAAAGTCCGCTTGGTCATATTGGACGATTTGGGACAGAAAGAAGAATGGCCGCTTTCTTTGTCTGGTGCGACGTTTACATTCGGTGTACCCAAGGAATCCGCGTCATTCCCTGAGCTTGCAGGTAATGCTTGGCATGGATATTTATTGGCTGAACTTCCAGACGGGGAAACAGTCTTGTTTGCTGAACGCTTCCTTGAGGCAGAATGAGAAACAGGCATAATGGTGGCTCCTCGTGAAATTAAATCGAATACAACGCGCTGTGATCGTGGTTTATTTCCTAGCGATTGCTTACTGCTGCCTCTGGATTCCGTGGTGTTTACCGTGGAATAACACAGGTGATGATTCAGGCTTGGCCGGGTCTTGGCATGTTGGCTACGGTTGGCTCTGGAGCGGACCACGCCAGTTAAGCTATCAACGAGGGTTACACACCTCACCAGACATCCCTTTAATCGTACTGCGCTTGGTTGCAACAACCGCTCTTGCTGGCGCTGCTCTTGCGCTAACGAGTCTGAAAAGTTCATCAACACACAATTAGCCCACTAACCTATTTTCGCTAACCCTTTTCGCCACAGAACCAAACTTTTCTTCCGCGAGGCAAACCCATGACCGACGGTAAGCTTGTGTATCAACTGCACTGCCCGTTGTGTGACGAGACCATTGATCTCCCGCATCAAAGCCCATTAGGAACATTCGTAAATCTACAATGTCAGCCCACGGGTACGTGGCCAATAGCATTTCTATGTAGAGAGCGCGAGCAACTGTGTCAGATCGCAGCGAATTTTGAGGGGCCGACAACGGCTTTTGTAGGCTCGGCCCCAACGTCAGGCAGTTTGGCTCTGTGGCTGATTGAATGTCGATGTGCCCACGAAAACTGCGATAAGCCGCTATCCATATACAGTGAACATTTTGCACTCGCCACCAAAAACACGATAATGGACACGTTATCTCGCGGTTTATCCAAGTGCTCACCGCCCTTAGTGTGCCCTTCCACGAAACATGAATTTGTGTTGTCGATGGATAAGTTTTGGCTGTACAGATTAGATTCTTGACAGGGGCTTGCAAAATGGTTCGCTCCATGCGATGATTTCGCGGAGCGCAACCTGCTCTCCCGACTTGGGTGTCGGTGATTTAATTTTCTGCGTTAGACCGCTTCGCTTCCCGCTTGCCCGCTTCGAGCGTTCCGGCCTTTCCTGCCCGAACTGTTGATGCTCTGCCTCAGAAAGCAGGGTACTCGCAGTGGTGTGCGTCCGTCAACCGTTCAACATTCTTTTTGAACGAAAGCCATTCATGGCAATCTTCAGCGCATACTTCGATGAAAGCGGCAAATCCCACAGCCAGCGCGTCGTGACCTTCTGTGGTGTGTGTGCCCCAGCCAACAAAATTCAGAGCTTCGAGGACGAGTGGAACGGACTTTTGAGGCGCTATGAGATGCCTTATCTCTCGATGAAAGAGGCACTTCGGCTCAAGAAGCCGCTAAGTAAGAACGTGAAGGCACTAGGTAAGCGCGAGAGAATCGATGCCCTGAAGCCTTTCTCTGATTGCATTCGGGAGCATATTGAGTTGGGGATCTCTGTTGCGGTTGACGTAGAGGCTTACGAGAAAGACCTTTCGGTTGAGGCTCGGCGGCGGCTCGGAGGAAGTCCAGACCCGCATTACCTTGCGTTCATGAGCGGCATTATGGGGCCAGTGGCCTATGTGCAGAGCGACGATCATGTCAGTTTAATTTGCGATGATGACGAGGCCACCGCGCTTAATTGCTATCAGTTCTATCGTCGCGTTCGTAAAATATATCGGCCTGCTCACGATAAACTTATCTCGATAAGTTTTGCCCAAGATCGCCAATTTCCCCCGTTGCAGGCAGCCGACCTTGTGGCTTCGTTAGTCAGGTTAGAAGCCCACCTCCAATTTGAAAATCGCCCATACGACTATCGAGAATTGTTCTTACATCTGACTGCTCCGAGTGTTCCAGCTAAGATGATGTGGGGGATTTCCTTCTACGGAAGCGAGCGGATGAAGGCGTTTGGAAAGAAGTTAGAAAAGAACCCCCTTGGCACCAAAATAACTCATTTGCAGTTCTGAGATTGCACCCTGTCACGGCATCTTCACCCTAGCACAGAACTTCCGTTATGTATATTAGTACCCTTACATTCACCAAATTTCAACAGGTTTCACCAAGCATTGGAATCTGGTTCGGGAGCCAGGTTCCCGACCCTAAAGTGCCAGGAGTACGTCCTTTAGTTTCAGCTATTTAGCAATTAGGGGGATATGGAGATCTGTTGAACTGAGTGGATTTCGACTGTTACAAAAGACGCCATATTCACTGCCGAAACGGTTTCCAAGATGGCTTCCGGTGGGTCGCCCAACCCAATTGTTTTCCGAGCGAGCCCAACTACAATTGCGGAAGCAGAGCTTGGGGTCACCGCGTCTGCACTTCTGCCTGATGACAATGCGATCTACTTTGGGCGAATGGCAGGCAGATGGGACCCTGTGCCGAACCAAAGAAAACATTGGGCGCTGAAATACCTCGATGTGTGTCCCAGATCACCGACAAGCTATCCCATGCAGGGATATAGTGCAGCGCTGTTCGGAACTAAAACGGAAATTCCGGTACATACAGGTCTTGAAACGTTTTTGATTCAGGAGCAAATATGGCCATCGACGATCCCACTGAGAAACCTGACCCAATTTCCAGCAACAATGTCAGTCGCCGACGATTTATAGAAGTTTCCGCCGGAGCGGTTGCAGGTATTTCACTGAGTTCGCTGATGTCCGGATGCGGCGGCAGTATCCAAAGTGAGGGGGGATATCCAATCTCTTCTGCGGTCTATACAACTCGCCAGAGGGCCATAGTGCCTGACTCATTAGCCCCTGATGCTAATACGCCTTTGCCCTGGGATCCTTCACAATTTAAACGAAACGGCTATGGCCTCTGGCATTATGTCCCTGGTATTGATCAGGGAAAGGACCCCCGCATCATGCCGGCTGGGTATGACGCTTCATCAGCCGCTAATACTGCATCACTTTTGAGTTTCTTCACCCTGGCTGACCCACATGTTTACGACAAAGAATCCCCCAGCCAAGTCTTCTATGATCTGATGCAACACGTTACAAACGGTATACCCGGAATAACCTTTACCATGCTCTATACAACTCATATACTTGACGCAGCCATCCAGACGGTCAATGCCCTTCACCAACGAAGGCCCTTTGATTGCGGTCTCTTTCTTGGCGATGCATCGAACAACTCTCAATATAACGAACTGAGATGGTATCTTGATGTGATTGACGGTAAGTTCATTACCCCAAGTTCCGGTGCTCATGCTGGAGCAGACACCATCGATTATCAGACACCTTACCAGGCTGCGGGGCTTGATAAGACAATCCCCTGGTATCAGACTAAAGGCAGCCACGATAATTTCTGGTTTGGTTCAAACCTTGTGAAGGGTTACCTCCAACAGAGCTATACCAGCGGGGATATCCTCAGGTTGGGGGATATATTTCTCTATCCTGTTGATGGCTTTGATGAACGCACTTACTATATGGGCACAGTCGACGGCAGTACACCTTACGGCAATATTATCGGTGCAGGACCTGTGAGTACCACAAGTGCTATTGAGGTTGCCGCCGATCCCAACCGTCGTTCACTTACTATGAAAGATTGGATGAGCGAATTTCTTAATACGTCTTCAAATCCGTTGGGTCACGGTTTTACCCAGACCAATATCGACAATAACTTTTCCTCTTATAGCTTCGAGCCGAAATCGAACATACCCATAAAAATTATTATGCTCGACGACACACAAAGTGAAGAAGATAATACCACTTCCAGCTATGGAAATGGCTCTCTCGATCAGGCCCGTTATAACTGGCTTATAAGTGAACTTGATAAGGGTCAGGCTGAGGGTGAGCTTATGATCATTGCGGCACATGTACCGATAGGCGTCTCGCCATATAATTCCGGCCAAACCGGAAGCTGGGGACCCTGCTCTTGTATAACGGATACTCAACTGATTGCCACACTTCAGCAATATCCCAATTTAATCTTGTGGCTTGCAGGACATCAGCATAATAATCAGGTTACCGCATGGCAATCACCTGATCCCAACCGTCCTGACCGGGGTTTCTGGGAGGTTCAGACAGCATCATTAAGGGATTTCCCCCAGCAGTTCCGTACTTTCGATATTGTCCGCAACACTGACAATACTATGTCAATCATTATAACCGATGTTGATCCGGCAGTCAGAGACGGCTCTCCTGCCGCAATGTCCCGGTTTTATGCTATAGCAGCCAGGGAGCTATACAACTCCCCTACAGTACTTTATAACCCTGCCGGTACTTACAATGCAGAACTCATCAAACAATTGAGCCCTGAAATGCAGACAAAGATTCAGAGCTATGGAATACCGATACACAAGTAATTGTTTTATCCTAAAGAACGCAGTTGTCAGTGAGTCTCGGGTCCATCCCCCCGCACAAAGCGTCGGCTGCTTGTGTGTACCCTGCGAGAGCTTGCCATCGTAACTGTTGTAGCATCGCCATAGCACTCGTTGACCGCTGGCGGGGCGTTGTTTAGGTAACCTCAGAGACAACCCACAACCCTCGATAGCCGAGAATCCCTGTTTAACGCGCGTCGGGTGGTCTTCGCTTGTCCCCTCGCATCTCGGGCTGGGGATCGGGAGCTGCCATCTCGCTGTTAACGACTTTGCTATTCGGGGATAACACCACGACAGTTTCAATCGGTTTTTCTCCATCGCTTTTATCCTAAAGCGCCCCTCCACCATCCATGCTTATAACAGAACCCGCAATGGCACCGGCGTTAGGTGATAACAGAAAAAACTATCAGTGATGAAGTGTCTTGACGCATCGGGAGCCCTGCGAGTCATTATCGAGAACAAATTCTGGGCTGGCCTGACGGACAACCAGCCAAGTCACCTACGTACGAGAACTCCGGCAGACCGGGGCGGGGCTGCTGATGTTCGTGGTTGCCTGAAAGACGAATCCCCCGTAATTCCAATTGAGATAGCGATATGACGCCCGCTATCACTTCTCCGCTGTTCGCCCACCGTTATCTGGCCGGTGGCAGCATCGAATTCGTCTGCATGAACTGCCTTGACGTGGTTTGCAAGGTTCAGTTCGAGGAAGATGCTGCCGCTTTACCCCACGCACACGCCTGCAAGAGCGAAAAAACTGAATGTAAGACTTATCTACTTACCGCTGCCATGTCTCCTGTGCCTCGCCAGAACTAAACGCAGCACTGTTTTCGCCTACGATGGCTGTGCTCCACAAAAATCTTGTAGTTTTTGCAAAGTGCAACGACTAACGGTGGGGATTCCGGCGCTCTCAACCCTGACCCGCAATAGTTCCGTCAGGCACAGACGAATTGCTTGACGAGACAAAAGCACGTCGGGACTGACCCCCAAAACTGAGACGCGCGCGATTGCTACAGGCCTGAGCCGAACTAGATGGCAGCAAATCACTGGCAGCAACGGCGCTCCTCTATTAACTGACTAGTTAATAGATGTAGGCAAATTTGTAACTGTCAAAGCCTCAAAGAACCGCACACTTCAATAACTTTCAACGAGAGGCATGCAACAGGTTCAATATCAATCACTTACGGTCAACAGATTTCAACAGGTTTCAATAGGCTTTGGAATCTGGTTCGGGATTAGGTGAGTTACCTCCCAAGTACATATTTATCTGCCGTAGATTCAGCAGGTTGCATTTCCGGGTTATGGAACGCTGTTGATCCTTGAGGAATCTCCAGTTACAAATTTGACTACACCAGCACGCCGATCCCACCGAAATGATCCCGAAGTCGTTGAAAACAGGCGGGCATTTGTGGGCGCGGCTGACACCCGACCACCTGGTATTACACTAGGTGCTTGGGTTCGCTCGGGCCAGCGGTACTTGGGAAGCGGCCCCGAGTCCTAACCAGGGCATTAGGCAGCTTGCTTTAAATCGGAGTGCCGCAATTCTAGGTAGTCAACGTTAGACTGCCCGAACATGCATATTTCCAACTACGGGGCAGTTAAGGCAGCAAATTCCACTCGTACCGGGCGGTTTTGGTTTGTTCCACGATCTCTGCCGTCGGTTCAACGGAACCGAACCAGTTCCGCTACCCCCGCAGGCGGCCGTGTCCCGTGAAACAAGAATCCGGCGGTCTACTTTTACTCCGCCGCATCACGCCGCTTCCGCGGCGTAATGCGGTCTATTTTTGCTCCGGCGCTTAGACATTCGGCGGAACACGTCATGCTCTCGCGCATAACTATAGGTCCTTTGCGCCTGTGGTTCGCACTTTCGAGAGATTTGGGGCAGCAATGGGCCGGGGCCAGATACCCGGAGCCACCACCTCACATACGTGGAGCCGTTCGCAGGAGGAGCGCAGATTTTCTTTCGTAAACCGCCTTCGAAGGTGGAAGTGCTCAATGATTTGGACCATGAGGTCATTACGTTCTATCGGGTATGCCAGCTTCACCACCTTGCAAGCTTGTTCGCTTTGTGTTAATAGCTATTCTCTATTTGCGAAAATCAATGCCACGATTCTTAGAGTCGGCCTCTTAGCTGGGCTGCCATCAGAATCATGGGAGGGCGATATATGTGGACTTCCGTAAAGAAATGTGCGGTGTTGCTGACGCTCGCATTCTGTACATCATCTCTGGTCGCCCAAGAATCTCCCGCCACAGCCGTTCCTCCAGCGCCTCAGCTAGACTCGCACTACGCGGTCTGGGAGGTGAAAGTGCCGGAGGGAAGTACCTTGGCAAGGATCAGGGACACCTATACGGCGAAGGGGAAGGTCTGGGCAGCCGCGGTATTGACCGGAGCAGATGTGGAGGATACTAGCCCGCTTCCTCTTTGGTTTAGATTGTACCTGAGAGATCATCTGCAACAGTTGCCGACTGAGGGCAGCTACCAGTATGCACGCGTCGCAGATCAGATACTAGATTGGATGGTAAACCATCCCGATCTCAAACCGTCTAACAGCAAAGTTTCACTACGCACTGGGAAACTGCGCACAGTGGCAGTTCCCTCGGGCTTCAACGTAAATTTGACCAACTTCAACGAGAGGAACAGCGAATCCTCCATCGCGGTCGACTACAGTAATCCTCAGTATGTCATTGCCGCATCTAACAATATCAAGACCTCTGGCTATCAGAAACAGTTTTATTCGACAGATGGAGGCAAGAGCTGGAACGCAACTCAGTTGCCTGCGCTAGAGGGAATTGACTTGCACTCTGACCCGAGTGTTGGAGCCGCATAACTCGTCCCCAGCTTATCAAGCTGATATTTGTGAGATAGGATAGCGATGAGCGTCTGCGCCGGATGATCATTTATTGCGCAATTGAGCTGTGTAAGAAGTTGATTTGCGGCGGCATCATTTTTCGACTGAGTGTCCTTGACGACAGCAATTGCAAACTGCTCTTCCGGATAGCCAATATGATCGACCAGGTACGACTTCCATCCCGGCAGCGCCTTGCCAGCCAGCCGTTTCGTCTCGTTGAGTCCCATCGTAGACGCCATGACACCATCAGTTATTACTACCGCAACCTCTTCTCGCTCGAAAGCGCTTTCGAGGGCCGGGAACGATTTGTATGTAACCACGTTAAGATTAGCAATCCGCTTCTTCAGCTCATCTGCAAGCCAAGCGTTTGTGGTGCTCTCAACCACTCCGACCTTCCCTCTCTTCTGAGCCAGACAGTCTATGCTGGAACAAGCCTCACTCGTTCTAAAAATAGCTTCACTACTGTAATTAAGATAGCCATTCGTGAACGTGACTCCCCCGTACTCTCTTTTCTTTGCCCGGGTCACGGATCCGATATATAGATCGATGTGTCGGCTTTGAAGCTTTTCTAGCCAGTTAACACCGGCCGGCATCGGCACGATACGAAGCCGTAGGTGACCCGGTGTCCCTTGTTCTAAGTCTTCCAGGGGTTCGCCATCTTTCAATGCCGACACTTCGTTATTGCATTCGTCACGATTATAGTGAATGGCGCCGTCTTTTTGTAAAACTAGGCAGTGCTCCACAATGATTTTCAGAAAGTCCATGTCAAACCCAGTTGGTTTCCCGTCGGGACCAACTCGCGAGAAAGGGATGTCCTGTTCAAACCTAGTCCCGGCCAGTAGCTCCTTCGTGGATTCTAACCTCTCTTGCATGGACGGATAGACCCTAAAAGTCCTGTATTCACTCCACTCTCTCACCCGGTCGTCGTTAGCACAATGCTTTGAGTCGACGGCAGGACCGTTCAGGGCACCAACCGCAACCCGCCACATATAGGTTCCTGGTCCGAGCGCAGCGCGTGACTGTTGATCTGCTGAATCTGTAGCCGCTACAATGCAGGGGACGCCTGGTCTTAAGTCAGTGAGAGTAGGAGCGCTCAAATGGGCGACTTTCTGTGTGTCGTTATCTCCAGTAAATCCTGCGATTCGCATCAGCTGCAGCACATAGTCAGTGGTCTCGTTGTGATTTCCATATTGCCAATGAAGATCTACGTGCTCGCCTATGATTTCCTCATCTGCCCCGGGAACTATCAATTGTGGTGCTGCCTGCTGTTCCTTGAGATCCGCTAGGTCCCGCTGCCCGCTAATTATCTCGGACTGAAGAGTGTTAACCGTCTGCCGCAATTGCTCACTTTCTTGCTTATATTTGTCCATAGCGCTGCCGGCTTGCCATGTGTAGAGTGTGATCACAAGTGTTACTCCAACCACGTAGAGTGTCACGAATAGTACAAGGTCACCGACAGTAGCAGTCCTTACTTCTGCTTCGCTGGTTCTTACTCCTTCCGCCCATTGAGCGATTCGTCCGAGTGGTCCACTCCTGGGAATCCCCAGTGCCTTACGTGTCCACCAAACCACAGCTATCACAGCGAACACAGCCATGCACAGCGTGGAAAATATTACAATCATCATGCTGCTCATCATGCTATTCCCCCTCGGCCCGCATGAAACGCCCAAGGCCCCCCAAAAATCACTCAGGCAACATCCAAGACATGACGCGCTAAGGCCGATGGCCAATTACACAAACAATATCAGTGCCACTCATCTATCAGGCCGCCTATTGGCCCACAGGCAGTTTCTGCTCATTGTGGAGTCCTGACCGATCCCAGGCCTTCATATACTCCTGGCGGCGCTTCAATAGATCCTGCCAGAAGCTGATGGTCTTGATTTTGTTCCTGTAGTCTTCACTTGACTCCGTGGACCGCATCGCGGAAGCCGCCGCCTCATTAGCCGGCATATAGCCCGTTACTTGTGCTGTCCGCCTCTGACTATTTTCTTGAATCATGTAGTCAAGAAATTCATACGCAAGCTCTCGGTGCTTCGAATTGACTGTAATCATCAGATGATCTATCCAGCCAGTCGTGTTCTCATCGGGTATCACCTGGGCGATCGGGAAGTCTTTCCCCCGTTCCAACAGTTCACTCGCGACCATTGGCCAGCCCATCGCAACGACTACCTCTTTGCGACGAAAGGCGGCGGCCAATTCCTCAGGATGAGACCCGGGCCAGGTACCGGCGATATTAGGCTTTAATTGCTGCAGTTTTTCCACCACGGTGTGGAGTTGCTGGTCGGTGAGATGGTAAATTGCATTAGGGTCTGGATGATTCAGGCCTATCGCTTGGGCCGCCATATACAAGGTCGAGATATCATCCCATACGGAAACCCTACCCCGATACTGAGGGTCCCACAAGATACTCCAGCTCGTAGGCGGCTTTTGTTTGAAAACAGCTGTGTTGTAAAGGAGCACGTTAGGTCCCCACATAAAAGGAACACCGTAAATGCTGCTAGACTGGCTGACGAAAGGAATCCAAAGCGACGAAGCCTTTCCTTGTACCAAGTAATCCATGTTACGCAGTGTTTGGGATGTTTGCGAATACGTCGGAATCTTAGCCAGGTCCAACGCGAGGACGAGATTGCTGTCCATAATTGTTTTTGTTATGTCGCTGGACGGCGAGATTACGTCATAGTCGTTCTTCCGGTCGATCAGTTTCTTAAGCAGGTCGTCGCTGGTATTAAAGTAAGAAACCCTGATGGTGCAACCGTGCTCTTCTTCGAATGGGCCTATGACCGAGGGGTCAGCGTACCCCTCCCAAACCAATAGCTTCAGGGTTGGGCGCTCGCGCTCACAGGAAGTTAACGCGCAGAGGATGAACAGCAACACAATCAGCAATAATGATTTCAGGCGCTCGGCAATCGTAGAGGAGAACATGGCGTCAAGTTGGCCAGCGCCGCGCATTTCCTTCCGGACAGGGCTCAATGGCTAGCTTAGGTAACTCACTAGATCTAGACAAGTTACAATCTGTTTGCCTTAGACTGCGAACGTGCGCTCGGCGAAGGTAGACAGACTTTCTTCACTGCGAAATATCGTCTGATCGTTGTTAGTCCGAAATAAAGACATATAGAATGCCTCCCCACGAACATCGGGCATAATTGGCGGTGATTGTACCCGGTGGCTCGCAACTTGTCAAGCCATTTTTCTATATGTTCATCACATGATAAGTGAGGTTGATTCGGCAGACGAAGGGTCCTCTCGACTGAGAGAAGTATTTCCCATAACGCAGCACCGCGACAGCTTACGCTCGACGGTGATTCAAGGGTTGGGACAGGAGTCGCTGCTGGGAAAACAACTTTGGGTAGTTCTTCGACCAGAACATTCTTAGAAGCCCTTGGGAGAACGACGTCACAAAACTTTAGGTGGGTAGTTGCCCGGGAACAAACCGGAACGTTATGAGCGCAACGCATGACTCTTCGTGTGCATTTCGTCGCTGGTCTTGCTCCCCACTCACCGACGACGGATCAGAATCCCGTAGAGTTAGAGCTGCCGCACCCAGCTCGATCACTTTGAGTCTGTGGTTCAGTGCGCTAAGTTGTGTGCAACGTAGCATTTGTGCCGACGGTGTACTCCTTCACCGCGCGATGCGCGGCGTCAATGCCTCCCGCAGTCGTCGAGACTGGTCCTTCTGAATCTGTATTGGCGAAGAAGATACGTTCCATGGGTTGGCGCGCTACGGGCAGAACATGCTTGTAGTTGCCCGGCAAGGCCATATACATCGGATGGCCGCGCCGATAAATGCGCACCTCGACAGGATCAACATTGTTGTTCGGCGACAGCTTCTGGAAATCCCGCAGTACCTTGCCCGCGACGCGACGGCAGCCATCCTCGGTCAGCAAGGTGGAACGCTCCTCACGCCGCATTGGCGTGTAACAAGTCAGGATGTTGTACTTCTGTTTGTATCCAGACTGGTTGCGGACGACCCAGTCAGCGACCGTGATGTCTGTGAATATATTTCCCGGGCACCAGGTGTCATACCCCAGGTTAAACACTGGTCGATCATAGATGAGGTTCACCACTGGATAGGGAATGTAGTGAATCTGGGAAATGGCCGTTCGTTGCGTCTGCGGCATACCTTCGACAATGCGCGCGGTGATGAACTTCGGCGTGGCCATAATGACCCCTTTTGCTGCGACGGTTTCTAGTTTGCCGTTCCGGCTGAAGGTGACGTTGACGCCATGCTTCTGCGGAACCACTGCGACAGTTTCGGCATTCAGAAGCATTCGGTCCTGATGCAAATGCAACACTTCTGACAGTCGCTTGCTGATTGCGCCCAACCCACCTGGCCAAGTCGTGCGACGGTCTTTGCGATTTGCTCCTGCGGTTGTTTGCACAACGTCAACCACGAGCCCCGCGGCAGTTTCCTCCGATGCAGCACCCCAGTTCGAGGGCCCAAAGGTATCCCACCACTGCTTTACTTCAGGCGCGTATCCTTCTAGAAACTTCCTCAGGGGAACGCTGTCGAGCTCAACTTCGCGCTTCTCCAGGTCGATCGCAAGCATGCTCTCGCGGAATCTCTTGAAGCTGTCACGGGTATGTTGCGGATAGGGTAGGTGGTCCAGCCCGTCACCCCAGGTATCGGGAACGAACTCACCATTGATGATGCTCCCATCCCAATTGTCTACCGGCAGCTGGGGCAACCCGATCTCTTTCGACAAATTGATCGCCGACTCCTCGCCATCCACGAATGCGCCGCCGGTAGAGTACAGCGCCCCGTTGTATTCCTCTTCGTAGGAATTGCCGCCCCAGTGCGGCTCCTTCTCGAGCAGAAGGAAATCCTCGTCGCGCAGCAGGTAGGCCGAAGTGAGACCACTCACGCCACCGCCAACGATCACCACGTCGTACTTCCGTGTCGCCGGCGGATGCGCAAAGCGATGTCCGTCGCGGATTTGGTGGCAAACCAGATAATGGTCACCATCGACCTGAACGGGCTCAGAACCGACAGCGAGCAAAGAAAGATCGATGGGGCAGCCTGCAGTGATGCTGCCGGCGACCACAAAGCGGATGAAGTCTCTTCTAGTCGTGCTCAAGCTAACTCCTCGGTAGCCATTGACGCGTGGTCAGCCGCATCTTCTGGATATCTACCGTAACCATGAATATGCTGGAACTTTTCGGCTCGTCACTTTTCCGTATATAGGATGTAGCCCCCACATTTTGCAGGCCCACCCGGGGATAGTCGTTCCGTTGTGCTCGAAGAGAGACTTATTCACTTTCTTGCGCCAAATCGCAAATTCGACATTGGAGCGTTCGAGTTTCAGCGGATCTCTCCAAGCTTAGCTCCCCTTTTGATCAGGCACGGAGCTGCTGCTAGCGCACATAACAGCCGGGAGCAGAAATCAGCCAATATTCGAAAGCGGACTTCGTCGTGTCATGTCGTCAGTTGCTTTTCAACCATAGGTTACAAAGAAATACCAGCAATCGTCAGGACGCTGTCGTTCTCTTGTTCCTCTGTGCCCACCTCTCCTTCATCATGGCCGATAGGCGTTTCCGAGCGGCAGGGCTCATGGGCTTTCGCTTAGGGGCCGATTTTCCATGCCAGATCGCCCAGCGTTTCTTCATCGCCTCCGAGATGCGCCTGCGCCCGGCTGCGCTCATACCACGAGGCTTCTTGCCGGGGGCTGGCACGACCTGTTTCGCTTTAGGCGGACGACCGCGGCGGGCAGAAGAGGGTGAGGTGAGTTGTTCAAGTGCGGAGATGGCCTTATCAATCCGATTGCGTTCGGCCTTGAGATCTGAAACTACGGTTTGGATGTTCACGGAGTCCTTTCGAATGTTGCGCCAAGCATTGTAGCAGTCGGGTCTCAAATCCAGATGGAGCTCGACTCATCTAAGATGGAGAAACCCGTATGGTCAAAATAATCGAACGGGTTGGAAAGCCGCGGCTTGCAGCCTCGACTAGTTTCTTCGGATTGCCTTCTCCGCGGCCTCGATAAGGCCTACAATCCAGCTTGTGGTTCATCAAAACTAAACGCCGCCGAGTTTCGATGCTGGAGGCCTTTTCTTGGACAGCAGCGCTTTGTATGGCGTGGTCTTCGAACCGCTCTGAGCATCCCGGAAACGAGAGGGAGAGCTTGTCTGCCAAGATCCAGGCGTGAATCTCCCTCCGATCCTGGCGGAGGTTATTTGGAGCTGGAAATTGTTAGGCCGCGACAGTATAGCGGTGATGCAGCCCACCGAGTCGCGGCGACGAGATAACCTTGTGGCGATTCGAAGGCATTGATGCTGGAACTCGACCACCAGGNNATCACATGATCCAGGAGATCTCGACGTACACTGCTGGCAAGCCTCCAGGCTCACGAGTATGTTCTCTTCCGAAGTCACAAGCATCCATGATAAACATCACGCGGAGCATGGTAACATATGTGTATACTTGTATGTGCATATATGTCTAAAGCAGTCGGGCGCAGCTAGGAGAACCAATCGCCTGCGCCTGCAATGATCGCGAGATCGGTGCGTAAACTTCCGCACCCCGACGATCGCAAGAATCAGTAAGGAGAACTCATAAATGTCGAAACTTCAGGTGTACGACCCAGCGATGTGTTGTTCGACAGGTATTTGTGGGCCCAGCGTAGATCCAGTCCTGCCGCGGTTCTCCGCGGATCTGGAATGGCTGAAGAGCAAGGGCGTTGATGTCGAGCGCTACAACCTGGCGCAAGACGTTGCCGCATTCGCCGCGAATTCTACGGTCAAACAGGCCCTTAACTCGCAAGGCACGAAGTGTTTGCCGATGATATTAGTCGATGGGAGAGTGGTGTCACAGAGCGACTATCCCACTCGCGAGCAGCTCGCAAACTTCACTGGCGTTGCCTACGAACCTGGCCCCGTGTTCAAAACGGGTGCGGCCGATCTGGTTGGTATTGGCTTGGTCAGTTTGGAAGCAAAGAAATGAAGCTGCCAGGCGAGGTAACCCGAAATCTGTTTTTCACGGGCAAAGGCGGCGTTGGCAAGACCTCAATTGCGTGTGCCGTAGCCGTTTCGTTAGCTGATGCGGGGAAACGCGTTCTCCTAGTGAGCACCGATCCGGCCTCTAATCTCGACGAAGTGCTCACAACAAGTCTTGGAATACATCCAACAGCGGTGGAGAGTGTCCCAGGTCTCTTCGCCATGAATGTCGATCCGGAAGAAGCCGCGAAGGAATACCGCGAACGCGTTGTCGGTCCTTACCGCGGAATTCTGCCCGAATCCGCCGTAAGAAGCATCGAGGAGCAGTTGTCGGGCGCCTGCACTCTCGAGATCGCAGCCTTCGATGAGTTCGCAAAGTTGCTCGGCGACGATCACATCACGACCCAATTCGATCACGTGATCTTCGACACCGCACCGACCGGACACACGCTTAGGCTGCTGCAACTTCCCTCCGCCTGGTCAGGATTCATCGAGACAAACGTCGGTGGGACTTCGTGTCTAGGCCCTTTGGCTGGACTGCAAGCGCAACACGAACTCTACGACAACACGGTACACGCTTTGTGTGATAGCGGGAGAACCGCCGTTTATTTGGTGACGCGGCCTGAGAGCTCTGCGCTGGCTGAGGCCGAGCGCACGCGTCAGGAACTGGAGACCCTTGGTGTTTGCAATCAGCGCCTGATCGTAAATGGCTGCTTTCGGGCCACTAGAAAGAATGATGTTGTTGCCGAGGCGCTGGAGAGTCGAGGCTATGCGGCCCTTGCGGCAATGCCGAATGGAATTCGCCAACTGCCGCGATTGGAAATCCCACTCGTGTCGAGCGCTTTGATTGGGGCAGATGCTCTGCGAGTTCTAGGAGGAACAAGCTCCAATCGCCCGGACGACTTTGATCTCAGTCATGAAGCCGTTGTCTTTCCTCCCTCCTTGGCGGAGTTGATTCCTGAAATCGCAGCCCAAGGCAAGGGCGTGATTATGACCATGGGCAAGGGAGGAGTTGGGAAGACGACGGTTGCAGCCGCAATCGCAGTTGAGTTGGCGCGGCTGGGCCATCCGGTTCACCTGACCACCACCGATCCCGCCGCTCATCTCACCATGGCCCTGGAAGGAAGCACGACGGGTCTGACTGTGAGTCGCATCGATCCTGCCGCTGAGATTCGCGCTTACACGGAGGAAGTCTTGCGTGAATCGGGCAACGGTTTAGATGAGAAAGGCCGAGCGCTGCTGGAAGAGGACTTGCGGTCACCTTGCACCGAAGAGATTGCTGTCTTCCGCGCTTTCGCTCAGACAGTGGACGAGGGGAATCAAGGATTCGTGGTGATCGACACCGCGCCAACCGGGCACACGCTTTTATTGCTGGATGCCGCAAACGCCTATCATCGCGATGTCGAACGCAACTTAACTTACATCCCTGACAGCGTTCGCCGACTTTTGCCCCAACTTCGTGATTCTGACTTTACGAAAATCCTGATCGTGGTTTTGCCGGAAGCGACTCCAGTTCACGAAGCTGCACGGCTGCAGAGCGATCTTGCTCGGGCTGGCATTACACCCTATGGATGGATCGTTAATCAGAGCTTTGCCGCTACAAACACCAGAGATCCGATTCTCTCAAAGCGGGCAGGAATTGAAGTGCGCTACATCAACGAAGTAAAGAAACTCGCCAAAAGAGTGTATTTGCTTCCCTGGCAGCCGGACGCGCCAGTGGGGGTGGAGCATCTACAGGAGCTGGTCGGGGCCAGCGCGATCCGATAGAGACTAAAGAGGTTCAATCGATGAAAGAGTTGGAACAGTACTTTAAAGCATTAGGAGACAACAATCGGCTGCGAATCATCAACCTGCTGCTGCACGGTGAGCTTTGCGTATGCGACATCCAGTACGTTTTGGAGAGTTCGCAGCCGAACGTCTCTCGACATCTGGCTTACCTGAAGAACTCCGGAATGGTCCTCGATCGTCGCGACGGCTACCGTATCTATTACCGTCTCACCGATCCCGGAGAGGCGACCAAACGCCTGCTGTTTGATTTTCTCCGCCAAGCCTTTGGAGACGAAGAGCAGCTGCAGCGGGACACAGAACGTCTGAAAGATGCCATTGCTGCGGGTTCTTGCACGGTCAGTGAATGGAAACCTTATTCCGCGCTTGGCAGGCCCAGAACGGGTCGAGCTTCTTCGCGCGAGACAGCAAAGGCTTGATTTAGTTGCAGGTGTGAGGTGCGCTAATGCAAGGACGCTACAACGTACTGTTTTTGTGTACGGGCAATTCCGCCCGCTCAATCATGGCCGAGGCCATTCTTAAGCGCAAGGGCTTCCCCAATTTCATTGCATACAGCGCGGGCAGCCATCCGACCGGATCTGTGCGCCCGGAGGCCCTGAAGCAGCTCGAAGCGGCACGCCTACCCACCGAGGGACTGCGCAGCAAGAGCTGGGAAGAGTTCTCCCGGCCCGGCGCACCCAAGTTGGACTTCGTCTTTACGGTATGCGACAACGCCGCAAAGGAGGTGTGTCCCATTTGGCCGGGCCAGCCTATGACAGCCCACTGGGGTGTGCCTGATCCCGCCGCTGTCGAAGGCACCCCGGATGAGGTATCTCGCGCATTTCGCGACGCATGCATGATGCTCGACCGCCGAATCAGTCTGTTTATGTGTCTGCCACTGTCGAGTCTCGACCGCCTCGCCATCAAGAAAGAGATCGATCGCATTGGTCACGAATGAGAAACGTCACCAGCCGGTGAGCTGTCCGCTCTCCTCGAAAAGCGGAATAACCCCATCTGGGGAGACGCAATGAACAAACCCTCTCGCCTGAGCTTTCTGGATCGTTATCTGACCGCATGGATTTTCGCGGCCATGGTCGTCGGCGTCGTTGCTGGCTGGCTTGTGCCTGGGATCGTGCCCTTCCTTAACAAGTTCAGTGTAGGGACCACGTCCATCCCCATTGCCATGGGGCTGATCGTCATGATGTACCCTCCGTTCACGAAGGTGCGTTATGAAGAACTCGGAGAGGTCTTTCGCAACAAGCGCATCCTGGCGCTATCGCTCGTGCAGAACTGGGTGATCGGTCCGATCCTGATGTTCGTACTGGCGATCGTGTTCCTGCGTGGCTATCCCGAGTACATGGCTGGGCTGATCATGATAGGGCTCGCCCGGTGCATTGCCATGGTAATCGTTTGGAACGAGCTGGCGAAGGGCGACACGGAGTATGCTGCCGGCCTTGTGGCGTTCAACTCACTTTTCCAGGTGTTCCTGTACTCGGTTTACGCCTGGTTCTTCATCACCGTCCTGCCTCCAATGCTTGGGTTGCATGGAGCAGTCGTTAACGTCTCGATGGCCGATATCGCAAAGAGTGTCTTTATCTATCTCGGGATACCGTTCCTGGCCGGCTTTCTGACTCGCTGGGTGCTGGTCCGAGCCAAGGGCCGCGAATGGTATGACCACAACTTCGTCCCGCGCGTCAGTCCTTTAACGTTGATTGCGCTGCTGTTCACCATCGTCATTATGTTTTCGCTCAAGGGCACGTATATCGTGCGTCTGCCACTTGATGTCGTGCGAATTGCTGTTCCGTTGTTGATCTACTTCGTGACAATGTTCCTGGTCTCCTTTTACATGGGGAAGAAGCTCGGAGCGGACTACTCGAAAACCGCGACGCTTTCCTTCACTGCGGCCTCGAACAACTTTGAGTTGGCAATTGCCGTCGCTGTGTCTGTGTTCGGCATCAATTCGGGCGCAGCGTTCGCGGCTGTGATCGGCCCTCTGGTCGAGGTGCCGGTGATGATCGGGTTGGTAAATGTCTCGCTATTCTTCCAGCGACGATATTTTGGGGATGCCGTCACCGGCGAGCCTGTGGTCACAATCTGCGATCCATACGGAAAGAGTGTGCGATGAGCAAGAAACCGGTGCCGATTTTGTGTGGCTCTGTCAGCGCCTGTGGCTAATATCTAACCAAGCATCCCGCTACTCTAAAGATAACTACCGCACGCTGACGCCTCGAGCCGGGATACAATCTCTAAATAGCTGATGGAAGAATTCGTCCAAATTGGCGCGCGACCTGGCGTGCAGATTGTTGCGCGCTGCCCTGAACTGAATAGCAATTCCCGGGATATCGTCCGGCTACAAGTAATTACCCTCTTGTGGATGCTAATCGAATGCGTTGTTGCCCTGATCTCTTCGTGGAAAGCTCATAGCCCTGCGCTGTTCGCTTTTGGATCTGACAGCGCTGTTGAACTTCTGTCGGCTATGGTTGTACTTCTGCAGTTCATGCCGTCATTCAGGCTTAGCCAAGCGCGAGCAGCTCAATGTGCAGGGATCCTTCTCTTTTTCCTGGCAGGGATCGTGGCATTCACATCTGTAGGAGCCCTGATACTGCGAGTCGAGCCCGATGCGAGTTGGGTCGGAATCGGAGTAACCGTTGCGGCGTTGGTGATCATGCCGATCTTGACTTGGCGAAAGCGGCGAGCCGGTCGTATCGCGAAGAACGCCGCACTATTGGCGGATTCCATTCAGTCAGCGACGTGTGCATATCTTGCAGGTGTCACTCTGTGCGGTCTCGCAATCAATGCTATCTTCCACGTTCGGTGGATCGACCCATTCGCAGCGCTTGTTGCAATACCGATCATCTGCATCGAAGCCCGCCGTTCGCTTCGCGGAGATGCTTGCCAATGCCGTTGAAAGCGCCGAGTGGAAAACTGGCTATGCTCCGCCCCCCTGCAGTTCTCGATGTGCCGTCGTAGTGGTGCAAGGTGAGGGCGTCTTCTGCCTGTGCGCACCAATTTCTTTAGGCAGGAAGACTGCGGGATTAGCAACGGCAAACTGTCTCAGGAGCGGGGTCACCCCCGGCGACTGTAGTCAAATTTGTAACTGTCAAAGCCTCAAAGAACCGCACACTTCAATAGCTTTCAACGAGCGGCTTGCAACAGGTTCAATATCAATCACTTACGACCAACGGATTTCCACAAGTTTCAATAGGCTCTGGAATCTGGTTCGGGACCAGGGGGTCGGAGGTTCAAATCCTCTCTCCCCGACCAATCTTTTCAATAAGATACAGCCGTTCTGAAATCTCCAAAACGTCCACTGTAGGCAAATTTGTAACAGTGAATTCCTCACAGTTCCACAAGGGTGCTCTGCGATAGGGGTTCTGTCTCCGTTTTCCTGCATAAGAGAACGGTAGCCGTATAATCGGACGTGTTCACAAGACAATCGTGGAATCCTCATTGAACCGGCTTCCCCCCACCGCACAGGGAAAGCGCGGCTGCGCCCCCAAGCGAGTTTGTGAGGTACGGCGAGAACCGAAAGGAGCGGCCAGACGCGCATGGATATCTCCCCGGACAAACAAAACATTGACCAAGTTTTTTCCAATACCGCGTACTACATCGACTTCTACCAGCGGGAATATCGTTGGACGGGTGAACCGGTAACCCGGCTGCTTGACGACATTTTTTATAAGTTCAAAGAACGATACGCCTCAGCCAGCGATCTAGACCCCGGCAAAGAGATCATCATTTCTTACCCGTGGTACTACCTTAATACTTACGTTACGAATCTGGTCGAGGGGAGCGTTTACATAGTTGACGGGCAACAACGCCTCACCACGCTGTCACTAATCCTGATCAAGCTCCATCATCTTGCTAAGAAACACGACTCCAAGCTGGCAGGCTGGATCAACAGCAAGATCGCCGGCCAATCGGGATTTGAGCAGAAGTTCTGGATGAACCACGTCCATCACAGTGCAGTCCAGCAGGCGTTATTTGACGGCTTGGACCCCAAAGAGATCGACGTGAGCGGCGGTGTCACAGCAGAAAACATGGTGAAGAACTACGAAACTATCAGCGCCTGGCTGGACCAGGAGCTGGTGGGGAAGCACTCCTTCGAGACTTTTGTTTTTTACTTCTTGCATCGTATCGTTCTAATAAATCTAGCGGTCGAGCAGACTTACGTCCCGATGGTGTTTGAAGTAATCAATGATAGGGGCGTCCGACTGCGGCCTTATGAGATTCTCAAGGGCAAACTGCTCGGCCAGATCAATAAGATCGAACTCGACCACGACGACTACAACGGCCTTTGGGAACGGAAGGCCGCGGCGATCAATGCATTCAAAGACGACGAACTCGATAACTTTTTCCGCTTCTACCTCAAGGCTAAGTTTGCGGCGACCCGCAAAGAGGGTCAGCGCTTTGACGGAGATTACCACCGCGAGATGTTTGCGCCAGACATGGATAAATGCCTGGGACTACTCCGCAATCCGGTCAAGGTAAAGACCTTCCTGAAAGGCGATTTTACCTACTACACGAATCTCTACGCCAAGCTGCGCCACGCCTACGCCCAAGACCAACAAGGATTGCGAGCTGTTTACTTCAATGCTCTGCTTGATTTGGACGCGCCGTTCCTGCTGTCCCTGTCAGCCTGCATGCCGAATGACCCTCTGGACGATGAGAAAATCCGGACACTCGCAAGGGAGATTGACCGCTACTTTTCCCTGCTCCAACTTCAGAATGCCTACGATAGCAACGAATTTGCAGATTCGCTGTTCAGCATCTCGGTGGGGGTTCGGGGGCAACCGTTGCAGAGCTACCGCCCCACATTTGATGCCCAGTTGAAAGGTGCGATCGCTGCGCGTCGCAACGTGCAGGACGCTGAGCCATTAAGCTACGCGGCTTTCAGGCAAACGGGTATCAATTTGAATACCCGTTTCAAGCGTTACTTCTTTGCTCGGGTTGATGAGTTTCTGGCAGAGAACATGAACCTTAATCCGAAACATCCAATAGCCGACCTCGTAACGAAGACCGGCGCAAAAACTGGTTTTCACGTCGAGCACATTCTTTCGTCGAATGAGGAAAATAAGAAACTATTTGATGGCGATGAGGAGCGTTTTGAACAGGAGCGAAACCGACTCGGCGGAATCCTCTTGCTCAAAGGGAAGGACAACATTTCCAGCAACAACGAACCATATAGCGACAAATTAAAATCCTACGCCAATACTCTCTACTGGAACGAGACCCTGCGCGAAGATAGCTACAAATCGAAGCTGGACATAAAGGAACTGCGTGAGCGGTACGAGCTCGATTTGAAACCATTCAAACAGTTCGGCCCCGACGAGTTGGAGGCTCGCCATCGTCTGCTCTTTGAGATTACAAAGATTATTTGGGGATAATTTGGGTTCGGCGACCAACCTTGCGCTCGCGAAATGAACACCGGGGGGCTCCGAGATCCTCCTCTTAAGGCAGTCGAGCCATTCGGTAAGCAAAAGACCGGTATGTTCTTTACCTAAACCACTGATATCGCTATACTTTGGTGGCATTCCAAGCGCCACAAAATGTCTTCAGCTTCACCCGCAAATTCCGAATGGCTCACTCGCAAGCGTCTAATCGACGGCAAACTCAATGCCGCCGGATGGCGCGTTTTTCCGTTCGACTCGGCAAAGCCTTTGACTCGTCTGGATCGGTGCGCGATAGAGGAGTATCCGACTGCCACCGGTCCTGCCGATTACGCTCTTTGCCTTAGAGGCCAGATCGTCGGTATTGTGGAGGCGAAGAAGCTCACGCTCGGACCTCAGAATGTGCTCTCCCAAGCAGAGAGATATTCAAAGGGCATTTCTCAGCCGAAACTTCGGGCAGGGGATTTCGGCGTTCCTTTTCTATACTCCACAAACGGCGAAGTGATCTGGCATCATGACGTTCGCAATTCAATGAATCGATCACGCCAGATCAGCGAATTTCACACACCGAACGCTTTGACTGAAAAACTGAGCCGCAACCTTGATGAGTGTGTTTCTCATCTGCTATCCACTCCAAATACCAACCAACGATTGCGTCCGTATCAATGGGACGCTGATGCTGCAATAGAAACAGCAATCGCAGATCGCAAGCGCGCGATGCTTGTTGCGATGGCGACCGGCACCGGCAAGACATTCACGATGGTGAATGAAATTTACCGCCTTATGAAGTCCGGTGTTGCCCGGCGCGTTCTCTTCCTGGTGGATCGGAGGGCCCTGGCGGCGCAGGCTGTCCGTTCGTTCGGTTCGTATGAGGCCGATCAGGGACTCAAGTTCGACAAAATATATGAGGTATACAGCCAACGGTTCCAGCGCGAAGACTTTGCAGAAGATGAAAAGTTTGACCCGAAAGTGTTGCCGGGATCGTATTTGACTGACCCAAAGTTGGGCAGCGCATTTCTGTACGTTTCCACGATCCAGCGAATGACCATCAATTTGTTCGGTCGAGAAGCCGTCTTGGGTGGCAATGAGGAAATAGAAGAGGATGCCGAGAAGCTGGACATTCCCATTCACGCCTTCGACCTGATTGTTGCCGACGAATGCCATCGCGGCTACACGTCTTCGGAGGTCGCCATCTGGCGCAAGACTCTCGACCATTTCGACGCCATCAAGATCGGCCTGACTGCGACACCTGACGTGACCGGCGAATTTTG
>PLBW01000092.1 GCA_003135475.1 Acidobacteriaceae bacterium
CCCTTGGGATAAGCCAGAACTTTGAGCTGTCCCGCGGAGAAGCGCTGTCGCACCTGGTCGAGATTGCCTTCAGGCACAAAAAAGGTGACGTAGATCGGAGTGACTTGGTTCAACTGCACCAGATACGGCGTATCGTTCGCCTTCACCAGATTGCCCAGATTGATCAGTAACGCTCCCGCGCGTGCATTGATGGGAGCGACGATATCGGTGTACTGCAGTTGCACGCGGGCCGCATCGACAGCGGCCTTGTCTGCCTCCACCGCAGACGCATCGGCCTTGGCCTGGGAGGTCAGCAGGCCGCCCTGTTCATGGGAGACGATGCCTTCTTTTTCCAGACTGGAGTAGCGCTCGGTCTGCATCCGGGAATTCTCCGCCTGCGCTTGATCGTGCTTCATCTGGCCAATGGCTTTTTCAAGGTCTGCCTGGAAAGGCCGTTTGTCCAACTGAAACAGCTTCTGGCCCTGGCGCACATCTTCTCCTTCCTTGAAGAAGATTTTCTGGATTTGACCATTGACTTGC
Source organism: Acidobacteriaceae bacterium (assembly GCA_003135475.1). Lineage (GTDB taxonomy): Bacteria > Acidobacteriota > Terriglobia > Terriglobales > Acidobacteriaceae > Bog-257. The sequence continues at coordinate 520 of PLBW01000092.1, forward strand.
GACCGGATCTGCACCGTTTGGTACGCTTCAACGTTGCCGATGGCCTTGATCTGAAGTGGAATGTCTAGCTGCTCGACACCAGCCACCATCACGGGCGCAGGTGGACGACGCCCGGACCCGCCCACCTGTTGTGCTTTGTTCGTGCACCCGGATACCAGGAGGACAACAGCCAGAGGGAACAACAAAATCGACAACCGCAGTCGCTTGACGGCGCGCTGCATTACGGTAGGTTCTCGCAAGCTTGAGACATACATGAATTCTATATTGACGGGCGGGACCGGTTTTCGTCAGTGACTGCTATCACTGTAGATACCGTGGCTGAATTCTGCTGATGCCACAAGTCCACCCACGTCGTATTACCTTGGCCGCAATCGGACTGCGACTTCTTCTTGATCAGAAGGATAAATGGAAAGAGGCTTACGGCGAAACCCTATTCCCACTCCGGCCGCCTGTTGCCCTGCAATCTTGTAGCCCGTGATTTGCGGTGGGTGCGATAACAAGCGCTTCTCAGGTTGTGCAGATCACCTCGACTGCGGTGTCGCGAGTGGCGTCGCCGCTACGCGGCTCGGATGAATTTTCCACTTTACCCGGCGCTTGCGCGCCGGGCTCAAACCGAAGCCGCCGCTGCGCGGCTGTTTTACTGGGGTTTTGGCCACTTGCGCTTACGCAAAAATGGTTGCGCCACAGTCTCTTCAGGCTGGCGTCGAAGAGGGCCCACTGTAGGCTTCGTTGGAACCGCTCTAGGAAAACATTCGGAGGTCAAACTCGAAGGGCTTGGGATGCTGGATCTTGACCCTGCGAAAGTCGGAATGGGCAGGATTTAGCAGCACGTTCCATTCCCCGCGAATGGCTGCGGAAGGCACGTGCAGGGCGACTGTCTCGCCCGCCCCAATCCAACGGTCGCCAAACCTTCTCAGTGACTCATCTCTCAGCTTGTACCAATTGCGGCGAAGGGATTTCAGATCAAGGCGCTCGGCAGGGGCGTCGGCGGGAAGCTCCGCCTCGATCGAAACCAGATCGTCGGGCTGCAGATTGGGTTCGAGATGAACAAAAGTCTCGACCGCAGCTAAGGCGAGCGAGGGAGACGTGTACACCATGCTCACGCCTTGGCTGTTCCAACGGCCACCGTAGAGGCGAGCACCTTCACCCGAGAAGGCGCCGGCAGCATGGAGTTGGCGGCAAATCCTCCAAACGCGCATCAGCTATAGACGCCGTAGGCAATGCGCCCCAGGATGTTTTCCACTTCTTTACTTCCGAGATCGGTATCCAATTGATCGATTGGGACCTCGCCCCTAAGCGCGCGGTTGGGGGTCCGCAGCCACTGCGCGGCCTTCTCCCTATTGCCGATCATCTCAACCGCGGTGGCATACACGCGTGCCAGGCGAACGGTGCGGTCCGACTCGGTGGACGTGAGCCGCGAATGCTGGCTCAGACGGCGGGTCAAGGTCCGCTGCGGAATGCCCAGCTTCTTGGAAAGCGCCGTATTCTTCAGCTCGAGCTTTTCCCCGAGCACGATCAGAGAACCTGCCGGCAATCCCTTGCGGACCAGCTCCGCCAGCTCGGCGAAATTCTTGATTGAGCGGCCCAGGACTTTCTTGCCTCCCAGGGCCTCGGCAATTATTCCGGAAGTCATTGTCGCCTCTTGGCTATTTAGAATACGCCAATTGGCCAACAGTTGCAACTATATCCTCTTCGCAAGCGTGACCACGGCTAACGTCAGCTCAGCGACAGCGGAAGCGTCTGGGGCGGGTAGTTGGTGAGAACGTCCTGCACCTCGACGGAGTTGGTTCCGATGTGCACGACCTTGTAGCGCCGATCCACGATGTCGCCTTCCTTGGCAACGAAGATGTCGTCGCCTTTGGAGAGAAAAATCCGCTTATTGCCGTCCTTGCGGCTGGCAAAGCCGTAGAACTTCAATGGGATCGGCGGGGGCGGGGGCGGCGGCGGCACATAACCTGGTTGTTTGTCCGGAGTTAAAGGCTTCGGAATGGGAGCTTCTTCCGCCTGCGAGCGGAAAATGTTGCGCCCAGTTCCCATATACGCCACATCTTCGCTGGACTTCAGCAGGTCGAAGCGCAAGGTGGGATCGAGGGTCTGGGCCAGCAGCGGAGGCGGCTTGCGCGCGGTTCTTGTGGCGCCTGGCGCAGCTTGCCCAGTTGCGCTGTCCGGCGCTGGACGGGAGGCGGTGGCGACCGGCGTTGGAGCGGGCGATGAGTCTTCGTCTCCGCCATGAAATGCGCGCACCACGAGGACCACCGCGACGACCAACAACGCCAGCGCGATGATCGTCTTCGTCCGGTTCTCGGTCCCGATCTTCACGAACTTTCGGCCCCGCTGCGCAAATAGGTTTCCAGCTTGAGTTGCAGACGGACATTGCCCTGCTGCTCGCCCAGCGCGATGCCATCGATCAGGAAGAACATTTTGTCGCGTTCCAATTGATTGATGAACTTTACTTCCTGAAGGTAGTCGCCGGAAAGAGAGATCTCAACCGTCATCTTGCGCAAGCCTTCGATGGATGCATCTTTATCGTCGTATTTCACACCCGCAAAGTGGACACCGGTGTCTGCGGCCACCTTGCCTAGCTCTTCCGCAACCTGCGAATACTTTGTGGGAAACCGCTGGGCGTAGAAACTGTCGATGTCCTTAGAGGCCTGAACTAACTTCGCGTCCATGCCGCGCGTGGGCAGCACTTCCTGCCGCTTGGCGGTGAGACGGGCGCGCTGCTCGTAATAATCGCGCTGCCGCGCCTGGCGCGAGCGTCCCGCGGGCGACAGAAGATAGCCGATACCAGCCAGATCCAGCACCACCAGGGTAATGACCACCGGCATCCAGGTTTTGCGAATCTCGCGGATGCTGGCCATCAGTGCGGCCTCGTGGGCATGGATTTCGGTGGCCCATTCTGCGCCTGCGTCGGACTGGCACCCGGTGCCTGACTGGGATTGCGGCCTGGCGCCGGCGAGGCCGTGACTGGGGCCTTGGACTGCGCCTGCGGGTTGCCGCTCTTCTCGTTCTCCTTCTCCTTCGGTTTACCCTCGTCCGCGGCGGAGTCGTTGTCCTGCGCATTGGGAACGTAGATGGCGGCAATATCGAACTGGATGTTGCCCGGGCCTGCACTTTGATCGCTGGAGTTCGCGGTGACCGCCTCGGCCATCACCTGGGCCTGGCGGAAGTGGTTCGATTTCTCCATGCGGCGCACCAGTTCGACCGCGCGGTCGCGCGAGTCGGTGGCCACCACCACGCGCAGCATCAGGTCATTCGTCTTGGTGTACTCCGGCTTCATGGAGACGACATGCAGATTGGGCGGCATCGATCCTTTCCATCTCGGTAAACACCCGCGTCCAGGAGAGTGCTTTGCGGGCAAATAATTGGTTGAGAAACTCCGACTGATCGGCTAAGTCGCGATTCGCCGGCTTGTTCAGGAGGGCGCGCGCCTGGCCATCTTCAAAATCGAGACCCTTGATCTCCCACCGCACCTGGGCCAACTGCCTATTGATATCTCGCGATTGTGCCCGCTGATATACGATGTAGCCCGCCAGCAGCGCCGTGAGCACGGCCAGCGCGAGCACCAGCGCACCCACGCGCCGGCGATAAAAGCGCGCGGCCTCATACGGCTGGCTGGCAAGATTGATGTTGAAACGCATCAGGACACCAGCGCTCCCACCACTGCGGCGAGCATCGAGCGCGGTACGTTGCCGATCGCGGCGCCTGCTCTGCCACTGGATACCAGCTCTTCCACGCGAATATTCGCACTCGCGCTCAAGGCCTCCTGCAAGGCCTGCGCCGACTCGACTCCGGTTACCAAGACGCGGTCCACGCCCACGGAATAACGGTCCTCGAAGTACACCAGCGAAGTATTCACGTCATCCACCAGAGACTCGCCGCTGACCACCGAGCCGCCGTTCTCCAGCGCGCGATGCAGCAGCAGTTGGTTATTGTCCACAATGGCGAAGGTGGTCGTTCCCCGTTCCACCTTGATGACCATGGTCGGACGCGAACCATCCACCACGCCGAGAGTAGCAATCATCGAAGGCACCACCGCACCGGGATTGTAGCCGGCTTCGCGGACCAGCGATTCGTACTCCTCCAGAATGTTACGCGGCGTAATTGCCGCAACCAGCCGCACCGGGTCCGCGGTTCCCTGGCGATCGAATGACACCGCCGAGTGCTCGACCTCGAAGGGAAGCGATTTCTTCAGGCGGAAGCGAACGACCGCATCCGCTTCCTCGGGTTTGGCGGGGAGGGTGTCGAAGTCCAGCAGCATGACGCGGGTGGTGGCGTCGGGAATCACCAGGCAGACATCGCGGGAACGTCCCGCCACGGCCGACAAGGCATCGCGCAGCGCGGCCACCAGCGGCTCGCGGGCGTTGACGTTCGCCTGCTGAAGACCGGGCACCAGTGCCCCATCGGGAATGGCCTGGGCGGAGGCGGCTTCCAGAGTCTGCGCGCCTTCGCCGGCGCGGCCGGCCACCACCCGCTCGGTGCTTATCTCACAGGCCACCCGGGGCCGCGGAATGTGGGTGGAAGGCATGAGTTTCGAGTTGCAAGTTTCAAGTTTCGAGTTGCGGCCTGCCAACAAAGCCGGTGTCATCCTGAGCGTAGCGAAGGATCCCTATCGTGGCGGCATTCTCGTACAAGACAGAGCAAACATTCCTGCCACAATAGGGGTCCTTCGACTCGTCGGTCGCCGCGGCGACCTCCTCGCTCAGGATGACAGAAGCAGTAGCCAGTTGCCAGTAGTCAGTAGTCAGTGTGCCAATTGCTAACTGCTAATTGCCAATTGCTGCCTTAGCGCGTCGTCTCGATGAAGGTCACCTTGTTGATTTCCTTCAGCGTGGT
>PLBW01000088.1:0-7950 GCA_003135475.1 Acidobacteriaceae bacterium
AGGGCTATCAGTGCAGACTGACTTTGTGCGGCAGCAGGTAAGTGAATCCGGCAAACGCTTCCCAACGTGTGGACGTGCTGGTTAGTCCACGATTGAAACCGCCATCGAGCACCAGATTTTTTCGCATGTTGTAGTTCAGCGCCCACAGGTTGCCGACGGTATTGCTGCGCAGAAAAGGCTGCGTAAAATGCCATATCTCTCCGGAAATTCCGAGTTTCTTGTGCAGCGAATGTGACACCGAGAGCGTCTGCCCAAACTGGGCCCGGCGAACCCCGCCGTCCACGACCTCATTGAAGAGATAATTGGTGTCGTAGTGGAAGCCTTTCACGTCCGCGCTGACAAGCAGGATTGCTGAGTCTCTGAAGCTGCCGATGTCGAGGTCAGGTGCGTCTCCGCTGTAAACTCGGCCGAAGTAACTCAGTGCGACGGTCGGTTGCGCGCCTTCTCCCTGATGAACGACTCCTTGAATTCCCAGAGCCACGTCTCCCGGTGCATTTGTAGGTTGGCCCACAGCGCTCGAATGCACATACGGCTCTGCGCTGGCTAACAATTGGATTCGGCGCGACACGCAAAACTTTATGACTTCGGTGAGATTCTCCTGCGACGATAGCCCGGGCGAGTTCCACGCTGCCAGAACCCCGGTCTCAAATTGAAAATAGCCAACCGGAGTCAGGGTTGCGGGGGTGGCGACCGTTGGTCTGCCGGGATTGGCTACTGCATCGTCCGGGGCTGCGCTGGCTGGCGGATTGCTGGACGGGTCCTGCTGCTGCGCCGCAGCTACAAGCGCCACGGCCAGAAACAACGCCAGTAGCAATGAGGAGAAGCCGCGAATCATCACTTTTGCGTCCAACGGTTATTTCGCCTTGAGGAGGAGGACAGGCACGCTGACGCTGTGCCGCACTTGAGTGGCGGTGGTGCCGAGAAACAGGTCGGCCAGGAAGCGGTGTCCGTGGGTGCTCATCGCCACCAGATCGCAGCCTTTTCGCTGCACCCATTTGATGATCTCCTTGACCGGCTCGCCGTACGCCAGTTCCGCTTCTGCAGGAATGCCCATCGCCTGAAACTCCGCCCGCACTTTCTCCAGGTACGCGGTGTCTTCCGCAATCTCCGGGCTGATCGCGTCCGGGCCATAGGTCCGGGCCGCCCATCCGTCGGCCACATGCAGCAACACCAAGCGGCTGTGCGCCAGCTTCGCGAGCTGTTTGATGTGCTCGATGATCGCGCGGTCCGTCGGAGTACCGTCCAACGTCACGAGAATGGTGTCGTACATGGTCGTCCCGTTTGTGTCGTCGCCGGGTTACGTGCCGACGATGACCTGCCACGCAGCTTTCAGCGATTCGGGCAAGCTGTAAACGTCCATCGCGGTGATCAGGATAGCACTGCCCCAACCCGTCAGCAGTAGAAACCAACCGTTCCTCCAATTCCCCATTCGCTTGCGGGAACTGGTGAATTGCAGGAGCGGAAACATCGCGAACGGAAGCTGCAACGCCAGCACCACTTGACTGAGGATCAGCAGGTCGGTGACGCTGCTGTCGCCTCGCAGGCCAATAATAAAAACTGCCGGCAGGATGGCGAGGGTGCGAGTGATGAGCCGCCGCACCCACGGTTTGATTCGCCAATGCATGAAGCCTTCCATCACGACTTGCCCGGCGAGCGTGCCGGTGATGGTGCTGCTCTGGCCGCTGGCCAGCAGGGCCACCGCAAACAGCGTGCTCGCGAAAGCCGTCCCCAACAACGGCGCCAGCGTCAAATATGCGACGCGAATCCAATCGCTGTCCGCCTTGAACTTGATCAACTGGCCGCCGGTTACGGTCACGCTTTCCTTGCCAAAGAACACCATCGCCGCCAAGACCAGGATCGCCGCGTTGACGAAGAAGGCGATGGTCAGGGCCACAGTTGAGTCAATGGTGTTGAAGCGAACCGCGCGCCGCATGGACGGTTCGTCTTTCTGCAGCTTGCGGCTCTGCACCAGGGCCGAATGCAAGTACAAATTGTGCGGCATCACGGTCGCGCCGATGATACCGACGGCGACGTACAACATCCCCGCTTGGCGAAACTGCGGCGAAATCAGGGCCCGTCCCATTTCCAGGAAACTGGGCTGGGTCTGCGGCAGAACGAAAATCTCGATGAAGTAGCACACCCCGATGGTGGCGATCAGCAGGACGACGATGGCCTCGATGGTGCGCATCCCAAACTGCTGCATGGCCAGCAGCAGCAGCACGTCCAAGCCGGTGATGATGACCGCCCACAGCAGCGGGATATGGAACATCAGGTTGAGGGCCACCGCACTCCCCAGCACCTCCGCCAAGTCACAAGCGCCGATGGCTACTTCACTCATCAGCCAATTGGGCCAACGGGTCCACTTGGGATACCAGTCGCGGCAGCACTGCGCGAGGTCCTTCCCCGTCACCACCCCCAACCTGGCGGAGATTACCTGCATGAAGATGGCCATCAGGCTGGCCAGCCCGACCACCCACAAAAGCCCGTACTTAAACTGTGCGCCGCCTTGCAGGTCCGTCCCCCAGTTGCCAGGGTCCATATAGCCGACGCTGACCAGAATCGCCGGCCCGACGAAAGCCCGCCACTGCTGCCAGAAGCCGGCCTCATGGTGCGGCACCGCGACGGAGCTGTGCATCCCCTCCAACGACACATGGTTGCCGAGGGCGGTTTCATCCGACCGTACATCCTGCGGGCTAGGCGGTGCCTGGGGTTTCGTGTTCAAAGCTCACCGAGCAAGAAAGTGGCGGCGTGACTCGTCGCTGTGGATCCACATCATTAGCCGAAGTATACAGGATTTACTAAACTGTGGTTAATTCTTTTTTTGACGAGAGGAACCGTCGCCATTGGCAGCTGCAACCCACACTTTTTCCGCGGCGCTGCGGCCCAGCGACACCTTGCCCGCCGTGGTGACCAGGCTAAGGGTGTCGTCGTAGTTCCGGAGATGGACCGCAATCTCTGCTCCGGGGCGAATGCCAAGCTTCTCCAGGAACTCTCCCAGCCTGCGGTCGCGCTCATAAACGCTTTGCACCGCATAACGGCCCCCAGGCTGCGATTCGGAAAGCAGCAGCAGGCCACGTTTGCGCTTGCTGCGCGGCGGCTCCGGAGTCGGCGAATTGCCATGCGGACAAGGCCCGCCGCGCCCCAATTTGCGCGTGAGCATGGCCTCGAAGTCGCTGGAAACGGCATGCTCCAGGCGCTCCGCTTCATCATGCACTTTGTACCACTCCATGCCGAAGATCTCGTGCAGCATGCGTTCGATCAGGTGATGCCGTATGGCCAGCCGCCGGGCGATCTTCCGCCCTTCTGCCGTGAGTTGTACCCGCCCGTCGCTTCGCACGGAAACCAGGCCGTCGCGCTTGAGTCGCCGCAAAGCCATGGTGACCGCCGGAGCGGAAACCGAAAGCCATTGCGCCAGGCGGGCTGAGATGACCTGCTCGCCTTCGCCCTCCGCTTCCAGGATGGCCTTGAGATAATCTTCTTTCGAAACCGTGATCATGAGATTGTTAAGTCTTAGTTAACGACAGTTAATAGAGGATTGCAAGGCAATCCCAGATTTGTTGCTGGGCGAGACGGCGACACAGCGATCCCGCGGTTATAGGGGTCCTTCGACTCGCCCGCCGCGGCGGGCTCGCTCAGGATGGCAGATGGAGAAGCATCTGCACAGCAAGTTTGACATCGGGCGCACTGCACCCCTACTCTTTTCTTTCACTCCGCGTCTCACTTTCGGCGGTAGAAACGTCGTGCGGAACGTGGTCCCATGAAGGTACTGGTCCTCGGCAGCGGTGGTCGCGAACACGCGGTCGTATGGAAGCTGCGGCAGTCGCCGCGGGTCACGAAGCTTTATTGCGCTCCCGGCAACGGCGGCATTGCAGCCGACGCCGAATGTGTCGCCACGGACCTCAAAAATCTGGATTCACTGGTGCAACTTGCAAGCAGGCTCAGTCCCGACGTGACCGTGATCGGACCTGAGCTGCCGCTGACGCTGGGCGTGGTGGACGAATTTCAGAGGCGCGGCTGGCCTGTCTTCGGACCGACGCGCGCCGCAGCGCAATTGGAGTCCAGCAAGAGTTTTGCCAAAGAGTTCATGCAGCGCCACCGCATCCCCACGGCGAAATACTCGGTCTGCGTCAACACGGATGAGGTCGTCGAGGCCCTTAAGTTGTTTCATGCTCCGATCGTGGTGAAGGCCGACGGTCTCGCAGCCGGCAAGGGCGTCGTCATCGCGCAGAGCAAAGACGAGGCGCAGCGCACCGCCGAAGACATGCTCAGCGGCAAGATGCTGGGCGAGGCCGGATCGCGCGTGGTGCTGGAGGAGTGTCTCGAGGGCGAAGAGCTGTCGTTCCTGGTGATGAGCGACGGCGAGCGCGTAGTTCCGCTGGTGGCTGCGCAGGACCACAAGCGGGTATTCGACAATGACCAAGGCCCGAACACCGGCGGCATGGGCGCTTATTCGACCGACCAGATGGTCGATGCCCAGATGCGCGACTGGCTGGTGAGCCACATCGCGCGTCCGGTCGTCGCCGGCATGAGGGCCGAGGGCGCGGAGTACAAAGGCATCCTCTATTGCGGCATTATGATGACGGCGCGCGGGCCCATGGTGTTGGAGTTCAATTGCCGCTTCGGCGATCCCGAGACCCAGCCGATCATCATGCGCATGGAAAGCGATCTGCTCGAAGCGATTGAGGCGTCCATCGAAGGACGCGTCAGCGAGGGCGATTTTCGCTGGACCCATGATCCCGCGGTCTGCGTCGTGATGGCGTCCGGCGGATATCCCGGCGGGTTCGAGGCGGGCAAACTCATCAGCGGTCTGGACGAAGCTGAGCGCATCTACGGAGTGAAGGTTTTCCATGCTGGCACAAACCGGCGTGATGGCGCTTATTACACCTCTGGCGGCCGCGTGCTGGGCGTGACCGCGCACGGAAAAGACCTGCCCGATGCGGTGGAGCGCGCCTACGACGCGGTCATGAAGATCCGCTTCGACGGCATGCACTATCGCAAGGACATCGCGGCGCGGGGGCTGAAGCATTTGCGCGCGGGGAAATAATCACCAATGGCCAAGCATCCTCTCGTCTCCATCGTCATGGGCAGCGACTCCGACCTCGAGATCATGAACGAGGCCGCGAAGGCGCTCGCCGAGTTTGGCGTTCCGTACGAAATCGACATCACCTCGGCGCACCGCTCGCCGGCGCGCACCAGCGAGTATTCGCGCGGACTGAAAGCTCGCGGCGTGAAGGTGGTTATCGCCGGCGCTGGCGGGGCTGCGCATCTCGCGGGCGTCATCGCCGCCGAAACCACATTGCCCGTAATCGCCGTGCCCATCCCTTCGACCGCGCTGCTGGGACTCGACTCGTTGCTGGCGATGGTGCAGATGCCGGCGGGAATTCCCGTTGCCACCGTCGCTATCGGCAAACCGGGCGCGACCAACGCCGGCATTCTCGCCGCGCAGATGATCGGACTTTACGACGAAGAAGTGGCCAGAAGGCTCGAAGCCCACAAGAAGAAGCTGGCCGAGGGCGTGGAAGCGAAATCGCGCAAGCTGAAACGGCGCAAAAAATCTTGAGGCGCTGAATCGCCGCTTTACAGGGTTACAGTTCAAGCGTCTTCAGATACGCCCGGAAATCGCCGCCCAGATCGTCGCGCTTCAAGGCAAACTCTACCGTCGCTTTCAGGAAGCCCAACTTGTCGCCAGTATCGTGTCGCTTGCCTTCAAAGGTGTAGCCGTAAATCTTTTCCTTCTTGAGCAACTGTTTCAGGCCGTCGGTGAGCTGCAATTCGCCGCCCGCACCGAGCGGCGTCGAATCCAACATCTCGAAGATTGCGGGCGTCAGAATATACCGTCCGATAATCGCCAGGTTCGAAGGCGCATCTTCCAGCTTCGGCTTCTCCACCAGGTTTTGAACTTCGAAGAGCCTGCCCTTCCATTTGCCCGGAACCGGCTTGGCATTGAGCACGCCGTAGGAAGAGATGGCTTTGCCCTCGATGACCTGCGTCGCCAGAACTGAGCATCCGGTCTCGTTGTAGATTTCGATCATCTGCTTGAGGCACGGGACTTCAGCGTCGATGATGTCGTCGGCCAGGATCACGGCGAACGGTTCATCTCCGACCAGCTCGCGCGCCATCAAGACCGCGTGACCCAGGCCCATAGCTTCTTTCTGGCGAACGTAGGCGATGTGGATCATCTCCGAAATTTGGCGCACGATGGCCAGTAGATCGGTCTTGCCGCGCTCCTCCAGCATCTTCTCCAGTTCGTAGCTGACGTCGAAGTGGTCTTCGATGGCGCTCTTGCCGCGTCCGGTCACGATGATGATCTGGTCGCAGCCAGAAGCCAGCGCCTCTTCCACGCCGTACTGAATGATGGGCTTGTCTACCAGCGGCATCATCTCTTTAGGCTGCGCCTTGGTGGCGGGCAGAAATCGTGTGCCCAACCCCGCCGCCGGAAAAACCGCCTTGCAAACCTGTCTTTTCATGGATCCTCGTGCGGTGAAATGAATGCTAACTTATCACGCCACCGCCTGCTGCTCTCCCGCCAACTGTTCGAGCAACGACTTCAGCCGCGCCAGCACCTGCTCCGGCTGCTTCTCTTTCAGGTTGAACTTCAGCACGCCCGCCGGCGTGAACTGGCTTCCAGTTTCTCCGGCAACAAATCGCGCCAAGCGTTCCGGATCGACCGAGGCGCTCTCGGTAAAGCGAATGCTCACGGCTTCACGGCGGCGCTCAATCTGCGCCACCCCGATACGCTGCGACAGCAATTTCAAAATTGCATACTCCAGCAGGCTGCGAACTGGCGGAGGCGGTGCACCGTAACGGTCGCCCAACTCGCCGGCGACATCCTCCAGTTGCGCCTGTGTCTCCACGCCGGCGACGCGCTTGTACATGCGCAGCCGTTGGTTCTCTTCTGGGATGTAATCGGAAGGAATGCGGATGTTCAGCCCCAGATTCAACTGCGTTTCGGCCGTCTCTGGCTGCACCTCGCCCTTCAGCTCGCGCACGGTGCGCTCCAGCATGGTGGTGTAAAGCTCGAACCCGACGGCCTCGATGTGGCCGCTCTGCTGGCCGCCCAGCAGATTTCCCGCGCCACGCAATTCCAGATCGAGCGCCGCAATTTTGAATCCTGCGCCCAGATCGCTGAACTCCTTGAGCGCCGCAAGCCTGCGTCTTGCCAGGTCGCTGAGTTCGCGATCGGGCGGAATGAGCAGATAGGCATAGGCCCGGCGGTCCGAGCGGCCAACGCGTCCGCGCAACTGGTACAACTCCGAAAGCCCGTGCCGATCGGCGCGGTTGATGACGATGGTGTTGCACAGCGGAATGTCGAGGCCATTCTCGATGATGGTGGTCGCAACCAAAATGTCGGCTTCGTGCCGCATGAAGGCGAGCATGATGCGCTCCAGTTCNNATGCTTTCCACGCGATTGTGCACGAAGTAAACTTGCCCGCCGCGCTCCAACTCCTTCTCGATCGCCGAGCGGAGCAGCTTCTCGTCCCATGCCGCCACCAAGGTCTGAATCGCCATGCGGTCTTTGGGCGGCGTCTCAATCACGCTCATGTCGCGCAGCCCCAGCAGCGACATGTGCAAAGTGCGCGGAATAGGTGTGGCCGACATGGTAAGCACGTCCACTTCCTTGCGAAGTTGCTTCAGCCGCTCCTTGTGGCGAACGCCGAAGCGCTGTTCTTCGTCCACGATAACCAGCCCGAGATCGCTGAACTTGACGTCCTTCGACAACACCCGATGAGTGCCGATGACGATGTCCACCTCGCCCGCTTCGACTTTGGCGATGGTTTCCTTTTGCTGCTTGGTGGTGCGGAAGCGGCTGAGCATCTCGATCTTGATGGGAAAGGCCGCGAAGCGCTGCCGGAAGGTGTTGAAGTGCTGGAAGGCGAGCACGGTGGTGGGCGCCAGCACCGCGACCTGGCGATTGTCGTTGACCGCCTTGAAGGCCGCGCGCATCCCGAC
>PLBW01000088.1:7996-22078 GCA_003135475.1 Acidobacteriaceae bacterium
TCGGCCATGTCTTGCATGGCCTTCTTCACGCGCGCCTTGGTCCTCTGCCATTGCTGCGTGCCAAGCCGATTCAGTACCGGTTTCACGCCTTCGGAGGAGCGGTACTTCTGCACCAGGTCCAGCCGGGTAAGTGGGACATACAGGCGCGCCCCCTCGGCGTATTGCAGGACCATGAACTCGACGGTGCCGCCATCTTCCTGGGGGATCTCTTTTAGTCCCTGGTACTGGCCGATGCCGTGCTCGACGTGCACCACATAATCGCCGATGGCCAGATCGCGAAAGTCGGAGAGGAAGGCCGAGACTTTGGACTTCTGCCGTTGCGGATGGGCCAGCGAAACCTCCGGCTCATCGAACAGATCGCGCGCCCCGAAGAGGACCAGATTCGCCTCCGGCAGGGCGACTCCTTCGGGCACATACGCCTTCACGATGGTTGTGGCCACTACGTCTTCCGCGAAGTACGACGACTCGTCCACATACACTTCGCTATCCGGCTTGGAGGTGCGGCTGCCGATGCGGAACGACAAGTTGTATTCGTTGAAGACGTCGGCCAGACGTTCGACCTCACCGGTGCTGGAGACGGCAAAGAGGACGCGCTTGCCTTCCCGCGCGAGGCGTCCAACTTCTTCGGTCATGGCGGCGACCGAGCCGTGAAAGCGCGTTGTCGGTTGGGTTTGCAGCGTGAGATGTTCTTCGTCGGCTGCGGTCTCGATTCCCAGTTGCTCGACGGCGATGGTGGCCGCGTACTGCAGGCGCTCGCTCCACTGTTCCGGCGTGAGATACAGATTCTCCGGACGGACCAAATTGCCGATGAGGCTGCGTTCGTGGGCGTCAGTCACTCTCGTCCACCACGCATCGTGCGCGATGTTCAGAGCGTCGGGTTCGTCGAGAACGATGGTTGCGCCCGGCAGCAGATCGTCGAAGAAGTGCTCTTTCGAACCGGCCGCCGGGGCGTATAGTTCCCAGCCCGGAAACACGGCAACGCCGGTCGCACGGACCGCTTCCTCGATCGCCTGTTCGTTCCCCGCCAGCCGGCCGCCGGAGAGCCGTGCATTGATCGCGGCCAGCGTCTCTTCTTCCACGGGCGTTTCCGTCAGAGGAAGCAGAATGGCTTCTTCGGTCACCGCCGCCGAGCGCTGGGTGCCAGGATCGAACTTGCGGATTGACTCCACTTCTTCGCCGAAAAGCTCGATGCGGACCGGGCGATCCAGTTCCGGCGAATACACGTCGAGCAGGCCGCCGCGATGAGCGAACTCGCCCGGCATCTCGACTACGTCCACTTGGTTGTAACCTACGATGCGCAGGTGCTCGACCAGGCGCTCGGGATCGATCATCTCACCTCGTCGCACCACTTTGGCCAGGTCCGCGTAAAATTCGGCGCCGCGTAAGCGCATCGCTGTCGCGGCCAGCGGCGTAATCACCACGCTGGCGGCTCCAGTAGCAATCTTCCATAAGGCAGTGGCGCGCGCCTCCTGAATTTCAGGATGAGGCGACAGGTTCTCGAACGGCAACACGTCGTAGGCGGGCAAGCCGATGACCGCGTCCGGCGCGACGGCGCCCGTCAGATCGCCAAGCGAGCGCACGACCGGCAGCAATTCATCCACCGCGCGGTTGTCAGAAACGATGACGATGACGGGCCGCGAAGTAGCGCGATGCAGCAGTGCGTAGAAGAGGGCTTTGCCCGTCGGAGTGAGTCCAGAGACACGAGTCCGCCCCGCGCCACCCTTTACCCGGGTTACCGCACGCCCAAAAGCGGAAGACTTTTCCACGTCCGCGAAGAGTTCGCGAACGAACGGGAGGATCATTGCCTATTCAGTTTACCAGCCAAATCAGTAGCCAGTTGCCAGTAGCCAGTAGCCAGTTGTTAGTAGTCAATAGCCAGTTAGCTATACCACCTTTGTCATCCTGAGCGACGAGTCCGCTCGCCGTGCGACCGGACGAGGAGTCGAAGGACCCCTAGAGTGCCTACCCTGCCTTTCCACCGGTATGTCTTTGCAACTGACAACTGGCTACTGACTACTGGCAACTGACCGCGGTTTGACAGCCCATAGGGCCGCTTCTAGAATCGAGAGTGGGCTGGACGCGGTCACGTCCGGCCTTTCGTATGATCGAGCGCGGTAGGCGTTCTTATGCGCTCAGGCATGTGGCAGATTCTCTGCTCGCGTCCTCTGCGGCCCGACGCGGCCCGTGTGTCTGACCTTTGGCGGTGTAGCTCAGGTGGTTAGAGCGACGGTCTCATAATCCGTAGGTCGCTGGTTCGAGTCCAGCCGCCGCCACCAATCCAACCAACAGGTTCAGCCTGCTACTTGATATCCTGCTTCGCTCTCATCCCATTCTTCCCGCAAATTGACGCCAATTCCGGTGTAGCATGTATGCCAACCGATGTTTCAGGTCGTGGGGACCACCGTGTCAGCAGGGACCGTGCCATGAATGTTCTTCTCCTTTCCATGCCCGACTCCTTCGAGCACATGCCGACGGTCGCGGTGCGGATGCCCAATGGAGCGCTGTGTTCCCTGGCAGGAAACATCGATGCGCACCACACAGTGGCAGCGGCCGACCTGATTCTGGTTCAGCACCAGGTGCGCGAAACCGTGGAGCGGCTGGTACGCGAAAACCAGCCGGACGTAGTTGGCCTTTCCGTCATGACCTTCCAGCGCAAGACCGCGCTGCGCATCATCCAACTGTTGCGCTCATTGCGGCCCGCTGTTCGCATCGTCGTGGGTGGCTACGATCCCAGCCTGGCGCCCGAAGCCTATACGGAAGACGGGTGCGGCATCGATTACATTGTCCGCGGTGAAGGCGAGATTACCTTCCGCGAGCTGCTGCACTCGCTCGAAAGCGACGAAGGCTTCGCTGCGATCCAGCGACTGTCGTATCACGCGGCGGATGGTTGGCATCAGAATCTTCCGCGCCCCGTGCACACTCTCGAGGGAGGTGAGATCCGCTTGCCCAAGCGCGACGCCCGCGTCCTTACCGGCTACACCATGCTTGGCCGCGGCGTGGATGTGGTCGAGACCTCGCGCGGATGCACCTTCGATTGCGGCTTCTGCTCGATCATCGAGATGCGCGGGCGCAACTTTCATACCTACTCGTTCGATCGCGTGCTGGCCGACATTCGCGACGCGCGGGAGCACGGTGCGCGCTCCATCTTCATTGTGGACGACAACATCAGCCTTAACATCCGCCGCTTTGAAGCGCTATGCCGCGCCATCATTGACGCGGGTTTGAACGACATCGATTACACCGTGCAGGCGATGACGTCGCCCATTGCCATGCATGGCGAGACCCTGGCGCCGCTGATGCGCCAGGCGGGCTTTCGCTATGTTTTTCTCGGCATCGAGAACATTCTCGAAGACGATCTCCACTTCCTGAAAGCGGCGGCCAAGAATGAGTTCCGTGAAGATGGCCGCACCACGGGCAATGCGACGCTTCGTGCTATTGAGCATTTACACAGAAACAAGATGTATGTGGTGGGCGGCCTCATCGTTGGCAATCCCGATGACACCCGCGAATCCATCCGCGCCAATCTGGAGTTTGCCGGCAAGTATGTGGACTGGCCCTACATCCAGCATCCGACTCCCTATCCGGGCACGCCGATGACGAAAGAGTTTCGCGCACGCAATTTGATCGTCATCGACAAGATGGAGGAGTACGACGGCACCACCGCCGTAGTCGCCACGCAGCACCTGCAACCCGAGGAAATTGAGTACGAGAGATGGCGCGCCGAGCGTTGGATGAAGACCCGGCACATCCCAGCCGTGATGGCGCATGAACCGCTGTTCGTGTTGCGCAACTGGTGGAAGATGTTGGCGCACACCTTCCGCGGGACCTCCATCAAATCGCTGCTCAGCCTGGAAAGCGACAAGACAGTTTTCCAGCGCTATCGAAATCTGCGCAGCGGGGAGCGGGTGTACCTGTAAGGCTCGACATTTCCCAAGCTGATGCGCTTTCCCTGACACGCCCACCATTTCTGCTGCCTCACACGCGGAATCGCTGTAGAGTAAAAGCGCAGGATTCAATCTCATGCCGCCGCGTCCCCCCACTTACGACTACAAAGCCGGGCTCGCCCATTGGGCGCAGCGCACGCTGGAGGAGTGTAACAACGCCAGCCATGAATTTGCCGCCGATCCCGTGCACGATCTCCGGGTCGCCATTCGCCGTTGCCGCTCGATGGCGGACGGCTTCCTGTCGGTCGATCCAGATCCCGCCTGGAAGGAGATGAAGAAGCTGGGCAACGCCCTCTTCAGCAGCCTGGGCGATCTGCGCGATGTGCAGGTCATGGCGGAATGGGTCACCCGTCTTTCGGAACCTGACGATCCTGTTCGCCTGGTCCTGCTCGAAACCCTGGGCCAGAAAGAAAGCCAGCTCAAGGCGGCCGCGCAAGAGGCGCTGCACAACTTCGACCGCAAGCGATGGACTGCGCTGAATGTGCGGTTAGCGAAACGGGCGGGCCGGGTCCCAGTGGAAGGCCTGGTGTTCCAGCATCTCGCGCTGGAGCGCTGGATGGACGCATACGCGTTACACCGGCAGGCACTGCGAAACCGCACGCAAGTGGGCTATCACCGGTTGCGAATCGGCATCAAGCGCTTTCGCTACACCTGCGAAAATTTCCTTCCGCAGCGCCACGAAAAATGGGCCAAGGACTTGCGCGAGCTGCAGGACGCTCTCGGCGAGGTGCATGACTTCGATGTACTGAAGGCGACGATCAGGGCGCATCCCGGAATTGCGGCCGACGATCGCGAGCGCTGGAACAAGAGGATTGCCGAGGAACGGCGGCGGCGGCTGGATTTGTATCGCCAGAAAATGTTGGGCAAGAATTCGCTTTGGCCGGCGTGGCGCGCTGAACTGCCCAGCGGTCCCTCATTGCAGCAGGCCGCCATGGAGAAGCTGCGGACCTGGGCTTCCTTCCTGGATCCGGACGTGAACCACTCGGCGCATGTGACCCGGCTTGCGCTGCAACTTTACGACGGCTTGGCGAAGCAGGGGATGGTGATTGCCGAAGCAGAGTACCGCCGTATCCTGGAGGCGGCAGCCATGCTGCATGAGGTGGGACGCAGCCGCGGCCCCGAAGGCCATCGCAAGCGCGCCTATTCCATGATTCGCCGCCTCACGCCTCCCCTGGGATGGAGCGCGGAGGAACTCCAGTGCGTCGCCGTGATTGCCCGCTATCATGGCGGGGCGCTTCCGCAAACCAGCAACTCCGCGTTTGTGGGACTCACGCCAAAGCGGCGAAGGGCCCTGTTGCCCATCGCCGGCATTCTGAGACTGGCGGACGCTTTCGACTTCTCCCACGACCGGCAGATCGATCGGGTCGCCGTGGAACGACGGGACGGAATGCTGATTGTTTACGGACGGGGCCTGCAAGAAATAAGCCCTGTGGCGGAACGTCTGGCGCGCGCACGATACTTGCTGGAAACGACCTGCGGGCGCCCGATTATGGTTTGTCCTCAGGCGATCAAGCCGGCGGCTGCATCTCCGGTTGCGGGACACGCGCGCAAAGTCGCCGCCGGTTCGCGATCAAGCGCCTGATTCCGAATCAGGCAACCGATTTCTTCTTGTAAGGATCTCCAACCATCACAAAAGGATATTTGCGGAGCGCCTGCACATCGCCCGCGGCGGCATAGCCCTCAACTTCTGCCATCAGATGGGTAACCTCGTCCGGAGGCATATTCTTAGTGGCCCGCCAAAACTTGTCCGGAAAAAACCAAATACGTTCGCGAGGGTTGGGTTCTGTAGGATTACCGGAATTTGGTGCCATAATTCTCCTCCCACAATGTGGGATATGCAGAAATCTCGGTGAGTTTGGAAAGGTGAATACCTGGGATCGACCGATTGCTCAACTCAATTATGCACTGCGGCTGTGCGCTTGTAAACGGCCAATAGAGCGCATTTGGCTTTGCATTCCCGTTCAGGATTTATATTTACGTCGCCGCTTGCTAACTGCAAGAAAATAAAGGAGAGGATTTTTTCTCGCAGGCGCGAGAGGCGGCGCACACAAGAACTTAGCAGGGGGATTCTCCAAAGGCGGCCCCATTTTTTCCACAGCCGACGCTGGCGCCGCCGCACTCCTTGGCAGGTTGAGGCGCACTTCGCTGCGCCAGTTTCCGGTATCTGACATTGTGGGACATGAGATCTGCAGGGCGAAAGACGGCGCTCGAAATGTCTGCACGCTATCCGCGGGCGAGGATCAATAATCCAGCTCGGCTGGCCGCCCGGTAAGGCGCTCGATGCGCTTGGCGATCGGCGGATGGGTGGAGAACAGATTCGCGAAGGTAACGCCGCTGAGCAGCGGCGCAACGATGAACAGGTGCGCATTCGATGGCGAAGCCTGCATCGGGATGCGCTTGGAATAGGCATCCAGTTTTTTCAGCGCGCTAGCCAGAGCATAAGGATTACCGGTGATCTGCGCGCCGGTGGCGTCGGCCTGGTATTCCCGCGACCGGGACACCGCGAGCTGGATCAGGGTGGCCGCGATGGGCGCGAGGATCAACATCAGCAGGCCGACGAAGCCGCCGCCTCCGCGGTCGCGATTGTCGCGGCCTCCCATGCCCCCGAAGAGCGACGCCCAATAGCCCATGCGCGCCAGCATGGTGATAGCGCCCGCCAGAGTTGCGGCGATCGAGCTGATGAGAATGTCGCGGTTCTTCACGTGTCCCAGTTCATGCGCCAGCACGCCTTCCAGTTCCTCGTCGGTGAGCAGGTTCAAAATCCCTTCCGTCATCGCCACCGACGCGTGTTGGGGATTGCGTCCGGTGGCAAAGGCGTTGGGCGAATCGGTGGGGATCACGTACATCTTCGGCATGGGGATGCCGATCTTCTGCGTAAGCCGCTCGACGACCTGGTAAGCGCGCGGCAGTTGTTCGCGGGTGACGGGCTGCGCGCGGTACATGGCCAGCGCGATCTTATCACTGTAGAAATACGAAACGAAATTCATGATGACGGCCAGCGCGAGGGCGATCACCATGCCTCGCTGGCCGCCGAAAATTTGTCCCATCAACAACAGGAAAAGCGTCAATGCGGTCAGCAGTAACGCGGTCTTAAAGGTGTTTCCCATATCACCAGAGTAGATGATCCCGGCTGCGTCCGGTTGCTGGAAATTCAGTTGCCAGTTGCCAGTTGTCAGTAGCCAGTTGCACGGTGCAGTCTTGACGGGCCTGCTTCAGATTTTCCTGGCCAACTGACGACTGGCAACTGGCAACCGGTAACTGTACTATTTCCCCATGCCCGAGTTACCCGTTCTTCACCCACGAGCGCACGAAGAACTGATCCTCATTGGCTTCCGTGTGGACGGCGGTCATGATGGTCCGCAGTTTTACACCTTGCTGGCAGTGGGCGGCGACGATGAACGCCCGCTTACATCCGACGGGCACATCGTGTTCTTCGCTCACCCTGGGTTAGCGGCGCAGGCGCTGGCGCTCGATCCCGACATGGCAAAGCTTGGTCCTCCCCCAGAAGCCATCGAGACGTTTTGCGATATCGCGGAGGCATTGTATCGGGTCAATTCCCAAGCAGCCGATCCCGACGGCGTGGTCCTGGATTGCCTGCTGGTGTTTGACGACCTGGTGCGCGCCACCAAGCTGCACATGCCAGACCGCTATCAGGGCATCCTGACCGAGTTGACGGCGCGCCTGACGGAAGGCGTGCAACTGGGAAATATTTTTACCAACCCGTCACTCCGCGAGCACGTGGAAGACGCGCTGCTATGGTGCGTTGGTGCGGTAGCGGTGAAAGCGCGGATGCTCACCCAGTGAATTCTTCGTACGCCCCTAACCTGGGTGATTCATGTGAAGATGTCACCCTGAGCCCAGCCGAGGGGATCTGCGGTTGTTCCAGGCTTGGCGTCGGCGATTGGAATTCACTCCGAGGTGAAGTAATCCACCGTGACCGGGTTCTCGAACAGCGAATAATCGCGGGTCACCACGGTGATGCCGCTGTCGGTCACGTGATACTTCTGGCGGTCGGCTTCGGTGTCGTAGCCGATAACCGTTCCCTCGGGGACATCCACATCGCGATCGATGATGGCCTTGCGGATGCGGCAATGCCGGCCGACTTTCACATGGGAAAAAATAATGCTGGTATCAACCTCCGAGTAGGAATTCACGCGCACGTCGGGGGAGAGCACGCTGTTGCGCACTGACCCGCCCGAGATAATGCAGCCCATGGAGACGATGGAGTCATGCGCTTCTCCGGTGCGGCCGGGATCGCTGAACACGAACTTGGCCGGAGGATACTGCCGCATATGAGTGCGAATCGGCCAGGCCGCGTCATACACGTTGAAAACCGGGGCCACCGAGACCAGGTCCATGTTGGCCTCGTAATAAGCTTCCAAGGTCCCCACATCGCGCCAGTACAGTGCCTCTTTGCGGTTCTCGTCGATGAAGTTGAAGGAGTAAACCTTGTAGTCGTCCACCATGCGGGGGAGAATGTTGTGCCCGAAATCGTGGCGCGAGGTTGCGTCTTCGGCGTCTTTCAGCAGCGCCGGAATGAGCACATCGGTGTTGAACACGTAAACGCCCATCGAGGCCGAAACCATGCGCGGGTTGTAGGGTGAGCGCAGATCGGTTTGCTCGGGCTTTTCCTGGAAGCCGACGACCCGGCCGGTACGATCGATCTCGACCACACCAAACAGCTTGGTCTCCGCCGGATCGACCAGGATGGTGGCCAGGGTGACGTCGGCGCCCGAGTCCTTGTGCTGACGCAGCATCAAGTCGTAGTTCATCTTGTAGATGTGATCGCCGGACAGGATAAGCACGTAGCGCGGCTGCTCGGAGCCAATGGAGTAGAGGTTCTGATACACCGCATCGGCTGTGCCCATGTACCAGTTCTCGCTGACCCGTTTCATGGGGGGCAGGATCTCGATGAACTCTCCCAGTTCGCGTCCCACAATGTTGCCCCAGCCTTCACGGATATGCCGGTTCAGGGAGAGCGCTTTGTACTGCGTCAGGATATAGACTTTTCGCAGATCGGAGTTGATGCAGTTGGAAAGCGTAATGTCGATGATGCGGTAAATGCCGCCGAAGGTGACGGCCGGCTTGGCGCGATCGCGCGTCAGCGGATACAAACGCTCGCCCGCTCCGCCCGCCAGTAAGACTCCGAGGGTGTCTCTCATCCTGATGGTTTCCGATTACGAATTTCCCCAATGGGCGTAAGAACGCTCGTTCGTTGGAAGGGCTGACGGCGCCTTGGTGGCGCGTGCCGGCCCACAGGCGAAGTCGAATGTTAGCACACCGCACGCGAGGCGGGTCGTGTCAGGACGGGCACCAGGGTGCGCGGCTACTTCTCGTCGTCCACGCTGATGCGCAGTGACTTGAGAAACTTCACATCCTGTGACGTCACCTGAAAATCGGCGGCTGAGCGCCGGCCGTTGATCCGAGCCGGCTCCGCGGCTTGGTCACGCTCATTGAGTCCTATGGTCGCCTCGAGTACGAGAAATACATCGTATCCCCCGGCTTTAATACGAGTGATGACCTCCGCGATTTGTTCGGAATCGGAAAGCGAGTTGTTGATCGCTTCCCCCAGTTGCTCCATCAGGCTTTTTAGTCGTTTATCCACAATTGCACCTAAGCTAGCTGGCTGGCGACGGACCGCGCAATGTTTTTCTTGGCGATGGTGCTGAAAATCTTGGCCTGCCCACTCTACCAGCTTAATACGTTGGATGCTTCCTGTGGAGGCCGAGTTTTGTAATTATGGGGCGCGGTTGCGCCGCAATAGGAGCCATTCCCGCGTTAGTCCACTGATAGAATGAGGAGTTAGGCGGCAACAGCGCTGAACAAAAGGTAAGAGCGTGCCATCCCACAATTTCGGTACTCAGGGCCGGGCGTTTCTGCGCGTAGCGGGGCGCAAGAGCGGAGAGAATCGCTGGGTGCGGGCCTTCTACCGGGGGAGCAGTGTCACGCTCAGGAGCGTAGGGCGGGTGCTGCATGTGCTCTGGCTGGAGGTAGCAGGAGTATTTTTCCTGGTGCTTGCGGTGGTCGGGGGTGGGGCTGCGGTGCGCGAATACCATCGTCATGCTGGCGGTACCACCGGAATCGGCAAGGTGCTCCTGGCAGCCGCATTCGCGGCGGCGTTTTTGTACTTCGGCGTGAGTTCGTTCGCCAGGTCCCGAAGAAGGTAGTTTCAAGTTTCCAGTTTCGAGTTTCCAGGGGGAACGAGAACTTGAAACTCGAAACTTGAAACTGACCTTATGCCCGAACACAAACACAAAGGTCCCGTGGCTACCAAGCTTGCGCCTGAGCAAGAAACCTCCTCCCACATCAGCGTTCATCCGCTGTACACACCGTCCGATCTTGAAGGTTGGGATTACGACCGCGATCTCAACTTCCCCGGGCAGTTCCCCTATACCCGCGGAGTGCAAGCTACCATGTACCGCGGGCGGCTGTGGACCATGCGGCAGTACGCCGGCATGGGCGATGCCGAAGAATCGAACCGCCGCTACAAGTACCTGCTGAGCAATGGCACCACTGGATTGAGCGTGGCCTTCGACCTGCCGACACAGATCGGGCTCGATTCCGACAACACCCTCGCTACGGGAGAGGTGGGGAAGGTGGGCGTGGCCATCGATTCCATCGAAGACATGATGCGGCTGTTCGACGGCATCAACCTGGAGAAGATTTCCACGTCGATGACGATCAATGCCACCGCATCGATTTTGCTGGCGCTTTACATCGTGACCGCGCGGCGCACCGGTCGCGACGTGCGCAAGCTTTCCGGCACCGTACAAAACGATGTGCTGAAGGAATACATTGCGCGCGGGACGTATATTTATCCGCCTGCGCAGGCCATGCGCATCATCACCGACATCTTTTCCTACGCCCGCGAGAATGTGCCCGAGTGGAACACGATTTCCATTTCCGGTTACCACATGCGCGAAGCCGGATGCACGGCGGTGCAGGAAGTGGCCTTCACGCTGGCCAATGGGATCAGTTATGTGCAGGCGGCCATAGACGCGGGACTGGGCGTGGATGACTTTGCGCCGCGGCTGTCGTTCTTCTTCAATGCGCACAGCAATTTTCTGGAGGAGGTGGCGAAGTTTCGCGCCGCGCGCCGCATGTGGGCACGCATCATGCGCGACCATTTTGGCGCCAGGAACCCAAAATCGCTGATGTTGCGTTTCCACACGCAAACGGCAGGCTCGACNNCGCAATCGCTGCACACCAATTCGTTCGACGAAGCACTGGCGTTGCCCACCGAACAGTCGGCGCGCATCGCTCTGCGGACGCAGCAAATCGTCGCCTACGAATCCGGCGCAGCGCAGACCGTCGATCCGCTGGCGGGTTCGTACTACATCGAATCGCTGACCAACCAGATCGAAACCCAGGCGCGCGAATACCTCGACAAGATCGACGCCATGGGCGGCACCTTGAAGGCGATTGAGCGCGGATTCATTCAGCAGGAAATCCAAAACGCCGCGTACGAGTATCAGCAGGCGGTAGACAGGCTGCAGGCAATTGTCGTGGGCGTGAATGCCTTCGAACAGGAGAAAGAAAAGCCGATTCCGCTGCTACACATGGACGAGTCTCTGGAGCGCAAGCAGGTGGAGCGTTTACGCGCGGTGCGCGCCAAGCGCGATCCGGCGAAATGGCAGGCGGCGCTGAAGCAGGTGGAAGACGCGGCGCGCGGCACGGGCAACTTGATGCCGCCCATTGTGGAAGCCGTTGAAGCCAACGCTACGGTCGGCGAAATCTCCGACGCCATGCGACACGTGTACGGCGAATATCAGGAGACCGTGGTGATCTGAAGAGCCGCGTTTCGCTGTTCGCTGTTCGCTATTCGCTTTTCGGCTTAGTTAATTTTTGGAGTGTCATCCTGAGCGAGGAGGTCGCCGTGGCGACCGACGAGTCGAAGGACTCCTATTCCTGCGTCAACTCTATCCTTCAAACGTGCCGTTCGCTGCGAATCATCTCAACCGCCGCAACCCATGCCTATTAGTACTTTCCTGGTTCGCGCATAGAGCCGGCGCGCCACCCGAGCATTTGCGCGGCTACGACGATAGCCATCCATTGAATGTTTTGAGTCACTCCGGGCTCGGAAGCGAAATCCCGCCAATAGCGATGAAGAAGTAAGATTGCGCCGCCCAGTCCCGTTCCAAGAATAAGTACGTTGTAGCCGACAAGCATTAGGCCAACGGCCACAATTACAATGGCAACCGCTGAGAAAAAGCGCAACACATCACAACTATAGGACTGCTGTGTCCCGGAATCAATAGGCACGTATAGAGAAAAAGCGCACGGCACTGAAAATGCTAATCATAGGCATTAGTTGTGGCCGGCACAAAGTAGCCATCCCTACCCAGCAGGACATCAGTCGCTGAAGACTGAAAAAGGCCGGCGTCGGAAGGCGCCGGCCAGCAGTTCAAGGGGATCGACCTATAAACGCTCAGTGCCCAAACACGAGCACTCTTGCGTCCGTCCTTGGCAGCAGGACGATCCACTTGGTGGGTGAGATCACGTAAACAACGGCCGGACCCGGGTCGCCTTGCGCCTCTGCCGTGCCCCTGCCATTGGAAGTGATCGAGTAGGTAACGATTGCGCCAAGCGATTGACCAAGCCCGTCGGATTGGCTGTAGTCTCCATTCAAGGTAAGCGTACCGAGACCGTCCGCCGGTCCCACATCCACCTCATTGCTTCCATTTGCATAGTCCAGCGGCGCCAGTGAGCCCGCGGCGTAGGTCCCGGCGATGGATGCGTTCGAGAACGGCACGCCGGTTTGCGGTTCGATGGTCCCGAAGATGGAATTGGAGCCAGTACCCACAAAGAATCCGTGGTTCTGGCCAATCAGGAAGCCCGCCGGATTTCCTGCGCCGAGGTTGATGGCCCCGTTGGCAGCTACCGTGTAGTTTCCCGGCCCTGGCGGCTGCTGCGTGATGGTGCCGCCGGTGTCTTCGTCTATGGCAAGAAGATTGAAGTTGCCGTTGCCGGCGAAGCTGATGACCCCGGCGTCGGATTGGTCGAGGCCGTCCCCGCTATGGATGTCCTGGGAATACATCACAGTCGTGCCGTTCAGCGAGCCGTTGTTGAACGGGCCGCTTTGCTGCAGCACCGAGCCTACCTGTATGGGAGGGCCGTTGAAATCGGTGTTCGCCATCACCGTCTCGCCGGTAGAAACGACATAGACTACCTCGTGAGCAGTGCCCTGGGTGCTTTGTACGGTCATTGTGGCCCGTCCAGTTTGTGAATTCACCGAGGACATCGTACCTGTGAAAGTGCCGGTTTTCAAAGTTCCGCCATCGTTTTCGTCGTTTGTCCCATTTGTGATGTTTCCGGAGTTCAGTGTGAGTTGGCCAACTTGAACGTCGCGATCTCCGTGGTCGTTGCCACTCGTCCCATACACCCAACTACCGTTGAGTGCGCTCAGAGAAAATGCGCTGGGGTTAGCTTTGCGCAGCACACCGGAACCCCGGCTGCCCTGGCCGCTGGTGTCGTCGTATTCGATGATTCGTCCGTTGGCGGACGAGTCAAGCACAAACGCAAAGGTCACCGGTCCATAGGACTGTCCCTGAATCGTGATTGTGTTCAAACCGCTGGCCGCAATCCAATAGGTGCCGCTGATGGTTGTGTTGAACGGCTGGCCCGTCACCGAGTTGCCATCGACAACGCCGCTGGTAATGTGGCTGTTGCCATCGGAGATGAAGCTGCCCGCCAGCGTCCACGCGCCCGATGAGTTCCAGCCATTCAAGTAGAAAGCGTAGTTGCCCGTGAGTGCCCCGGGATTACCGCCGCCCCCCGGACTGATGACGATGCTGAGTGGGGCGCTGGCGGTGACGGGCGGGGTTTCCGAGTCGGCAACCTGCACCGTGAAGTTCGAGGTCCCGGCCGTGGTCGGCGTGCCCGAGATCACGCCGGTGCTTGCGTTCAGACCTAACCCAGGCGGCAAGGTGCCGGAGATGATTGCCCAGGTATAGGGATAAACTCCGCCGATGGCTGTCAGCGTTGCGCTGTAGGCGGTGCCCGCCGTACCCGACGGCAACGAGGTCGTGGTGATGCTCAACGGCACTGCCGGTGCAATGGTGATGCTCAGTGGCGCAGTCGCGGTCGCCGGCGGCGAATTGGAATCCGTCACCTGCACCGTGAAGTTGGAAATGCCCGC
>PLBW01000041.1 GCA_003135475.1 Acidobacteriaceae bacterium
TCGGGAATGATGATTCCGCCACGGGTGGTCTCGGCCTCTTCGACGCGGCGAACCACGATGCGGTCGTGCAGGGGAGTAAGCTTTGTAGCCATTCTTCAAACTCCTTTTCAAGTTGGATTGCCCGCCGAGGCGGGTTGGCTGGCTCTGGCCCGCCGCGGCGGGTTGCTGCCAGCACTTGCGTGAAATCTTGGGATAAAACCCGGAACGTTGGTAGGGGCGCCATCAAATTGACTGCACGCAGCCTGTTAGCACTCAGTATCAACGAGTGCTAATGTTAACTCGGCGGCTCCAGGAAGTCAAGGGAAGGTATGAGTATGATTCACTCATATTCACAGATCGCGACGTACCGCCCCCTCTTTATCTACTTGTAAATTAAGTATGTTAATGCAAACTGATTGATAGGCTCCTTGGGGATAATTGGGGGAGCGGCACCGAGGCAAAATCCACAATTCCCGGCAGAAAAAGGGAATCCACTGGACAGCCGGAAGCAACTAGGGCATCAGTTTTTCTTGCTCGTCGACTAAATTCTTTCTTTGCAATTCCTGTTTGCACTTTTTCGATTCCCATAACCCCGACCTTGGCAGCATAATCGGGAATTGAGTGGGTGTGATCGTGTCAGATGCCGATCGATTCCTGTCTGTCGCGCGCCGGCTGACCTCTGGGTTTGCTGTGCTGCTGGCTGCGCTTGCATTGCAGAGCTTCGGCATGGCCCAGACTTCGACATCGGATGCAACGAAGACATCGCCAGCAACAGAAGTTCAGGCTACTCCGGCCAGCGCCGGAGAAGAGACGACCGCAGTTGCTCCGGCGCAACCGGATGCAACGGGTTCGCAGATTCCCACGGCCGCCCAGATCGAGGCCGCCGGACGACGCGACGACTCCGATGAGGCTGAGGCGAAACAGAGTTCGCTGGCTCCGAAGCCGGCTGTCGCGAAGGCTGAACCACTCAATTCCGAAGCACGTGCCGAACTGCCCGCCAAGTATGACGTGTCGCAGATCGGGAAGCGCAACGTGGGAAGCGGTCTCGACTTCTACTCCCTCGATCGCGAGGTGGCGCTGGGGCACCAGTTATCTTTTGAGGTGGAACAGCAAGCGCGGCTGGTCACCGATCCTGTCATCACGGAATACATCAACCGCATCGGTCAGAATCTGGTGCGTAACTCCGACGCGCGCGTGCCTTTCATCATCAAGGTCCTCGACAATGACGAGGTCAATGCCTTCGCGCTTCCCGGGGGCTTTTTCTACGTGGACAGCGGATTAATTCTGGCGGCGGACAATGAAGCCGAGTTGGCTGGAGTAATGGCGCACGAGATCGCCCACGTCGCCGCCCGGCACGCCACCAAGAACATGACCCGGGCGCAGATCTGGAACATGGCCTCCGTGCCCCTGATCTTCATTGGCGGACCGGTGGCATACGCAATCAGCGAGGTGGCTGGATTAGCGGTGCCGCTTGGCTTTCTCAAGTTCTCGCGCGACGCCGAGCGCGAAGCCGACCTGTTGGGCTTGGAATACGATTACGCCTCAGGCTACGATCCGGAAGCGTTTGTCGAGTTTTTTGAAAAGCTGAAGGTCGACGAAAAAAAGAAGCAAAGCTTCGTGGCCAAGGCTTTCGCCACTCATCCCATGAATGCGGACCGCATCAAGGCCGCACAGGACGAAATCCGCAAGTATCTGCCTGACCGCGATGCGTACGTTGTGAACACCAGCGAATTTGAAGCCGTTAAGCAGCGCCTCACCTCGCTCGAGAACAGCCGGCATCTCGGCGGCGGCAAGCGGGACCCGTCGCGTCCAGTGCTGCTGAGGCGCTCTGCCTCAAGTGGTTCCGGCAGCACTGCCGGCCCGAAAGACGACGGCAGCACGACCGAGCAGAAGGACGATGGACGTCCCACGCTAAAGCGGCAGCCGTCCGACTCAAACTGAAGGCGGGCGGTAAGCGATCAGGGTTTCCGGATAGAACGTCACACGACAGCCAACTACTTTCCCAGCGGGAAATAGCCTTTGCAACTGTTTCGCGGTCAGCAGGTGCAAGTGATCATAGGGCGTCTTGCCCAGGCACCTCACCAGACTGCGTTGTGTGGTTTCCGGTAGGAGCTGCACGAAGGGCAAGTGGTAATGCGGATCGAAGGGATACCAGAAGTTGGGTGTGGTGATGAACCACCCGTTACCCACTCGCTGCACTTCCGCCGCGAAGCGCTCTACCAACCCATGTGCCGGAAGGTGCTCCAGAACGGCATTGGAATAGACGATATCGAAGGATTTGTCGGCGAAGGGCAACGCGCAGCCGTCGAAAACCACCGCCTGCACGCCGGGGAAACTGTTACGGTAATCCTGCACATCGGCGAAGGAAATACCACCGCCAATGATCTGCGAGCGGTGTTGGTAAAAAGATTCAAGCTGTTCCGGCAAACCAATGCCGGTCCCGGACGCTCCAATGTTCAGGATGCGCATTGCGGGAGTCGGGCGCAGCATTTGCAGGAAGAGGCGATGCTTTTGCTCCCGCGATTTGCGATGCAAGTAGAGGAGCAAGCGGTTCATAAGTAGTGGAATTCTATCGCATGGCCATTCCCGCTTGTTTGCCCGATTGTTCCCATTAGCAAGGTCGTCGGGAATCGATTGCGTTGCGGTGTGCACTACGGTTGCCTAGAATACAAAGGTCATGAAGATGCCGTGCCTAAGGTTAGCCATCCTTGTCCTGCTGGTGATTCCTGCTGTGCTCACCGCGAGCGGTCAGAACAAGCCTTCAGGCCAGGCGTCCTCCCTCAAGTTTGTTGTGTTGAAGGACGATAATGGCAAGCCAGTGCGCAATGCAGCCGTCATCCTGCATCCCGTGGGAGGGAACGGCAAGCAATCGCGGGGCGGATTTGAGCTTAAGACGGATTCAGAGGGCAAGACCGAGAGCGATGGTATCCCGTATGGAAACCTGCGCGTGCAGGTCATCGCCCCGGGTTTCCAGACCTTCGGACAGGACTACACCATTAACCAGCCCGAGCAGGAAATGGTGATCCGGCTGAAGCGGCCACAGGGGCAGTATTCAATTTACGAGAAGCACCCAGACAGCAGCGCTAGCCAACCGAAGAAACAGCAGTAGTGAAGAATCCCTCTTGGCTTTTCGCTATTCGCGTTTGGCCATTCGCTAATGGCTTTTAGTTCCGAGCTTTTAGCTCGTAGCAGGCGCGACTGGACAGTTGCTAACAGCCAACGGCTCAAGGATAAGAGCGAACAGCGAAAAGCGGGAAGCGGAGGATGAAATGATCGAGGCGACAGCGCTATGGGCCAATGACGATCGCTTTGTCGGCCAGGCAAGCAGCGGTCACGCGCTGGTGGTGGATGCCGGCTCCGAGAAGTCCGCGAACAGTCCGATCGAGCTTGTCTTGATTGCTTTATGCGCCTGCACAGCCAGCGACGTGGTGGGTATCCTCCGCAAGAAGCGCGAGCCCTTTACGACCCTGGAAGTGCGCGCCACGGCCGAGCGTGCCGAAACGTTCCCCAAAATCTATACCAGCATTCGCCTGATCTACCGCGTGGGCGGAAACGTCACCCACAAAGCGATGGAAGACGCCGTGCACTTGTCCAAGGAAAAGTATTGCTCTGTGTCGGCCATGCTGGGGAAGACGGCGAAGATCGAATTCGAGATCGAGTACGGGGAATGAAACAGTTTCAAGTGCTGGTTTCCGATGATCATGACTCCGCGGGGCCATCGTGTCTCGGGCAGCCGACCGTCACATTACCCTTGGTGAAGATAAGGCTACGGTCTGGACTTGCGGCTGTTTACCGCGGCGTATAATCGATCGGTTCGCCTATGACTACCACTCAAACACAACTGCGCCTCGCCAACCGGATGTCGCGGCTGGGAACCGAAACTGCCTTCGAAGTGCTGGTGCGTGCCCGCGCCTTGGAACGTCAAGGAAGAAACATCATCCACCTCGAGATTGGCGAGCCCGACATGGATACGCCAGCCAACGTGGTCGATGCCTGCGTTGATGCGCTACGCAAGGGTTTTACCCATTACGGCCCGGCGGCCGGCCTGCCCGAGTTGCGGGAAGCCATTGCGGCCGAGGTCTCCAGTTCGCGAGGCATCAAGGTCAGCCCGGATGAAGTCGTCGTCGTTCCCGGCGGCAAACCGATTATCTTTTTCACCATGCTGGCGCTGGTGGAAGAGGCTGACGAGGTCATCTATCCCAATCCGGGCTTCCCCATTTACGAGTCGATGATCAACTTCCTGGGCGCGAAAGCGGTTCCCATTCCGCTGCGCGAGGAACTCGATTTCCGCCTCGACGTCAACGAGCTGGCCAGTCTCATCAGCGATCGCACCAAGGTCATCATCCTGAACTCGCCGCAGAATCCCACCGGCGGCATCATCACCAAGAAGGACGTGGAAGACATTGCCGCCGCCATCGGCGACCGCGACATCATGGTCCTGAGCGACGAAATCTACAGCCGCCTGCTCTTCGAAGGCGAGCCCTTTAGCATCGCCTCGGTGGATGGCTTCAAGGACCGCACCATCATTCTGACCGGATTCTCCAAAACCTATTCCATGACCGGCTGGCGTCTGGGTTATGGCGTCATGCGGCCTGACCTTGCGGTACAGTTCGCGCGCCTGATGACCAATTCCAACTCCTGCACCGCGACCTTTACCCAGATGGCGGGAATCGAGGCGGTGCGCGGCGACCAGAGCGAGCCGGAGAAGATGCGCCAGGAGTTTCAGCGCCGCCGGGACGTGTTTGTCGATGGCCTCAATCAGATCAAGGGATTCTCCTGCCGGTTGCCCAAGGGCGCGTTTTATACCTTCCCCAATGTCAAGCAGACCGGCTGGCCGTCGAAGAAGCTGGCGGACGCGCTGCTTGACGACACGGGAGTCGCGGGGCTGTCGGGAACGGCATTCGGCGCCTTCGGTGAAGGTTATATGCGGTTCAGCATTGCCAATTCCATCGAGAATCTTCAGCAAGCGCTGGATCGCATCGATCAGTGGACGAAGAAGAATTTGTAGGATTGAAAACTCTGGGATACGGGCCCGCCGCACAGCGGGCTTTTTTTCGTGGTTGCTCTTCGTACGGAATGCACTTCGAGGATTCGCAAGAGTTCGAGACTTGCATTTGAGCCAGTCCCACGAAGTGGGACGAAAGAAGATAGCCCAGCGCCTCAGCGCTGGGTAGGTAAGTAGAACGTTGCGAGTGCCTCGGGCACGGCACCGCAAGCGCTTCGCAAAGTGTGCGCGAGGGCGCGCCATCCCGTCTTACCGGCCGATTGCATGTGGGGTGCATTCGGTGAAATGTGAAGACTCGACATCGGATGACTCTCATGCCAGAAAAGTTCCGTATTTTTGCCACCGCCGATATCGGGGATGCTGCCTGCAAACGCCTGCGCGAACGCGGTTACGAAGTGGATGTCTATCCGCATCCCGAGCCGCCGTCGAAGAGCCTCATCATCGAGAAAGTTCGCAGCGGGATCGACGGGCTCATCACCACGTTGCGCGACCCGATCGATGCTGAGATTTTCGAAGCAGGGAAGGGCACGCTGAAGGTTGTTGCCCAGTACGCGGTCGGGTTCGACAACATCAACCGCGCCGACGCTAACCGCTACAGAATTCCTTTTACCAATACTGCGGACGTCCTGACGGAAGCGACTGCGGAGTTCGCCTTTTTCACGCTGGCTGACCTGGCGCGCAAACTATGGAGCGCCGAACATCTGGTGCGCGAGAACAAGTGGGGCTATTGGCATCCCTATCTGCCGTTTCTCGGCGATGAAATGACCGGCAAAACCATCGGCATCCTCGGCACCGGGCGCATTGGGCAGGCAATGATCAAGAAGTGCATCGGCTTCGACATGAATATTCTGTGCTACGAAGCCATGGGCCCAAACGAAAAGCTGATTGCGGACGTGCAACAGCAGGCGGATCTCCGCTTCAAGAGCGGAATGCAGCGGGAGCGCACCTCGATCAAGTACGTTTCCATTGAGGAGGCACTGAGTCAGAGCGACTTCATCAGCATTCACGTGCCCCTGCTGCGTGAAGGCGAGAGCGATACGCCCACGTATCACTTGATCAATGAGCGTACCCTGCGCACGATGAAGCCCACAGCGTACCTGGTGAACACTTCGCGCGGGCCTGTGATTGATGAGAAAGCGCTGGCCAAGGCGCTAAAGGAAAAATGGATTGCAGGCGCCGCGCTCGATGTGTATGAAACCGAGCCATTGCCGCCGGATTCACCGTTGCGCGATCCCGAGATTGAGGACCGCTGCCGGCTGTATCCGCACTTTGCCAGCGCCGCACGGATCACGAGACTTTCTCTCGATCCCCAGCGCGGCATGGCCGGACGTTGCGTGCAGGCCCTGATTGACGTTTTGGAGCAAAACTACGGTGGCGATGTGACCAAGATGCCCTACGTGGTAAACAAGGAAGCGTTCCGATAAAGCAGCAGTTAGCACTTAGCAATTGGTCTTGAACCCAGGACAACCCCATGCCGCTCGCTGCCATTCCGAGACCGGACATCAAAACCAAGTGCTAAATGCTGATTGCTGAGCGCTATTTCTCCGCCATCGCTGAGACCAGCGAATGGAAGATCTTCGCCCCGTCGGTCATGCCGAGCTCCGGTTCGCTGGCGCGCTCCGGATGGGGCATCATGCCCAGCACATTGCGTCCTTCATTGCAGACGCCGGCAATGTTCTCCAGCGAACCATTTGGATTCGCTTCTGAGGTGACTTCGCCGGCTGGAGTCGTGTAACGGAAGATGATGCGGTCTTGCTCCTTCAACCCCGCCAACGTGGGATCGTCGCAGAAGTAATTGCCTTCCATGTGGCCGATCGGAATCTCCAAAACTTCGCCCGTGGTCAACTGCTGCGTGTAGGGTGTGTTGGTGCTCTCCACACGAATGTGTACCGGCTTGCAGACGTACTTCAGTCCAGCATTGCGCAGCAGCGCTCCGGGTAATAATCCGGCTTCACACAGAATCTGAAATCCATTACAGATGCCCAGTACCAGTCCACCATCGGCGGCGAATTTGCGCACCGACTCCATGACCGGCGAAAACTTGGCGATGGCGCCGGTGCGCAGGTAGTCCCCATAAGCGAATCCACCGGGCACGATGATAGCGTCGCAACCCTGCAGGTCGGGCGAGTCATGCCAGAGGAAGGTCACGGGCTGGCGGGCCACTTCCGAAATGGCCCAATAGGCATCGTGGTCGCAATTGGAACCGGGGAAGATGATCACGCCAAATTTCATCGCGGCAAACGCTCCGAGGAGGGGTAACTTTGAGTGTAGCATGGGTGCGAGACCGTCCCGATTGGCCAAGCATCCAACCCATCATGCAATTTTCCCGGCACATTGACGTCACCGGAGGGGCGCTGCGCCGCTGGTTCATCGCGCAATGCTATGACTCGCTGGCGGTGGGCGCGCTGTGGTGGTTTGGACTCGATTACCTGCATGTGCCGTGGGCGCCGTTCTGGGCAATCCTGGCGGCCGGCCTGCAATTCATTCCGCACTTCGGGCCGGTGCTGGCATTCATGGGACCGGCACTGGTCGGATTGTTCGCCGGCGGCTTCGAGCAGTTTCTGTACGTCCTCATTCTCTACGGGGTCATCATTGTGATTGACGGATTGGTCTTGCAGCCGGTGATCATGCGACGCACAGCTAGGGTGCCGATCTGGGCGTCGCTGATCGTGCCGATTTTGCTCAGCTTGATATTTGGTTTTTGGGGATTGCTGCTGGCTGCCCCTCTGCTAGCGGTCATCTTTGCTTACCGGGCGCACGGGAAACGAGCTGAATCGTCGCGTCCGCGCCAGACTCCTCTTGGCCAGGAGATCACCGGCGGCCGTTTGATTTCGCCCGACACGCCGACCGGGCATATTCCGCATCACGATGAAACGCTATAGACCGATTCCCGAGATTTCCACAAGCCTCCGCGCATACAATGAGAGAGAGCGAAGGCCCTAGTCCGAATGTCCCAATCGCAATTCGTACATCTTCACCTTCACACCGACTACTCGATGCTGGACGGCGCTTGTAACATCGAGCGCCTGGTCAAGCGTGTTAAAGAACTCGACATGCCCGCCGTCGCCATGACCGACCACGGCAACATCTTCGGCGCCGTGGCATTCATGAATGCCGCGAAGGAAGCAGGCGTGAAGCCGATCCTGGGCTGCGAGCTTTACATCTGCAAGAAGGAAGACCACCGCGCCTCGCCGGAGGGCGACAGCTACAACCATCTCGTCGTGCTGGCTGAGAATGACGAAGGCTATCGCAACCTGGTCAAGATTGTCTCCGAGGCATCGCTGCACGGCTTTTACTACAAGCCCCGCATTAGCAAGAAATTTCTGGCCGAGCACTCCCGAGGGCTCATCGGTTTGTCCGCGTGTCTCAAGGGTGAAGTCGCCGAGAGCCTCACGGAAGGGAAGTACGACGCAGCCCGCGAAGCTGCGGTTACGTTTAGCGACATTTTTGGCAAAGGAAATTTCTATCTCGAAATCCAAGACCAGGGATTGCCGGAGGAAGCGCGCATCCAGTCGAACCTGCTGAAGTTGGAGAAGGACCTCGGCATTCCTCTGGTCGCGACTAATGACAGCCACTATCTCTGCGAGGACGATTCCCACGCGCAGGACGTAATGCTCTGCATTCAGATGGGCAAAACCATCAATGACACCAACCGTCTGAAGTTCATTGGCAACCAGTTTTACGTGAAAAGCGCCGTGGAGATGGAGAAGGTTTTCTCGGGATACGAGCACGTGCTGGCGCGGACGCTGGAGATCGCGGAACGCTGCAACGTCCGGCTGGAAAAAGTTCACGATCCGTTCCCCAAGTTCGAGGTGCCCGCGGGCTACTCTCTTGCCGATTACTTTGAGCATGTCACGCGGCAAGGCTTCGCCAACCGGCTGAATATTCTGCGCGAACTCCAGGCCACAGGCCGGTTGAAGCATTCCGTGGAGGAGTACGAGCAACGCTTGTCACGCGAGATCAGCATCATCCGGCAGATGCAATTCGCCGGCTACTTTCTTATCGTGTGGGATTTCATTCGCTACGCCAAAGAACGCAATATTCCAGTCGGCCCAGGTCGCGGATCGGCCGCAGGATCGTGCGTGGCCTATGCTCTCGGCATCACCGACATTGATCCACTGCAGAACGAGTTGCTGTTCGAGCGCTTCCTCAATCCCGAGCGCATCAGCCTGCCCGACATCGACATTGACTTCTGCATGAACCGGCGCTCCGAGGTCATCGACTACGTCACCCAGAAGTATGGACGGGACAATGTGGCGCAGATCATCACCTTTGGAACCATGGCGGCCAAGGCGGCGATTAAAGATTCCGGCCGCGCCATGGACATCCCTTACGCCGAGGTGGATCGCATTGGGAAGATGATTCCCACTACGCTGAACATCACCATCGACCAGGCCTTGAAAGACTCACCCCCGCTGGCCGCCGCCTACCAGAATGAACCGCAGACCAAGGAACTGATTGATACGGCCAAGCGGCTTGAGGGTCTGGTGCGCAACGCAGGCGTGCACGCCGCCGGAGTTGTGATCTCGCCGCAGCCGCTGACCGACCTGGTTCCGCTGCATCGCACCAAGAACGACGAAATCGTCACCGCCTACGACATGAAGGCGGTCGAAAAGCTGGGCCTGCTGAAGATGGACTTCCTCGGGCTCACCACGCTCACCATCATTGATGACGCGCTACGCCTGATCGAACAGACGCGCGGCGAACGGCTCGACCTGCAGAAGCTCGCGTTAGATGACAAAGAGACTTACGAGAGGGTCTTCCACACTGGATTGACGTCGGGAGTTTTCCAGTTTGAATCGCATGGCATGCGCGACGTGTTGCGCCGCTACAAGCCGACCTGTGTCGAAGATCTGACAGCGTTGAACTCGCTGTACCGTCCCGGACCGATCCAGGGCGGCATGATTGAAGACTTTGTCGAGCGCAAGTGGGGACGCAAGAAAGTCGAATTCGACCTGCCCGAGCTGGAGCCGCTTTTGAAAGAGACCTTCGGCGTCATCGTTTACCAGGAGCAGGTGATGCAGATCGCCAATCGCTTGGCCGGACATTCGCTGGGTGAGGCCGACCTGCTCCGTCGCGCCATGGGCAAGAAAGATCCGGAGGCGATGGCCAAACAGCGCGAGCGGTTTGTCCGAGGCGCTACCGAGCGTGGCTTCCCGCCTAGAAAGATCGAAAAGCTTTTTGACTTAATGGAGCAGTTCGCCGGATACGGCTTCAACAAGTCGCATTCGGCCGCCTACGCGTTGCTCGCCTACCAGACCGCATTCCTCAAGACACACTATCCGGTCGAGTTCATGGCGGCGCTGCTGACTTCCGTCTCTGGCAGCACGGACGACGTGGTGAAGTACATCAACGAATGCCGCGAAATGGGGATCGCGGTTGAGCCGCCCGACGTCAATGTCAGCGATGCGTATTTCACGCCGCATGGCGAGGCCATTCGCTTCGGGTTGGCAGCGGTCAAGAATGTCGGCCACAACGCCATTGAATCCATCGTCACGGCGCGCAAAGAGGCGCGCGAGTTCAAATCGATATTTGAGTTCTGCGAAAAGGTCGACCTGCACCTGCTCAACAAGCGGGTGATGGAGTCGTTGATCAAGAGCGGCGCGATGGACCGGCTCGGGCGTCGGGCGCAGTTGATGGCCGTTATTGACAGCGCGATGGAGCACGCCCAGAAGACACAGAAAGATGCGGCGCTTGGCCAGCACGGCTTATTCGGCGTCTTCCAGCAGGACGATGCCACGCAAGCCGAGAAGCCGTTGCCCAACATTCCAGACTGGGATGAGCACCAGCGGCTGGGCCATGAAAAGGAAATCCTCGGCTTCTTCATTACCGGTCATCCGCTGGAAAAGTACCGTGAAAAGCTGCTCGACTTTAACGCCCTGTCCACCACCGAGGTTGCCGAATTGAAATCGTCCACGGGCAGGGATGAAGTGTCGATCGGAGGCATCCTGAAGAACATCCGCGTGGCCAAGTCGAAGAAGGGTGATCTGTATGCGCAGGGGCAGCTCGAAGACATGAACGGGTCGGTGGAAATCCTTTGTTTCGCAGACGCCTACAAGCGGCTTGCGGACAAGCTGAAGCTCACCGTCCCCGTCTTGGCAAAGGGCGGCGTGCGGGTCGAAGACGGAAGCAA
>PLBW01000165.1:0-132 GCA_003135475.1 Acidobacteriaceae bacterium
GAATCCCGAACTGTTCGCCGCCAACGGTTATGTGGTGATCATGATCAACTTCCACGGCTCAACTGGCTACGGGCAGAAGTTCATCGACGCCATCAATGGCGATTGGGGTGGCGCTCCTTTCCATGACCTGAT
>PLBW01000165.1:276-3274 GCA_003135475.1 Acidobacteriaceae bacterium
CAAGTGGTCGCCGCATCTGTCGGCGACAAACTTCAAGACACCGATCCTGGTGGTGCATGGCCAGCTCGATTACCGGCTCGACGTCTCGGAGGGCTTTCAGTTGTTCGCCACCGTGCAGCGGCTGAAGATTCCGTCGAAGATGCTCTACTTCCCCGACGAAGGCCACTGGGTGCTGAAGCCGCAGAATAGCAGGCTGTGGTACCAGACGGTGAATGAGTGGGTAGACCAGTGGACGAAGACGGCACTGAAGTAGATTTGTCATCCCGAGCGAGGTCGCCGCGGCGACCGAGTCGAGGGACCTGCTGTCAGCAAGCGAAAAACAGGTTCCTCCGCTCTCGGCTGAAGCGCTGCATCGCACGGTCGGGTCGCCTTCGGTTATTGTCGCTTGAAGTATTGCACTGCGCGCTCGCGGGCCTCGGCTTGGTCGCGGCTTTTGAACGTGCCGAGGTTGCGCCGCTTGCCTGTCTTGGGATCTTTCTTGCGTGAGTAGAGCCGGTATTCTCCAGACTTCAATTTGCGGATCATTCGGTGTTCATCTCCCTATGAAGGAATGGATAAACAATCCGCAGCGCTGGGTGGCCAGAGATCAGCGCTGCGCCGCCGCGGTTGCTCTTCTGGCCTCGACTCGGCTGCTGTGCTCAGCCGCCGACAAATACGCGCCGCCCAGCAACAGCATTCCGCTCCAGAACGACCAGAACATCAAAGTCACGGAAACCGCGAACGGACCGTACACTTCGTGAAAGTTCAGCCACGGCAGCAGCAGGATGTAGATGTACTTCGCCGCTTCCGACACCAAGCCGGTGATGATCGCCGCCGGCAGCACCGCTCGCGCCGGGACCTTGCCGTACGGCAGTACCCAGTAGATCAGGAAGTAGATTCCAATCGTAGCCAAAATCGCCGAAGTTTTCATCACGATGAATCCCAGTCCCGCGAAGACGAAGTTCTGGCCGCCAATCACCAGCCCCAGCATCTTCAGGTTCTGCGCCGTCAGGGCGATCGAAAGCATTGCCAGGCAACCGCATGCCAAGGCCAGTCCTAGCGAGACCACCAGGTTCATGAGGTAGGACCGGTTCTTCTTGAAGCCCCAGATCCTGTTGAGTGCTACTTCCAGCGGAAGAAAAATTCCCGTCGAGGTGATCAGCAACATCACGAAAGACAGCGCCTGGCCGCGCCCTCTCACGCTGGCCAGAAACTGCAAGTTTCGGATAACGAAATCCTTATTGCTCGGCAGATAGTCGCGCAACAGTTCCAGCACCACGTTGTACATGGCCTGGGAGCGAATGACCCGGCGGATGAGCGTCAGCAGCAAGACGATAAACGGAAAGAACGACAGGATCGCATTGGCCGCCACCGAGAAGGCGTAGGTATGAACCTCGGTCTGCGTCAGGTAGCGGAGCGTGGACCAGCCATGCCTGCGCAGCCGATGCGACAGGCTGTACGTTTCCGGCAGGTACTGAAACAGATCTCGCCTATCGTCCTCCTCCTGCAGGTGCTTGGCGGCCACCCCGGCAAGCAGCGGAGGGTCTTGCAACCCGTTTGTCTTGCTAGGGGTAAGAGCGCTTGTCATAGCGGTGGTTGAGGCTCGGGGCATTGTGGGCGTAAGGGGCCCTTTGACCTCTTCGGGGGTTGCTTCAGAGTTGCTGCTCATCAAACCTCAATCCTAACAGAGCACCATCTCCTGGCTCAGCTTCTTGAAGCTTAGGCAGCCGGTCCATCGTTGCGCAATGAGAACGAGCAAACCGCTGTGATGAAAATAGGGCCTGACACTGCTCTTGCAATCCGCAGGATTTCGGCTATGATTAACGCCTTCTATGAAGCTATCTTTCCACCGCGAGCGCGAAGCGCCTTCTCGCGCTGTTCCGACTCAAGCAGATTTTCCCGCTGTTTCCGGCGCCGACATCGCCGGCATGGTTCATGGGCAACGGGTGGGTGGCGACCTTTACCATTTCCTTCGTGCCAACCCCAACCGGGTTGTGTTTGGCTTGCTCGACGTTGCCGGAAGTCACGAAGAGAACCAGCAGATTGTGTCGGCAGCACGGCAGACATTTCAGAAATTAGGCAGCGAGAGATTTGCCGACGAGGAAATCAACGAGGCCGATACCATGATGGAATTCTGCCTGGAGCTGAACCTGAGCATTCGCCGGTCTGCCGCCGGCGTTCGCTCCTGTGCTGCCTTTCTGGGCTGCTATAACGAGGAGCTCGGCACCATCTGTTATGCCAACGCGGGGCACACTCCGGGATTGTTGTGCGATCCNNGGCGCGTCCTTGCTTCTGGTGTCGCGGGGTGTGGTGGAGGCTGCGTACAAGAAGGAAGAGTTTGGGCTGGAGCGCGTCAAACAACAACTGGAGCGCTCCTCGGTGGAAAGCGCGAAAGGTATGGCTGCCGCGATCCTCGACGGCGTGCAGCAGTTCATGCGAGCGGCGCCCGCACAGAACGATTTCACCGCGCTGGCGCTGGTCAGGGCGGCAAAAGGCCATGTCGCTATCGGCGCTTGAGCGCTCATTGAGGATTATCGCCTTCACTCCGTCGCTCCCGGAAAAAGCTCTGCACCAGGTGCATACTCCGTGCGGCCAGCACTCCTGAGCTGACTTCGACCTGGTGGTTCAGCTTGGGATGATTGAGGACCTGGAGCACGGAATGCACAGCGCCTGCCTTCGCGTCTTCGGCTCCGTAAATCAGGCGGCGGATCCGCGCATGAGTGATAGCGCCGGCGCACATCGAGCAGGGCTCAACCGTCACGTAGATTTCGCAGTCGAGCAGACGGTAGTTGCCGATGGCCGTTCCGGCTTCACGCAGCGCGAGGATCTCAGCGTGTGCCGTGGGATCGTTGGTAGAAAGAGGACGGTTGCATCCCCGGCCTACGATTCGGCCCTCGCTCACGACGACTGCTCCGACGGGGACCTCGCCCAGCGCCAGCGCACGTTGCGCCTCACGAAGCGCTTCTTCCATCCAGAGTTCGTCGGAGAGGGACATGGCGAAGAGGCTAATGCAGCGACC
>PLBW01000135.1 GCA_003135475.1 Acidobacteriaceae bacterium
GATTGCACCACGGAGGCACGGAGGACACGGAGGAAGGAACGAGCGCGCTTCGCGCGAAATGAAACCTCCGTGTCCTCCGTGC
This sequence comes from Acidobacteriaceae bacterium, assembly GCA_003135475.1. Classification (GTDB taxonomy): domain Bacteria; phylum Acidobacteriota; class Terriglobia; order Terriglobales; family Acidobacteriaceae; genus Bog-257. The sequence continues at coordinate 83 of PLBW01000135.1, forward strand.
CTCCGTGGTGACAACATCCTTCTCTGTGTCTCTGTGGTTCAAGAACAGTCCCTGGTTCAAGAACAATCCGTGGCTAGTGCTGTTCGTTGAAGTGGAAAATGTCTTTCGACAGATAGCGCTCGGCGGAATCAGGAATGATGGTTGCCACGCGCTTGCCCGGACCTAGCCTTCGCGCAATTTCGATGGCCCCAAACACGGCTGCGCCGGCGCTCGATCCTGCCAGAACACCCTCGATCGCGGCCAGCTTCTTCACCATGTCGAAGGCGTCGTGATCGCTGACAGCGATGACCTCGTCGGCGAGGGAAAGATCGCAGGTCTTGGGAATGAAGCTGGCGCCAATACCTTCCACCTCGTGCTCGCCTTTTGGCCCTCCGCCTAATACCGAGCCCTGGGTCTCAATCACGATCGCCAAGGCCTGCGGGTTGCGTTCCTTCAGGTAACGCGCCACCCCAGTAAAGGTGCCGCCGGTGCCGGAGCCGATCACCACCGCGTCAATCTGCCCACCCATTTGGTCGTACAATTCGCGTGCCGTGGTCTCGTAGTGGAAGTCAGGATTGGCCGGGTTCTCAAATTGTCCCGCGACAAACGAGTTGGGCGTCCTGGCGGCGCGCTCTTTCACGTAGCGGATGGCGCCCTCCATGCCGTCTGCGTGAGGAGTACGAATCACCTCCGCGCCGAGCGCCTCCATGAGTGTGACTTTCTCCTGGGAAAAACCCTCGGGCACGGCGAGCACGGTCTTATAACCGCGACCCGACCCGATCAGCGCCAGCCCAACCCCGGTATTACCGGCCGTCGCCTCAAAGATGGTTGCGCCCGGCTGCAGTGACCCTGCCTGCTCTGCCTTGAGGATCATGCCCAGCGCGGCGCGGTCTTTGATGCTGCCGCCAGGATTCAGGTACTCGAGCTTGGCATAGACATCGGCAACCTTGGGTGGAACGATTTTCCGCAGATGAAGGATGGGGGTTTCGCCGACCAGTTCGGTAATGTCTTCGGCGACTCGCAAGGAGGTGATTTCAGCAGTCTTCATGAGCACCTAAGCACGAACTACCAAGCCTACGTGAACCGGAATCGGTCGGTCAATGCATGGATCCTGCCGCATGGGCCTATGGCCCACCCACAGCAATGGAAATTAAACGGAGGCACGGAGATCACGGAGTTCTTAGTTCCTCCAGAGTTTCCTCCGTGCACTCCGTGTCTCGGTGGTTAATGATTTTCTACGGAGCGGGGCCCCGCGAAGAATTTCCGACCCGCTGAACACTGATCTACTTAATGCCGGCTTGCTGGCTTGCCGAAGCATGTTGCTGGCCAGCGTAATAACCGCTCCGGGTGCGGACCTGAAGCTTTTTGTAGCCGCGCGCCTGGGCCTCTACCTTCACCGTGCGATAGCCACCTGCGCTTTGTGGCGTGCCGGGCTTGTACTGGATGGTGTATTGATTGCGGATATCGTGAGCGATTTGCGAGGTGATGGCCTGCACCTCGCTGAGGTCCTTGGGAAAGAACGCGACCCCGCCGGTGTCCTCCGCCATTTCGCGGAGCGCTCGGCGCGCCCGCTTGGCACCCTCATCCTGGAGCAATCCAATGGTGTAAATCGTTGGACCATTCTTCTCTTCCAGGCGGCGCACAGTTTGCTCCAGCGAGTGGCGGCTGGCGTTGTCGTCGCCGTCCGTCACCACCAACAGGACCTTCTTTTCCAAAGCGCCACTTTCCTTCAAGTGGTCGGCAGATGCGAGCACGGCGTCGTAGAGCGCGGTGCCGCCGCGCGATTCAATCCGTTCCAGCGCATCTTTCAGCTTGGGAATCTTGGCGGTGTAGTCCTGGTCGAGGAAGTACTCTTCGCTGAAGTTCACAACGAAGACCTGGTCCTGAGGATTGCTGGATTGCACCAGGTTAATGGCTGCGGCATTCACCGCCGGACGTTTCTCCCGCATGGACCCTGAATTATCGATGACGATGCCCATCGCGACGGGAATGTCCTCGTTACGGAACGAGGTGATTCTCTGGGGCTTGCCGTCTTCGAATACGGTGAAATCGTTCTTGGCCAGATTGGCGATCAGGCGATTGTGATCGTCCACCACGGTGGCGTGCAAAGTAACTTCGTCAACTTGCTTCTTGAAAACATAGACATCGCCCTGTTGTTCTTCGGGCGCTTCACCTGGCTGCGGCACCTGCACTGTGTCCCCAGGCTGGTTGGGCGCGGGCGGTAGTGGAGCAGCTTCCTGCTGGCCACTCGGGGCCGCGACACTTGCCGGTGGGGCTTGTGCTGGCGGATTCTGTGCGGGGGCGGTTGGCTGGCCGGCGGCGCTGCCAGCCGGAGCCGACTGCCCCGAGGCAGTCGAATTCTGGGCCACCATCCAGGTTCCGATACATAGAACCAATGCGATTAGCACTACGAACGAATGGTAGCGTCTATTCCGTTGGTGCATAGTATCCCGTCTTGGCATATACGTGCAGCGGCGGCAGACCTTTCGGAGGATTCAGTTTCACCTTGATCTTGCGCCACTTGCCATCTCGTCCTGGGCTAGTTGGACGGTATCCGAGCACATATTGGTTGCGCAGCTCGATGCCAATCTTTGTCGCCACATCCGCCAGCTCGTTCGGATTGCTGATGGTAAATGTCCGTCCACCCGTCACTTCGGTCACATCGCTGAGCAAGGCCGGCCCTTCGCGTTCTTCTGCCGTCTTGAAACCATTAACGTCAAACAGGCCGATGCCATAGATCTGAACGTCGGCTTCCCGCACCATCGACTTGATCTCGCCCTCGGTGTAGCGGCTGTGGTTGTCGCCCCCGTCGGAGATGATTAACAGCGCCTTGCGCTCGTAGCGCGCCTTGCGCATGCGATTCATGCCCAGGTAAATGGCATCGAGCAATGCAGTTCTGCCTTTGGGCACGGCGTAAACCAGCTTGCTCTGGATGTCTTCGACGGAGGAAGTGAAATCGGCCAGCACCTCGGGCTTTTCCGAGAAAGTGATCAGGAAAAACTCATCCTGGGGATTGGCCGTGCGGAAGAATTCGACCACCGCCTCGCGCGACTTATCGATTTTGTCGCTCATGGACCCGCTGATATCAAAGATGACGCCCAGGGAAATGGGCGCGTCTTCGCTCGAGAAGTGCCGGATCTCTTGCGGCTGTCCATTATCGGTTAGCTGGAAATTTTCTTTTTCCAACCCGGTCACCAGCCGGTTCATCGGATCTGTGATGGTCACCGGGACCAGCACTAAATCCACGTCTTTCCGGATCGGCTTAGTGTGCGTCTTGAGGCTGGGATCGACAACCACCCCGGGCGGTACGGCAATTCCGGCGCTCGGAACTGGGTCGGGTTTCTTGGCTGCGTGAGGAACCAGATGTACGTTTTGATCTTCGTCTTGTGCGTAGCTCGGAACAACCAGCCAGGAGGCCGGGCAACAAAACGCAAGTAATAGAAGCAGGCCCTTTGCGATACGCACGAAGGATTGGACGGGCCGTCTGGAAAAACGTTCCGACCGCTGAACCTGAACCGGGTACCGAATCGTCGAGCAATTTGACCCGAACCCCAAACTTCGACCGCGGGCCATAAGATCCTTCTGGACTGTGGGCTGAATGTTATCACAGCTTGGGGAGTCAGATAACCCCGCGGCAACCGCCCCCAAGAGCCATCATGCCGGAGCTTCTCCCCTATTGATGTAGTTCCAGCGCCTGGGGTTTCCCTTTGTTGAACTGCTACAATCGTGGCGCCTCCCAAAAGAGTTTTTCATATATCAAATCTGCATTTTTAGGAGAGGCGGAGCCCTTATATGGCGGACATTTTTCCTTTCCAGGCCCTGCGGTATGACCCTTCCAAGGTGTCACCTGCTGAAGTTGTAACCCAGCCGTACGACAAAATTACCCCGGCAATGCAGGACCAGTATTACGCAGCCAGCCCGTATAACCTGGTGCGCGTGATTCTGGGCAAGCCGCAAGCCGGTGACAACGAGCAGCAGAACGTGTACACGCGAGCTGCAGCTTCTTTGCAGCAATGGCGGGCCAAAGGCGTTCTGGTGCCCGACCCGCAACCCAGCATTTATCTCTACACCCAGACTTTCAAGGTTCCCGGCGACGCTTCGGGTGCGATCGCCGAGCGGCGCAGTTTCATCGCCCTGGGGCAGGTGGAGGACTACGACCGCAAGGTCGTCTTCCGCCATGAGCAGACGCTGAGCAAGCCCAAGGCGGACCGGCTGAACTTGTTGCGGGCCACACAGGCCCATTGCGGACAGATCTTCATGCTGTACACCGATCCCGCGGGAGAGATTGACAATGCTTTGCGGCAGAGCGGTCCTCCGACGGTGGAGGTGCGGGACCAGTACGACGTGCTGCATCGGATGTGGAAAGTTTCCGATCCCGCCATCATTGCAACGGTGCAGACGAAGATGGCCGATAAGAAGCTGATCATTGC
>PLBW01000007.1 GCA_003135475.1 Acidobacteriaceae bacterium
TCACGCAACTGATCCTCGACATCTCCAGCTACTTCGCGCCGTAGGGCCTGCAGAGGAGAACGAGTGTCGCCGCGAGACAGATCGCCAACTTGTCCAGAAGTCGGTTTCAGGAAAGTTGATGGGCTGATTCCGGTCGAATCATGGACAACACGGAATGTATGGTTCGCCGCCTTGTCGCAAGCGAAAAATGAAGCTGACAGGTTGCAAACAGACGGAGCCAGGTTCAGTTCTAATTCGGGAATCACCCTCGCATTTCTCTTGACTCATGAATGGGAATCTGCCCAAACAGGAATACACTGTTTTTGTGTAGTGGGCGTAATGAGAAAGCCGCGCTCCGCTCTCATCCTTTTCGTGCTTCTGGTTTTGAGCCTGTCTTTAGCTGTTCCGGTAGAAGATGCGCTGGAAACCACCTACGACGAGTCAGAGGCCCAGCCGTACGAGGCCATTCCTCTCTTCTCAATCCTCTTACTGGCGGCTGACCGCACGACCCAGGCCGTTCTGACCCGCGTACGCCCCCATTTGGGCGTGCCATCACGGTTGGGCCTTACTTGCTTCGCCGACAAAGCTAGTCATCGATCCGCTAAGGTACCTGTCGCGCTAGCCTTGCTTTGTACCCTGCTTTGTTAATGACTGCGGCCTCCATACTCCAGTTTCTCTCTCTGACGGTTCTTGTCGGGCGTCAGAGCGTCGCAAAAAGCTGATTTGAGATCGGGAGGTAGTCATGCAAAGCGTTCGTCGTGCTCTCTACGTATTGATTCTTATCGTCTGCTTGGCAGGGCTGGCGCTGCCTGCCTTCACACAGCAAGTGATTGCAACCATACCGGTAGGTTGTAATGCCCAACAGTGCAGCACTCAATCCGGTAACCAATAAGATCTACATTGCAAACGAATGTGGCACCGATACTATGTGTTCCTACTACAGTCGCGGTACAGTAACGGTGGTCGACGGGACGACCAACAACACCTTGTCTGTCAATGTGGGATACTCTCCCGGAGGCGTGGCGGTGAACCCGGTGACCAACAAGATCTACGTCGCAAATTGGTGCGGCGACGATACCAGTTGTGGCTGGGGCAGCGTGACCGTGATTGACGGCGCGACCCTTGCCACCACAACGGTTGCCGTGGGGAGTGGCCCCAACGCCGTGGCGGTGAACTCAGTCACCAACAAGATCTACGTCGTCAATGGTTGTGGCAACGATATCTACTGCAATACCTGCGACGGAACGGTGACGGTGATTGACGGCGCTACCCTTGCCACCTCCACCGTCAGCGTCGGGCCCGGCCCTCACCCCCCAGTGGTCAACTCGGTGACCAACAAGATCTACGTCGCAAATTACTGTGGTACCGATTCCTACTGCTCCCAAAACCCCCCTACCCTTTCGGGACAGTGACCGTCATCGACGGGCTGACCCTTGCCACCGCCACGGTTCCCGTGGGGAATTCTCCCTACGCTCTGGACGTCAACCCGGTGACCAACAAGATCTACGTCGCCAACGAATGCGGCGACGATTCCTACTGTGGAAGCACAGCCACCATGACGGTGATTGACGGCGCCAGCCTTGCCACCACCGACGTCGCCATCGGCGGATATGGTCCTCACGCCATAGCAGTCAATTCGGTCACCAACAAGATTTACGTTCCCACTGGGTGCTACAGCGACGCCTCCTGCCAGGGCGCTTCTAACGGAACCGTGTCGGTGATCGACGGCGGGACTCTCACCTACACCAGCATTCCTGCGGGGGGATCTCCGTACGCCGCGGCCGTCAATTCGGTGACCAACAAAATCTATGTCGCCAACGAATGTGGCAGTGATCCCACCTGCCTAAGCGTTGGGACGGTGACGGTCATTGACGGCGCGACCCTTGTGTTCGCCAACCTTGGCGTCGGGTCTGTTCCCTACGCCGTGGCGATCAACTCAGCGACCAATAGAATTTACGTGCCGAACATTTGCGGCAACGACGTCTATTGCAATACCTACGACGGGACGGTCTCGGTGATCGATGGCACTCCTCCCACCGCCCTGCAATTTGTTCCGCTGGCCCAGCCTTGTCGAGCTGTCGACACCCGGCCGCAGTATGGCGGCGGCGGTCCGATTCCGGGTGGCACACACCAGGATTTCGTCATTTCCGGCGCTGGCGACTGTGGGGTTCTCCCTTCCGCAGCCGCCTATTCGCTCAACGTCACAGTGGTCCCGCAGGGATCTCTGGGCTACCTGACGATATGGCCTGCCGGACAGCCGCAGCCGCTGGTTTCCACCTTGAACTCCGTTGATGGTCGCGTCAAGGCCGATGCCGCCATCCTGCCGGCGGGCGCCAACGGAGAGGTCAGCGTGTACGTCACCAACACCACCGATGCGATCCTCGACGTCAACGGCTACTTCGCGCCGGTGTCTGATTCCACGCTGGCCTTCTATCCGATAACGCCCTGTCGGGTCGCCGATACGCGCGTGGACACCTTTCCCACGGGCCTGGGTCCGCCCCAGTTGTTAGCCGCGACGCCGCGTGACTTTCCGGTGCTGAATAGCCCGTGCATTCCCTCCGGCGTCAATCCGGCGGCTTATTCTTTCAATTTCACCGTAGTGCCCGGCCATCCCGTGGGCTACCTGTCAGTGTGGCCGACGGGCCAGTCGCAGCCGGTGGTGTCAACCCTGAATGACCAGACGGGAACCATCGTGGCCAATGCCGCCATTGTGCCCGCCGGCACCGGTGGAGACATCTCCGTGTATTCGACCCATGACACTCAATTGCTGATTGATATCGACGGCTACTTCGCGCCGGCGGGTCCGGGTGGACTGTCGCTGTACGGGGTGCAGCCCTGTCGGGTCATCGACACCCGCAAGGTGGGTAGCGGTCAGCCCTTCAGCGGAACCTTAAGCCCGCCGGTGGATGTGGCGGATGCGGCGTGTGCAGCCTCCAGCTTGGCGCAGGCCTATGTCTTCAACGCGACGGTCGTCCCCACCGGCGCCCTGGGCTACCTGACGCTGTGGNNCAACATGGCCATCGTGCCCACCACCAACGGAAAGGTCGATGCCTTCGCCAATGGGATCACGCAACTGATCCTCGACATCTCGGGCTTCTTTGCGCCGTAGGGCTAAAGAGACGGTGTTACAAACTCTGCCGTCCCTAAGGAGACTGTGTCGCAACCATTCTTGCGTTGCGCAAGTGGTCGAGAGCCCAGCGCTAAGAGCGCTAAAGCGCTGGGCTCATTGAACCTATCACGCGATTGGGTGAGGAACATCACATTCAAGATGCGGTCTAGATGCTTGAATAGCCTCATCCCCGGACTTGGTAGAGAACACCATGACTCGCTTTGCCGGTCCAATCGTCGAGCAAGCGCTCCGATTGCGGATGTCCTGCGTGTTTACAACATCGAGAACCTGAATGGGCCCGGACCAGTAGGCCCGTACTACGAGCACTCATCGAGAAAAATTTCGGCTCGTCGGTAAGTGACGAGAGGCCAGCACCGTGTCGTGGAAATGCCGGCCAACGGCGCAGGCGCGGCCCTAACCGCGAATGCGATCTTTCGAGGCTGCTGTGCCACGTGGAGCAGCGCATGGATTGGGCCACGAAGCCCGCTCTGGGCCGTTGAAGCAAGCAGCCAAAAGAGTACGATGTACAGAATTGAGGATGGGATATGACAAGGAAAATTTTCCACCTGTCCACGCCCGTCGTGGGCATGCTCGCGTTGTTCTTTAGCGTGCCGCTTGCCGCGCAGAACAACTCTCCGAAGCCGACGGTCAATCATGCCGTTGCTTCGGGCATTTCGGCGCCTCTCCGGGACTTGGCCAAGCTGCCGCGCACACCGCAATATGGATTTCACGAGGCCAACCCGGTCCGTCGCATTCCCAAGCGTCCCGCTGCTTCCGTTGTCGATCGCGTGGAACAGAAGACTGCCGGGACCCCACCGAATTACTCGATCGGTATCAATGTTCTTGGCCTCGGCAACGGCTTCCCCAACTTCACCATACAGTTCGCTCCTCCCGACACCAACATGGCGGTGGGCGACACCCAGCTTGTTGAGTACGTGAACACCTCCTGGGCGGTTTTCGACAAGAGCGGTAACGCGCTAACTGGAGTCCTCGATGGCAACTCCCTTTGGGTGTCAGGCATCCCCGGAACGTTGTGCGCCAACAACGACTCCGGCGACCCCGTCGTGCAATGGGACAGGGTTGCCCATCGCTGGTTGCTCTTCCAGAACGTGTTCGTTTCTCCGTACGCCGTTTGCGTGGCTATCTCCGACACCTACGACGCGACTGGTACCTGGCATGTTTGGCAGTTCTCGGTGCCTGGTAACGGCTTCCCCGACTACCAGAAGATCGGCATTTGGCCCACGGGCTACTTCCAGGCCCAGAACAACTACGGCCCCAACGACGGCACCTTCCTAGGTCCTCAAGTCTGCGCGTATGACCGCACAGCGATGCTCGCGGGCGCCCCCACTCCTACCCAGATCTGCTTCCAGTTGACCGTTGGCGAGGACGGCTTGTTACCAGGAGATCTGGACTCCCCGACGCTACCACCCGCAGGTCAGGATGAGTTCTACATCGGCAGCGTGGGAGACGTAGACAATTCTCATCTGTCCGTCTACTCCTTCCATGCTGATTTCGCGACTCCGGCGAATTCGTTCGTCACCGGCAGCCCCAATTCCCAACTGGTATCCATTGCCGGCTTTACTCCTAGCTGTAACGGCAGCTACGGCGGCAATTGCGTTCCGCAGGAGGGCATTTCGGACTTACTGGACTCACTGGGCGATCGCTTGATGTATCGCTTCGCCTACTACGATGACACCTCGTCCTTTCCAACTGCGCAGCAGCACTGGTACGTGAACTTTGACGTGGCCGCCACGGGCGGACAGATTGGCGTCCGCTGGATGGAGTTCGCAACCCCACAGACGGTCGTCAATCCTACCGACCTGACCATCTCGCAGCAGGGTACCTACGCTCCCGATACCAACTGGCGATGGATGGGTTCCATAGCGCGCGACCAGAGCAATGACGTCCTGGTAGGGTACAGCGAGTCCAGTACCACTATGTACCCGTCCATCTTCATCGCTGGACGCACCCCCGCCGATGCGCTTGGCACGCTGGAAAACGAGGTTGCGGTGGTTAATGGGACCGGTTCGCAGCAAGGCAGCTATAACCGCTGGGGCGATTACAGCGCCATGCGCATTGATCCCGTGGACAATTGCACCTTCTGGTACACAACTGAGTACTACATGGTCACTCAGGTTTACGACTGGAGTACGCGGATCGCTTCGGCAAAATTCGCGGGTTGTCTTCCTCCCTTGTCGAATGCGGTGCAATTTGTTCCCCTGAGCCAGCCGTGTCGGGCTGTTGACACTCGACGGAGCGGTGGTGGCGCGATACAAGGTGGCACACACCAGGATTTCCCCATTTCCGGCGCTGGCGACTGCGCGACTATGCCTTCCGCAGCCGCCTATTCGCTCAACGTCACAGTGGTTCCGCAGGCAATTTTGGGCTACCTGACGATATGGCCTGCCGGACAGCCGCAGCCGGTGGTTTCCACCTTGAACTCGCTGGATGGACGCATCAAGGCCGACGCCGCCATCCTGCCGGCGGGCGCCGACGGAGAGATCAGCGTGTACGTTACGGACACCACCAATGTGATCGTCGACGTCAACGGCTACTTCGCGCCGGTGTCTGATTCCACCTTGGCCCCTCCTATGTTTGCGTTTTATCCCTTGCCGCCCTGTCGGGTCGCCGACACGCGCCATAGCGGTTATCCCCAGGGCCTGGGACCGCCTTCCCTCACCGGTGGCCAGGAACGCGCCTTCCCCATCCTTAATGCCGCCTGTAACATACCTCTCAGTGCAGCCGCTTATTCGCTGAACTTCACCGTCGTGCCCCACGGCGGGCTGGGTTACCTGACGGTCTGGCCCACGGGCCAGTCGCGGCCTACGGTTTCCACCTTGAACGACATCGGTGGTCAGATCATCGCCAATGCCGCGATTGTGGCTGCAGGCACCGACAGCGAGGTTTCGGTTTATCCGACCAATGACACCGACCTAGCCATTGACATTGATGGCTACTTTGCAGCGGCGGGACAGGGTGGGCTGTCGCTGTACGGGGTACAGCCCTGTAGGGTCATCGACACCCGCAAGATGGGCAGCGGCCAGCCTTTCACCGGAACGCTGAGCCCCCCGGTGGATGTGTTGAACTCGGCCTGTGGAATATCCAGCTTGGCGCAGGCGTATGTCTTCAACGCGACGGTCGTGCCGGTGGGCTCCCTGGGCTACCTGACGCTGTGGCCCGACGGCGCCACCCAGCCCGTGGTCTCGACGCTGAACGCGCAGGACGGGTCGATCACCAACAACATGGCCATCGTGCC
>PLBW01000023.1 GCA_003135475.1 Acidobacteriaceae bacterium
TGCTTTCGGAAAGCCCAATGAAGAGCGACCTTAACATGGCGCCCTCCCTCGTCGCGACGCATGTTGTGGACTCCTTGCAGATTTGTGTCCATGCAACGAATCGCACAAATCCAGCCCGCCGTGGCGGGCCGAACTGCTCTTAGCCCAGGGCGTAAGCCCTGGGTAAAGTTGTAATGGAACGAGAGTCCCTTTAGAAACGGCACATTTCTCGCACAGATCTTGCGGGGAAGCGGAGCCTGTGCCCCGCGAAACGGAATGGCTCATAGTTGGCTCGTGCCGGCTCTGCGGCCAGCTTGGCTTACATACTTGTGTATCACAGACCAAGGCCTTCAGCTATGAGGCATATCACAGCGGCAATGTGATCGGGCACAGGGACACTTGTGGCCGATGACATGGAAATCCTGGACTATTATTGAGAGATCCAACAACATGACCTCGCGGAAGCAAAAAACGATTGCCGCTCATCCTGGGGAAATTCTACGCACCGAATTCATGGAGCCCATGGGGATTACCGCGTATCAACTGGCGAAGGCCCTGCACTTGCCTGGAATCTACGAGATCGTGCGCGAACAGCGGGCCATCAGCGCGGACGTTGCCCTCCGTCTCGGCGAGTATTTCGGAATGACGCCGCAGTTCTGGATGAATCTGCAAACCGCATACGATCTCACCCGAGTGCGTGCTGAGATGCGAAAGCAACCTGTGGCAGCCTCACGAAGTCGTTCCCGGTCCGTGCGTGGAAGCGTATCTGGTACCGGCTGGGCTTAGTCCGCGACAATGGCGATCGCAGCCGAGTCCGCCGCGGTGATAATCGCGTCTCCGTCTAGCAGCAGGCATTTGCCCGCATCCAATGCCAGACAAGTTGCGCCTGCTTTCCGCATCACTTCAATCGTTTTCACTCCGATCACCGGAACGTCGAAACGCATATCCTGATTCGGCTTGGCGATCTTGATGACCGTTAGCGCGCGGCTCAACGTCGAAGGACCGGATTCGAACGAAGCCATGATCTGGCCTGCGCGTTCGATGGTCGCATCGGTACCTTCCATAGCTTCAACCGCGACGCAGGCAGTTTCTGCGACGACCACTGTCTGGCCAATATCGTATTGCGCCATATGCCGGGCTACGGTGCGTCCGTAAGTGATGTTCTTCTTGTCCTGCTCAGAGGGCGCGCGTTTGGTGAGCACGCCGGCCTTGGCTAGCAGCGGTTCGAGAAATGAAGTGGAATTTTCCAGAACGATCCCTTCATCCGCGAGGACCTTCGCGACCGCTCCAAGCAGAGAATCAGTGTTGCGCGTACCCAGCGAGAGGAGAAGCTTCGCCAAACGCCAATCCGGACGAATGCTCGAGAAGATCTGCTTATGCTTCACCCGTCCCGCCATGATCGCGCGCTGCACGCCCTCACGTTTGAAAATCTCAATCAGCTTGGAAAGTTCTCCCAGCGATAGCCAATGAACAGCCGTCGCGCCGTGGGATTCGATCTCGGGGAAGGCCTCTTCCTTGATGGCGGCGACGACGACCTCATAGCCCTGCGCACGGGCGGCGTCGAGCACTAGAAAAGGAAAGCGGCCGTTGCCCGCAATGAGACCGAGTTTCCCTTTCCTGTCAGACATCGCCCGCCAGTGTAAATGAAAATCATGCTCAGCGATGCAGAGCAGGCTCCGTTTCGTGGGGACGGGGTAGCGGCTCAGAATGACAGTCTTCAAGGTTGAATGCTGAAAGCTGAAAGCTACTTAATCACCCCTCGTTCAGATTGTTCGATGAACTTTATCAGCGTTTCCACGTCGTCTCCACGGTCCGGCTCGGACTTCAATTTCTCCAGAGCCTGCGAGGTGTTGAGCTTCGATGCCAGCAGGACTTTGTAGGCGTGGTGGATTTTGCCAATCCGTTCCTTGCTGAAACCGCGGCGCTCGAGCCCGATCGCATTCAGCCCGTAGGCTTGAGCATCGCGGGCGGCAGAAGTTTTGGAAAAGGGAAGAACATCGCGGGTGACGGTCGTCCAGCCGCCGATAAACGAGTGCGCGCCAATGCGAACGAAGTGGTGGACGGGACAAACCGCGCCTACCTGGGCCCACTCCTCCACCGTGACGTGGCCACCGAGTGTCGCCGCATTGGCCAGGATGACGTGGTCGCCGATCGCGCAATCATGTGCGATGTGGGTGTAAGCCATAATTAGGACGTGGCTGCCCACGCGGGTCAGTCCGCCGCCTTTTACGGTGCCGCGGTTGATGGTAACAAACTCGCGAATCTGGTTGTGGTCGCCAATTTCCAGGCGGGTAGGTTCGCCGGCGTAGGTCACATCCTGCGGCGCCATTCCGATCGAGCAAAATGGAAAGAGTTTGTTGTCGGCGCCAATTTTCGTGGGTCCCTCGATCGCCACCTGCGAGACCAGATGGCAACCTTCTCCCAATTCCACTTCTGGCCCGATCACACAGTAGGGACCAATCTTGCAACTGGGATGGACCTTGGCGCTCGGATCAATGATGGCGGTCGGGTGGACTTTCATGGAAGGTCAAGAACTGACGCCGTCCTCCGATGTGCCCCGGCCGCGAGCCTGGTCCACGAGCTGGCAAGTCACAATGGCTTGGGCCACGCGCTTGTCGCCCACGTAAGCGATACCTTCCATACGCACGGCGATGCTGCGAGCCGTTGGGTGCCAGGACTTCACCTCCACTTCGAGCCGCAACTGGTCGCCGGGAACCACGGGCCGCCGGAAGCGAGCCTTCTCGATGCCCGTAAACACCATCAGCTTGTCGCTGCGGTCTTCCACTTCGGTGAGCAGCAGCGCGCCCCCTGCCTGGGCGATGGCCTCAACGATAAGCACACCAGGCATAATGGGCTGATTGGGAAAGTGTCCGGCAAAGAACGGTTCATTGATAGTGACGTTCTTGATCGCCACAATGCGCTGCCGGCGCGTAAGGTCAAGTACGCGGTCGATCAGCAGGAAAGGAAAACGGTGCGGCAGGATGCGCTGGATGTCATTAATATCCAGCGTAGTCTTGGCCGCCGCGGGAGCTTCGGGTGCAGGATGAGCAGTGTCGGTCATTCTGTTTCTCGTTAAGACGAAGAGCGAAAGATGGAGAGCGAAGATTATACTGTACCGCGCGCCGCCAAACCCTTCCAGAAAAGGATTGCATGCCTAAGAAAGCTTCGAAAAGTGAACCTGTTACCAAAAGCGAAATCTCGAACCGGTTGGGCTACTTCCAGGAACGCAAAGACCAGATTGTGCAGACTATCCGCCAACTGGTCGAGCTTGAGTCTCCCACCGACAACAAAGACGCGGTGGACCAGCTGGGGGCGCTGCTTGCCGGCAGGTTTGAGGGCCTCGGCGGACACGCGAAGTTTCACCGGGTGCAGACTTTTGGCGATCACTTGCAGGTAGATTTCGCCGGCACTCGCGGCGGAAAGCCAGTGCTGCTGCTGGGACATCTGGACACCGTGTATCCCATGGGCACGCTTGCGACTATGCCTTGCCGCGTGGCCGATGGACGCTTGTGGGGGCCAGGTAGCTTCGATATGAAGTCCGGAATCGCATTCATGCTGCACGCGATTGAGGCCCTGCGAGCCTGGCACGAGGACAAACTGCCGCGGCCGGTGACCATATTGCTGGTTTCGGACGAAGAAGTGGGCAGCGACACTTCGCGGCTGATTACGGAAAATCTGGCGAAGAAATCCGCCGCAGTGCTGGTGCTTGAACCTTCTCATGGACCAAGGGGAGCGGCGAAAACGGCTCGCAAAGGCATTGGAGAATACCTTCTAAAAGTCACGGGAAAGGCAGCACACTCGGGACTGGATTTCGAAAAAGGGGAGAGCGCAATTCTGGAATTGGCGAGGCAGATCATCGCGATCTCGAAGCTGATCGACCTGAAACGTGGCCTGACGCTCAACATAGGAACGGCGCAAGGTGGCACGCGAGTGAACGTTATCCCCGCCGAGGCAAGCGCGGTGCTCGATGTGCGAGTTGCCCGGAAACAAGATGCAGCTGGCATCGACCGTAAACTTCGTTCGCTGAAGCCATTCAACCGCAAGTGCAAGCTCGAGATCACCGGCGGAATGAATCGTCCGCCCATGGAACGGACGCCAACCGTAGCTGCGCTCTACAAAAAAGCTGCGGAGATCGCCAGGTTGTGGGGCTGGAAGCTGGAGGAAGCAGCCGTCGGCGGCGGGTCGGACGGAAACTTCACGGCCGGGCTCGGCATTCCGACTCTGGATGGACTGGGAGGAGTAGGTGAAGGCGCGCACGCAACTCATGAGTCGGTTCTCATTTCCGAACTGCCCAGGCGCGTGGCGCTGCTCGCGGAACTGATCGCGAGTATCTAGACGCTCGCCGTGCTAAAATCCTTACCCGGCGCGGTTTTCCGCTCCAGAGGGTTCCCGAATCATGAAGACTTCCCGGCTATTTCATTCCCTAATCACGGCGATCGCAATCGCAGTTTGCGTAACCCCGATTGCAGCATCCGCCCAGACCGATAACACGATTGCGCGACACATTGCCGCTAGAATCCCGGTACAGGGTTCCAGCCGCGAGATGTCCGCTGACCGGCCGACCCAGCTTAGCAGCCATCAGACTTCCGGCACCGTCGGTCCCNNCCCCTGGAAGCTGCAGGCCACTCTGCCCGGGGCGGTCATCCATGACATCTCTTTCCCCACCGCGAAGATTGGCTACGCCGCCGCCGAGGCCGGTCAGGTCTGGAAAACAACCGATGGCGGTGCACATTGGAAGGAAGTCCTGAACCTGAGTTTTCCGTGGTATTGGTATGGCGTGCACGCCTTCAATGCCAAAGACGTGGTCATCTCAGGCTTTTACGATTCATCGAAATTCGAAGGTATCATCCGCTGGAGCCACGATGGAGGCGCTACCTGGACGAACGATATTGTTTTGACCTCGACTGGATGGGTGCAGCGCGTCCGTTTCGCCAACCGGAAAGATGGTTTGATAATGGACCTGATGGACGGCTCTAAGAACTCTGCCCAATATACAACCGACGGTGGCGCGACCGCGGGTGATTGGACCAACGTCGTATCGAACCCCGATGGTGGCTGGTTCCTCCTTGAATTTAGCCTGCTGCCCNNAGGCATTAACTATTGCGACAGTACCGACGCCGGCGCCGTCTGGACTTGTGGCCCATCCATTGATTCGGTTTTCGACGGCGAGGTGTTCTTTGCCAATAATAAGTCCGGCTGGGTGGCCGGGGGTGAGATTTCACCTAACGTGGAGGGCTGGGTGCATCGCACCACCGATGGTGGGAAGACGTGGAGCGGCCGTACCCTGGATGATCCTTGGCCGATCCGTGAGATTCGCTTTGTGACCCCGAAGATCGGCTGGGCGGCAGGAGGGAACGTCTATTCCCAGGTTGGCGGCATCTACTTCAGCCGCAATGGCGGTAAGACCTGGTCGCTCGACAAAAATACCGGCGCGGAAATGGATGCCTGCGACAGCCAGCGTGAAGGCACCAAATTCCAGGTGTGGTGCGCCGGTTACAAAGACAACGGCTCGTTTAGCTGAGTGGTCTATACCCTGAAAGGCATAGCGGCCCAATAGCCTGGGCATGCGATACGGGAATAGGCCCGAGGGTTTTAACGATCGTTTTCGAGCACCTTGGCCGCGCGATTTAATGCTGCGGCGAGAGCTTCAATTTGCTGTCGGGTGCGAGTTAAATCGTGCTGGTCGATGGCTTCATTAATCCCCGGAATGACTACGGATGCGTATCCCGTGTACTGGCCGGGCGCGTAGATGGCGTGCCGGAACCATGGACGATTGGGCAGGCCTTCGGGAATGAGAAGTGCGCGCTCAGTGTCGCGCAGTGCGCGGTTGAGCTTGACAACATCGCGCGAGGGATTTTGTTGGTGGCCAATAGTCTTCGCGGCAGCTTGTTCGAAGTGATGCGCCGCCTGCGACGCATCTCCGAAGTTCACGGCTTCGCCAGGAAACTCAGCTTGCGCTTTCTTTTTGGCTGATTCGATGTACACGGCAATTTCTCTCGCATATTCTTCGTAGTCGTAGGGCAGCACATCGGCGTCCGCCATACGGACAATCGAGATTCCGAAGATGCGAGCCATCTGCTGTTCGTACAGAAAATCGGGATCGCCGAATTTTTTGAACCAGTTGAAATTGTCGAACGCTGAGTGATACACGCCATTGGAGCCGGTCGAAGTTACATCCGCGGAAGGCACACCGAGGTGCTGCAAAAAGACGGTGTAATCGGATCCGCTGCCTAAATCGCCTACCGGCACATCGGCCTTTGACTGCGCGACTGGTAAGCGCTTACTGTCACCG